>JALENG010000142.1 GCA_022767925.1 Clostridia bacterium
TAAATAGCCCTCCCATTCGTCTTCCACACGGCTGCGGTAATATCCCAGGGACGAGGCCAGGTGCTTATCGCAGTAGCTCTCCAGCGGACCGTATCCCGTATAGGAGAAGCGGGAGAATTCCCGGGGCAAAAACAGCCGCACACCGAAACGGGGCAGGAAAATTTTCGTCCCGTCGGGGATATTGGGGATGCCCTTGGCCACATAGTGGGGGTTGCGCACCGCATGCAGGCTGGCCTGCACATGGCCGCTGCCGTCAATCTCCCACCGGGCGTCGATCGTGAGGATATTCTCCAGATAAACCGCCGACAGGGCCATGCGGCAGGTGATCACGACCCGGCCGTCCTCGATCACACCCCGGCTCTCGTATACCCGGGGACAGGCCCGGTCAAAGCCCGCCTGGCGCCACATGGCAGCCACATACTGGTCGTTGTCCGTGGGGGCACGCCAGATATTCAGCTCCATGGGGCGGCACAAAAGGGAAATCTGCTGCTTGACCATCGTGTCAAACAGGCCGCGGCGGCGGGAGAAGACATACCGGAAATCCGGCCCGGTGACCACAAATTGGCGGGCATTTTCCGTCAGTGTGGGTGTCTCTCCGCAGGTGAAAACCGGCATCTCGATTTCCTGTGAGAGGATCAGCTCATCAAAGCCCAGGGCAAAGCCCGCCGGCAAAACGCCGTCCTCCTGCCGCAGGAAATAGGAGAGCACCACCGTGCGGTCGCCATCCGTCTTCAAGGGACAGGGGAGCGATACGGTGACCGACCGGTGCGGAAGCAACGTGGGTAGTGGCAGTTCGCCCTGCCGCACAGTCTCCCCGCTGCGGCGCACCTCGTACCGGACGGTGAGATACGAAGACAGCTCGGTAAAATCGCGCTGGTTTGTCAGCACAATCTCCCCGCCGGGGGCCGCTTTCCAGGCGGCGCGCAGCGGGCGCAGGGCATTTTTATACTCCAGCAGGCCGGTGTGCGGGGTGCGGTCGGGATAGACCAGCCCGTCCATGCAGAAATTTCCGTCGTGGGGGAATTCCCCGAAATCGCCGCCGTAGAAGTATTTTTCCCGGTTATCGGGGGTGCGTCCCATATAGACCGCGTGGTCACACCACTCCCAGGCAAAGCCGCCGCAGAAGCCGGGATAGCGCAGCAAGCGCTGCATATAGTCCTCGATATCGCCGGGGCCGTTGCCCATAGAGTGGACAAATTCGCACTGGATAAAGGGTTTTTTGGGGCCAGGGTCGGCAAAGTACGCGTCGATCTCCTGGGGAGAAGCGTACATGCGGCTCTTCAGATCCAGGCAGCTCTGGTCGTATTCCTCATCCGAAGGCTCGTACCCCACGCTCTCATAGTGAACCAGGCGGGTGGGATCATACTCCTTCACCCAGCGGGCCGCCTGCACAAAATTGTCCCCGTAGCCCGATTCGTTCCCCAAACTCCAGATGACCACGCTGGCGTTGTTCTTGTCGCGGATCACATTGCGCTGTACCCGGTCCAGAATGGCGGCGCGGAACATGGGATCGCGGGCGATGGTATCAAAATGGCCGCCGATCACGGTGCATACGCCGTGGGCTTCGATATCCGATTCGGCAATCAGATAAAAGCCCATCTCGCTGCACATCTGGGGGAACCAGGGGGCGTTGGGATAGTGACTGGTGCGTACGGCGTTGATGTTGTGCTGTTTCATCAGGACCAAATCCCGCCGGGCCTGCTCCCGGCTGATGGTGTAGCCGGTCACGGGGTCGCTGTCGTGGCGGTTTACCCCGCGAAAACGGATGGGCACGCCGTTGAGCTCCACCACGCCTCCCCGCACGGCGATCTCCCGGATGCCCACCTTCTGGGCGATCACTTCCTCCGGGGTGGAGAGCAGCAGGGTGTACTGTACCGGGTTTTCGGCGTTCCACAGAACGGGATGGTGGACGGAAAAGACGGCCGATCCGTCCGTTACCGGGCAGCAGGACAGCATCTTCCCATCGGGTGCGAGCAGGGTGGCCGTTACCGCCGGATTCCCCACACACTGTACCGAGACGGAGACAGTGCCGGGCAGCGCGGTGCGCACGGTAAAATCGCGCACGAAGTCCCGGGGACGGAACAGCAGAAACACATCGCGAAAAATACCGCTCATGCGCAGCTTGTCCTGATCCTCCAGATAGCTGCCGAAGCACCACTTTACCACCAGCACGCACAGTTGGTTTTCGCCCTCCCGCAGGAAATCGGTCACATCAAATTCCGTGGGGCTGTGTGAGACCTGGCTGTAGCCGAGGAACAGGCCGTTCAGCCACACATAAAAACCGGCGTCCACCCCCTCGAAATTTAAATAGCAGCGCCCGCCGGGCGCCGGGGTTGGCGGAGTGAATGTGCGCAGGTATAGCCCGCAGGGGTTCTCATGCGGCACATAGGGAGGATCAAAGGGGAACGGATAGCGGATGTTGGTGTACTGATGCCGGTCGTAACCCAGCGTCTGCCAGCAGGAGGGAACCGGAATCTGATCGAAGTCCGTCTCCGTCTGCAATAAGGTGCCGTCCTCGGACAGAACCTCGTCAAAGCTGTCAAAATAGCGGAACAGCCAGGTTCCGTTCAGGGACAAAACCCGCGAGGAGGTTCCCTCCAGGGCTTCCTCCCGGGTGCGGGCGGGCACATAATAGGCGCGGCTCTCCTCTGCCCCCGGGTGCAGAAGAGAAGGATTTTCATGCAGTTTTTCAAATTCCACAGAAAAGACTCCTTTCTATGATCGGTTCCAAAACACAGGGCGCGGGAAACGGTTTTTCCTTGACATTCCCGCCGAATTGCCCTACCATGACTATTATAAGAGAAGAAGTGCCGAAAGAACAGGGGGAATTTTCTGTTTTTTTAGGAAAATCACCCCTGAAAATTGAAAAAGCACATTGGGGAAGAGGAAAAAGGAGCGGAATATGACAGGAATCATCGCGGCCCTTCTGTATGGGGTCATTTGCTTTTTTGCGGGGAGGAAAATCGCCGGGGAAAAGCCGGAGGTTCGTTTTCAAAAAACGGTTTTCTGGTGCCTGCTGGCGGCGGGCCTTCTCTTTCGGGTGGTGCTGGGTCTTTTTACCGTCGGGTATGAAAACGACCTGAATACCTTCAAGGCCTGGGGCATGATTGTGCGCAATCAGGGAATGGGCAACGTGTATTATAACGACAGCCTGTTCCTCGATTACCCGCCCGGCTATCTGTACATCCTGACCGCGCTGGACGGACTGCGCAGTGCGCTGGGTATCGGCAGTGATACGGCGCTGTACACGCTGATGGTAAAGCTGCCCTCGATTTTGGCGGACCTGGGGTGCGGCGGGATGCTGTACGCGCTGGCGGCGACGAGAACCGGCAGGCGGTTGGCGCTGTTTTTTATGACCGTGTATCTCTTCTGTCCGGCGGTGTGGATCAACTCGGCGGTATGGGGGCAGGCGGACGGCTTCTGTCTGCTGATCGTGCTGCTGTCGTTGTGGCTGCTGCTGCGGGAGAAGTACCCGCTGTGCGGCCTTGTGTACGGCTTTGCCCTTTTGCTCAAGCCCCAGATGCTGTTGCTGGCACCGGTTTTCCTGTTCTTTGTGGGAAAGAAGCGGTGCTGGCGCGCCCT
>JALENG010000155.1 GCA_022767925.1 Clostridia bacterium
GGCACCGGCGGCTGCCGGTTATTCAGCCAAACGGCAAAGAGGGAGAAAGCGGCCCTGTCTGAGAGGAGCCCCGGCGCGGTATTTTGATACCGTGCCGGGGCTCCTGCTATCTGCCCGCGTTTTGGTTTTCAAAAGGAGAAGGAACCAAATTTTTTCCTCCCACATATCCTGCAGTGAGGGGACAAGAGAGCGCCCCTTTATTTCAGCAGGAAAGGAGACGGAAGTATGAAAAATGAGGTACCGCTGCCGCTGCCGGAGGATCCCGTGGCGGCCATGCTCTATGTACCGTTTCAACAGTGGGGAGAGACCTATCCGCCGGAAAAAGCCCTGCAGATGGGAACCCTGTTTACCGAACTGAATAAACCGTTTCTGGGGGGACGGGGGGAAACACGATGAGCGAAAGAGAACGGCTGATGCGCCGGATGAACGCGGTGCGCTTTGCCATGTGGGAGCTGCACATCTATATGGATACCCACCCCACCTGCCAGGAGGCGGCCGCGAAATACCGCGACTATCAGAATAAGCTGACCGATCTGGTCACCCAATATGAGAGCCAGTTCGGCCCCATCCGTGAAAGCCGGGATGCGGCCAATCGCTGGGCCTGGATCAACAATCCGTGGCCGTGGCAGCTGGGGGAGGAGGATGACTGATGTTTGTCTATGAAAAACGGCTGCAGTATCCCGTGAAGATCAAAAATCCCAACGCGGCCCTGGCAAAATTGATTTCCGCGCAGTACGGCGGGCCCAACGGGGAACTGAGCGCGTCGCTGCGTTATCTCAGCCAGCGGTACACCATGCCCTACCCGGAGCTGACGGCGGTGCTGAACGATATCGGTACGGAAGAACTGGGGCACCTGGAGATGGTGGGGACGATTGTCTATCAGCTGACCCGGGGGATGACCGCCGAGGAGATTGAGAAGCAGGGGTTTGGCGCGTATTTTGTGGATCACACCACCGGAATTTACCCGGCGGATGCCAGTGGGGCTCCGTTTACTGCTGCCTATCTGGCGGTCAGCGGCGATCCCATTGCCGATCTGACGGAGGATCTGGCGGCCGAACAGAAGGCCCGGCTGGTTTACGACAACATTCTGCGCTTCTGCGATGATCCGGATGTGGCGGATCCCATTCGCTTTTTGAGGGAGAGGGAAGTGGTGCATTTCCAGCGGTTCGGCGAGGCCATGCGTCTGCTCACAGACCGGTTGGATTCGAAGAACTTCTATGCTTTTAACCCCTCTTTTGACCGGAAAAAGAAAAAATGAGAGTGTTTTGCAAAACCGGCTGTTCCCCGCGGGGACGGCCGGTTTTTGTGCGGAAAACGGCCCCATCCGGGCGGATGAATTTTTGAAAAAGGAGGAGAAATGGCCCCTTTTTCCCAAAAAGCGCGTTGCTGCCCCCAAAACCGTCTGATAGTATCAAAAGGTGGGGGCGAAAATAAGCGCCCTTTATGAAAAGGGGGGAGAGCGGCACGGCAGAAAAGGAAGAAAAAGGGGGAAGGGCGGGGCACAGGGGCCGAAAAAGCACACAAGCGAAAAAGGAGAACAGGGAATGGAGGAAGGAAGAAGAGTGGAGAAAATAACCGTGGGAACAGGCATCGACGTATCCACCCATAACGGCGCGGTGGACTGGGAGAAAGTAAAAAAAGCGGGGGTGCAGTTTGCCATTGTCCGCGCGGGGTTCGGCAATACGGCCAGCCAGCAGGACGCCCGGTTTGAGAGCCACATGAAGGGGGCTATGTCCGCCGGACTGCCGGTGGGCGTATACTGGTTCCAGTACGCCCGATCCGAGGAGGAGGCGCGGGAGGAAGCGAGGGCCTGCCTGCAGGTGGTCGGGCCCTACAAAGAGGGCATCACCCTGCCGGTCTTCTCGGATTATGAGTATGATTCGGACGAGTATGCACAGAAAAACGGCATCACGCCCACCCGGGCTTTCCGTACTTCGTGCATCCGGGCCTTCTGCGAGGAGATCGAGAAAGCGGGCTATACCCCGGGGGTCTACACCAACCCGGACTTTGTGAAAAACCGCCTGAACTGGGAGGACCTGAAGGAGTATGACCTGTGGCTGGCTGCCTATACACAGGAAAAGCCCGATTATGACTGTGCTATCTGGCAGTACACCAGCGAGGGGACGGTGGACGGCGTCACGGGGAACGTGGACCGGAATCTATGCTATAAAGAGTACGGCGGAAGAACAGATGCCGGCGTGCCGGATGTCACCT
>JALENG010000002.1 GCA_022767925.1 Clostridia bacterium
CTGACAGCGCCATCCACCGCATCCCATTCAATGGTCAGCTCACCTTCATCCAGATAAGCCTCCAGATTCTTGGGCGTGCTCAACTGCTTGCCGGAAGAGCCACTTTCGACCGTAACCGTTTTCACACGGCGGTTGGAATCATAGTAGGCTCCGGTACCCAAAGCCTGAAGCTTTACCTTGTAGACAATGTCCTTATCCAGATCTGCATCAAAGGCATAATAATCCTCATCGTCCTCAAGGGAAGCCTCCTCCAACGCCTTCGACTCATCATCAGCGTCAAACAGCTGCACCAGATAACCGGAAGCATGACTTACCGGATCCCAGGAAACATAGATCGCGCCATCGTCAACACCGATTTCCATCTCAGGAGTCGCCAGCTGTGTAGTCGCTGTCTTTGTAGTGGTGACCGGGGCCTTTGTAGTGGTAACCGGAGCCTTCGTGGTTGTAGCCGGAGCCGTTGTCGTCACAGGAGCTTTGGTTGTGGTAACCGGAGCTGAGCTGGAGCTGCTGGAAGGCGCGGACGTTGCCGGGGCGGAGGAAGATTCACTGGAAATGGATTCGGAAGAGGATTCCGAGCTTTGATCCTTTCCGTCCTCCTTGTCGGAAATTTCCGGCACAACAGGACCGGCGGGGCCGGACGGTGCTTTGGAAGAACTCGCACTGCTGGAAGAAATGCTGGAAGTCTCAGAAGAGGTTTCGCTGCTGGAAGAGGAGCTTGAAGACTCCTTCCCCGCGGACATTCCCCGCACCACCAGCACAGCAATCAGTGCAACAGCCACCACCGCTGTTACAGCAATGGCGCCAATCATTATTGCCATATCATTTTTCTTTTTGCGGGCCATATGTATTCTCCGTTTCCCCAAATGGATTCTGCAAACTTGGTGGCGTGCGTTTATCGATCTTTATTTGACGCCGTACTGCTCCAGATAAGCTTCCATCTTGGCTTTCATGGCGTCGTCAATGTAAACCTTGCCGTCAACCTCGACATTATAAAGGCTATCGATGATCTCGCGGGCGGTTACAATGGGATATACCGGGATTCCGAACTCGTCCCGGATCTCCTGGATGGCAGATTTATCTCCCTTGCCCCTTTCGGTACGGTCAACGGAAATGATAACGCCGACAACCTCCACATTGGCGGCAGCAGCCAAAATCGGCAGGGATTCACGCATCGCGGTACCGGCGGTGATGACATCCTCGATGATAACGACCTTATCGCCGTCCTTGAGCTTATAGCCGACCATCACGCCGCCCTCGCCGTGATCCTTGGCCTCCTTGCGGTTGAAGAAGAACGGCTTGTCCACGCCGTACTCCCGGGCCAGCGCACCGGAGCAGGCAGTCACCAGCGGAATCCCCTTATAGGCCGGACCAAACATGGCGTCGAACGCATCGCCCACGGTCTCGTGAATCAATTCGGCATAAAAGCTGCCCAGCATCGAGCTCTGCAGCCCGGTTTTGTAGTTGCCGGTATTGACGAAATACGGGGTATGGCGGCCGCTCTTGGTTACAAACTGGCCAAAGCGGAGCACATCCGCGCTCATCATAAATTCAATAAATTTTTTCTTCGACGGTGTCAGCATACAGGCTGTCTTCCTCTCCTGATAAATTGGCCGGCCCATTTTTGTACCAGCCTATACTATTGCGATTATAGCATACTTTTTCCCGGGGGGAAAGATATCCCCCGCCGGAATTTTTCACACCCGGGTGTTTATCGGTTGAAAACACGGAAAAACATGATAAAATAGAGAAGAATAATATCATGCTATCGCAATAAAAGGAGGAAATCCGCCATGCTGAAAGTGATCTCTACACAAAACGCTCCCGCCGCCATCGGCCCCTATTCCCAGGCGATTGTCGCCGGAAATCTGATGTTTGTTTCCGGGCAGGTTCCGATCGTTCCCAGTGAGGGGAAGGTGCTGGCCACCGATATCACCGGCCAGACCGAACAGGTGATGAAGAACATCGGCGAAATTCTGAAGGAAGCGGGCCGTACCTACACCGATGTGGTAAAAACCACCTGCTTTTTGGCCGACATGAGTGATTTTGCCGCTTTCAACCAGGTATACGGTACGTATTTTACCGGCAAGCCGGCCCGCAGCTGTGTGGCCGTCAAGGCACTGCCGCTGGGCGTTCTGTGCGAGGTGGAAGTGATCGTCTCGATGGAATAAGCGCAGCCCGATAAATCGGGACTTTCCATCTGTTTCCCCATATTTCAAAAAAGAAAGGCGGTGTCCCGTTTATTGCGGACACCGCCTGTTTTTTGTCGGCCGCCATAGGGCAGCGTTATTGTCGCCGGGCAGACTTTCCGCCCGGTGTTTCTCCTTCGATCTCACCGGCTCGCACAAACGCATATTTGGCCACCAGCACCGCGATGATCTCATTGAGAATCGCGGCCGCCACAATGGTTCCCTGAAGAATCGCGGCCAGCGATGGGTCAATCCCATTCAGGGTCGTGGCTGCAATCCCGGTGAACACCAGAGAAACCCCCGAGTGCGGGAGCAGCGTAAAGCCCAGGTACTTCGTCACCGTTTCCGGCGCCTCGGTCACCTTTCCTCCCACATAGGCGCCGCCGATTTTCCCGACGGCGCGGGAAACCATATAGAGGACGGTGAACAGTCCCGCGCTGGCCATCAGCCGGCAGTCAAGGGGCATACCCAGATTGACAATCACCAGCACCAGCGAAAGGCCGAGAATTGGATTGTATTTTTTCAGCAGCGGCTCCATTTTCTCCGCCGGCACCCCATTGACCACGGCCGCGCTGAAGGACATCCCGATCAGAATATAGTTCAGTTTCCAGGCATGGAAGAGGAACCAGTCTGTCAGAATTCCGGTCACGGTGGAGAGGCAGAGAAACAGGAGAAAAAGAGCAAATGCCCCGTTTTCCCCTTGGACGCGCCTTAAAACCCGCGAGGCCATCCATCCCACGCCGATCCCGATAGCAAAGGGGAGGAACACCGACAGAAGAATCATCCCGACGGACTCGGATTCGGTCCCTTTGACCGCGCTGACCACCGAAATCACCGTAAAGAATACAACCACGCCGATCACATCATCCAATGCCGCCAGAGGAATCAGGGTCTTCGTGACCGGCCCGTGGGTGTGGTATTCCAGGCTTTGGATGGATTCCTCGATGATTTTCTCCCTCATGATGGAAACAAATTCTCCTTTTTTTGTTTCCTCCCATTATACCCCTTTTGCTCCCCTGTCAAGTCCCGTCAAAAAATTCGTTTTGTCCCTCATTCCTGCCAGGCGCGGACCATGTCGAGAAACGCGGTCATCGCCGGCGTGAGGAATTTATTGCGGTGGTACAAAATCAGAAAATCCCGGGAGAAGGCCGGCAGATCCAGTCCAAGCCTGCACACCTTTTTCTGCGCAAGCGCCTCCTGCGCCAGGCGCTCGGGCAAAAGGGAGAGCCCCACTCCTGCGGCCACCGCCTGCAGTACGGCGCGGTTGCTCACGCTGTCCCACACAATCCGGGCGGTGCAGCCCTGAAGGTTCATCACCTCCTGCAAAATGGCCCAGCCGGCGCTGCCCGGTTCCCGCATCACAAAGGGATAGGCCGCCACTTCTTCTACGGTCAGGTCTTTCCTGCCGCACAACGGATGGTCCAGCGGCGCCAGCAGGCACAGCCGGTCCGGCAGAAAGGGCTCGCTGTGAAGGGACGGGTTTTTTACCCGCCCCTCGATCAGGGCAAAATCCAATTCGCCGCCCACCAGCGCCGTCTCGATTTCCGCCGAATTGCGCACCTGTACCTGCACCTGTACCTCCGGGCTGCGGCGGGCAAACTCCTTTACAAAGCCCGGCATGAAAAAGCTGCCAATGGTGATCGAGGACCCCACCCGGAGGACCTGCGGTCCGCCGGACGTTTTCATCCGTGTTTCCATCTCGTCAAACAGGCTGAGCAGCGGAACCGCGTACTCGTACAGCGTCTTTCCCTGTCCGGTGGGATACAGCTGCCGGGACAGCCGGTCAAACAACCGCACCCCATAAAAATCCTCCATCTCGCGAATGGCCATACTGACCGCCGGTTGGGTCAGGTGCAGCTGCCGGGCGGCCTCCGACATATTATTTTGGCGGAAAACTTCGGCAAAAATCCGCAAATGGCGCAGAGTCATAGCTCACTCCCCCCTTTTCATCATTTTTCTTTATATATTTTATAAAATAATACAATTTTACATATATGTAAAGAAGGTGTATGCTGAAAACAGAAAAGAACAACTGAATCTATACGGAAAGGAAGAAATTGTATGCCGGACCCAACGCCGAAAAAGGGCGCTATATTAAAAAAACTGTTTTTCTCCACCCTGTACCTCAGCGCTTTCACCTTTGGGGGCGGGTATGTGATTATCACCCTGCTCAAGGACAAATTTGTGGATGACCTGCACTGGATCGAGGAAAACGAGATGCTGGATCTGGTGGCCATCGCCCAGTCCTCCCCCGGTCCCATCGCGGTGAACGGCGCCATTCTGGTGGGATACAAGCTGTGCGGTGTCCCCGGCGTGCTGGTCTCCGTTCTGGGAGCCATTCTGCCGCCGCTGCTGCTGCTCAGTGTGATTTCCCTGGGATATCAGGCGTTCTGCAGCAACCCCTATGTGGCGGCCCTGCTGCGGGGTATGCGGGCCGGTGTGGGCGCGGTGATCGCCTCGGTGGTGGTGGACATGGGCGGAAAAATTGTGAAGGGCCGGGATCTCCTCTCCATTCTGCTGATGATCGCCTGCTTTGTGCTGAACTACTTTTTCCATATCAACGTGGTCCTTCTGATTCTGGGCACGGCAGCTTTCGGCCTTGTACGTACCTGGTACCATATGCGGAAGGAGGCCAAGCCGTGATTTACTGGGAGCTGTTCCTCAGCTTTCTGCAGATCGGTACTTTCAGCTTTGGCGGAGGGTATGCCGCCATGCCGCTGATTCAGGAGCAGGCTGTCACGCTGCACGCCTGGCTGACCGCCGGGGAGTTCAGCGATCTGGTCACCATTGCCGAGATGACCCCCGGCCCCATCGCGATCAATGCCGCCACCTTCGTGGGGATGCGCATGGCCGGTCCGCTGGGGGCCGTAACCGCCACGTTGGGGTGCGTGCTGCCCTCCTGCCTTCTGGTCACTCTACTGGCGGCTTTGTATACCCGTTACCGCAGTCTGCCGCTCTTACAGGGCACACTGCAGTCTCTGCGCCCAGCGGTGGTCTCGATGATTGCGGCGGCAGGGCTGGGCATTCTGCTGTCCGCCTTTTTTGTGGATGGCGTCTTCTCCCTTGCCGCAGAGAATATGGATCTGCGCGCCGTCCTCTACTTTGCCGCCGCTCTTTATCTGCTGCGCAGGCGCAGGTGGAATCCCATTCTGGTTATGGTACTGTGCGGCGCTGCCGAGGTGCTGGTCACCGTTCTGCTCCCTCTTTTCCCGTAAAGCCCGCTTTTTCGAAAATTTTACACTTCCCTGCGTACTCCTTGTCCCCGTCTCCGCTACACTGAGAGTACCGTGTGGGAAAAAGGGGAGGAAAAACATATGTACAGCACAGTCGGTGAACCCGTGGGAACCGCTGCCGGGGAAGAAGAGGAGACCACTTGTTATGAATCGTTTATAGCCCACCATCCGCAGGGCTCTTTTATGCAGAGCAGCCGGTGGGCGCAGGTGAAAAGCCAATGGGGCTGCGAGCGGATTCTGCTGTGGGACGAAACGGGCGCCGTCTGCACGGCCATGCAGGTGCTGATCCGGAAAATTCCGCTTTTTCCCTTTTCGTTTCTGTACGCGCCCCGCGGCCCGGTAGGAAACTATCTGGAGGACGAAGAGGTACTGGGGCGATTGACTGGTTCCATCCGGGAATTGTGCCGGCGGCACCGTGCGTTTCTGTTTAAAATGGACCCCATGATTCCGGAGGACGATGCGCCCTCCATTGAAAAGCTTCGGCGGGCGGGCTTTTCCTTTACGGCGCACCGCCGCAATGAGCAGCTGATTCAGTGCCGCAGTCAGTATGTGCTGCCCCTCTCGGGCCGCACGGAGGAGGAAGTTTTCGCCTCGTTCCACCCCAAATGGCGCTATAACATTCGTCTGGCCATGCGCAAGGGCGTGACCTGCCGGCCGTATGGCTGCGAGCGGCTGGACGATTTCTGCCGCCTGATGGAGGAGACCGGCGCACGGGATCATTTTCAAACCCGGTCCCGCACCTATTTTCAGCGGATGCTGACCGCCCTGGGGGAGCATGCCCGACTGTATCTGTGCGAGTACCAGGGAATCCCTTTGGCGGGGGCCATCGCCGTGCAGTATGCCGGGCGCACCTGTTATGTGTACGGCGCCTCCACCTCTCTCCACCGGGAATGCATGCCCAATTACCTACTGCAATGGGAAATGATCCGCTGGGCGTTGGAGAGTGGTGACCGGCTGTACGATTTTCAGGGCATCCCCTATTATTTCGATGAAACCCACCCGAATTACGGGGTCTACCGCTTTAAGCGCGGTTTCCACGGCGAAATTGTCAATTACGCCGGCGAGTTTGACTATATCCCCTACCCCGCCGTTTTTCGCTTTGTCACCCGTG
>JALENG010000034.1 GCA_022767925.1 Clostridia bacterium
ATCACCTTCTGCATTGGGGCGGTTACCGGGCACTGGCTGGTGGGCATTGGAATCGGCACCGTGCTGGCGGTGCTGGCGGTGGGCCGCGTTATCGCCCTGTTTAACCATCTGGTCAAAATAAAATTCTGATTTATAGAAAAAAGAGCCTGACTTGGGGCTCTTTTTTATTTAGAAACGCTTTTTGTGCATTATAAATATTTTTTTTAAAATAATGGAAATAGTATCGACATATAGTGAATTTTAGTATATGATAATACCAGAATTTACCGAAAGGGAGTGTCTGTATGGAAGAGAAAAAATGTGGGACGGGGAAAACCGTATCTTTCCTGCTGGCGGCTCTGCTGCTGCTCTCTCTGGTGGGGAATCTCGTGCTTTTCCTCCAGTACCAGCAGAAAAGCGATCAGTTGGCGGGGGCACAGGAGAGAGCCGGCGACCACGTCCGGCAGGCGGTTCTGACGGTGGGCTCCTGCCAGCTGACGGAGGAGAGTGACCGTCAGAAAGTGAAGGACAGCCTGTTTTCGGTTTACCTGTACATGAGCGACTGGAGGGAAACGGGCGGCACGACCCCGGAGGATGTGAACGGGTACTATGGATTGTGCATGGTGTACCGGACAGCGATTGCGGAATATGGGGAAGGACAGGTTCCCCTTGACGCATTGCAGCACGATCTGGCTCTCTTCTCCCAGCTGGTGCGGGACGAAGAGGTGATCCCCTTTGAGGAGGCGGCCCGGCTGTTCCGTGAAAACCACCGGGTAGATTATACGGCGGAGTGGACGACACCGTATTTGCCGTCGGAATTAAAGTCCTGAGTCTTTCAAAACACAAGAGGGCCGGGCGGGAAATTTTCCCGCCCGGCCTTTTCGCGGCAGCCCCACGGATTTGCAAAAAATTTGCGGAATGAGAGCCGTGCGCCGGGGGCAGACTCCTTGACAAAGCAGGGGAGATCAAGTAGAATAACCTGAGGAACGTTTGTTCTGAGCAAGGCGCTTTGGATCGGAGAAAAAGGAGGTTTTCGCATGGATCATTTTGAACTGGTTGCCCCCTATCAGCCCACCGGCGACCAGCCGCAGGCCATCGAAGAACTGGTGCAGGGGCTGCAAAGCGGGGAAAAGGAGCAGACCCTGCTGGGGGTTACGGGCAGCGGAAAAACGTTCACCATGGCCAACGTGATCGCCCGGGTGAACCGGCCCACCCTGGTGCTGGCGCACAATAAAACACTGGCAGCCCAGCTCTGCTCGGAGTTCCGCTCGTTTTTTCCGAACAATGCGGTGGAGTATTTTGTCTCTTACTACGATTACTATCAGCCGGAAGCGTACATCGCGACGACGGACACCTATATTGAAAAGGATTCCGCTATCAATGACGAGATCGACAAGCTGCGCCACTCGGCCACGGCAGCCCTGTCGGAGCGGCGGGATGTGATTATCGTGGCCAGCGTGTCGTGCATCTACAGCCTGGGTGACCCCATTGATTACCGCACCATGGTGATTTCTCTGCGCCCGGGGATGGAGAAAAACCGCGACGATCTGCTGAAAAAGCTGGTCGAGCTGCAGTACGAGCGCAACGATGTGGGCTTTGCCCGGAACAAATTCCGGGTGCGCGGGGACGTAGTGGAGATTTGGCCCGCCGAGAGCAGTGACACCGTGGTGCGGGTGGAATTCTTCGGGGATGAAGTGGACCGCATTACGGAGATCAATGCCGTGACCGGTGAGTTTAAGGCGGAGCTGAAGCATATCGCCATTTACCCGGCTTCGCACTATATCGTCCCGCGGGAAAAAATGATGCGCGCCCTGCGCGAGATCGAAGAGGAAATGGAAAAACGCGAGGCCTATTTTAAGGAAAATGACAAGCTGATCGAGGCCCAGCGGATCCGCCAGCGCACGCTGTATGATATGGAGATGCTGCAGGAGATCGGCTTCTGCAAAGGGATCGAGAACTATTCCCGCGTGCTGTCCGGGCGCGAGCCGGGCAGTGCCCCGTTTACACTGATTGACTATTTCCCCAAGGATTTCCTGTTGTTCGTGGATGAATCCCATGTCACTCTGCCGCAGGTACGCAGCATGTACGCCGGGGACCGGGCGAGAAAGGAATCCCTGATTGAATACGGGTTCCGGCTGCCGTCGGCCTATGACAACCGGCCGCTGAATTTTGAGGAGTTCTATTCGCATATCAATCAGGCGATTTTTGTCAGTGCCACCCCCGGAGATCTGGAAAAGGAGAAGAGCGCCCGGATTGTGGAG
>JALENG010000055.1 GCA_022767925.1 Clostridia bacterium
TCGGTCAAGTACCGCGTTTCGCCCCTGAATGGAAACTACTACCCGTACCAGGTGGGCACCGCCAAAACGGGCGGCATGGACGGATACGCCGGAGTGCGGGGCAAAAGAATCGACCGGCTGCAGATCGTACTGGAATAAGGAGGAGAAAAAATGGACTGGATGAAAACGGTAAAAGCCGTGCTGGTGGCCGCCCTGGGCGTGCTGTCCTCGTGGCTGGGAGAACTGGCGGTTCCGGTGTATATGCTGGTGGCGGTCAACCTGATCGACTACATGACCGGCATCGCGGCGGCTCACCGGCGCGGGCAGAAGATCAGCAGCTATACGGGCATCAACGGGATCGCCAAGAAGGTGTGCATGTGGCTGCTCATCGCCGTGGGAAGCGTGCTGGACTGGCTGCTCTCCTACGCCGGGGCGGCCCTGGGCTTTGAGCTGCACCTTCCGCTGCTGATCGCCACCCTGACGGCTGTGTGGCTGATCTGCAACGAGGTGATCTCGATCCTTGAGAACATCGGCGATATCGGTGTGCCGCTGCCCGGGTTCCTCACGAAGATCGTCGAGGGGCTCAAGAGCAAACTGGAAGACAGCACCGAACCGGAGCCAAAGGGGGAATGACATCCCTCTCCCGGTGACGGATTACCGCAGGGGGTGGTAAATCGGAAAAGGATCGGATATAATGAAAGAAAAAGGAGGGGATCCCATTGGATAAAGAGACCATCCGTATGGTAAAAGCCTATATGGAAAGCCAGATGGACGAGAGCGACGGCGCCCACGGAAAGGAGCATGTTTACCGGGTTTTGCACCATGCCCGGGAGATTGCCCGCACCCAGCCGGAGGCGGACCGGGATGTGCTGACGCTTGCCTGCCTGCTGCACGATATCGGGCGGCGCGAGCAGGCGGAGAACCCGCAGCTGTGCCACGCCCAGGTGGGCGCCGAAAAGGCGGCGGCCTTTTTGCGGGAGAAGGGATTCCCTGCCGGACAGATCCAAAGGGTGTGCGACTGCATCCGCACCCACCGCTACCGCAAGGAGACACCGCCCGCGACGATCGAGGCGAAAATCCTGTTCGACGCCGACAAGCTGGACGTCTGCGGCGCCATGGGAATGGCCCGCACGCTGCTGTATAACGGCAGATGGGGCGAGCCGGTCTACACCCGGCTGGAAAACGGGCACATCTCGGACGGGCGGGGGGACAGCGCCCCCTCCTTTTTTCAGGAGTATACCTATAAGCTGGAAAAGATGTACGACCGCTTTTTCACCCGGCGGGGGAGAGAACTGGCAGAGGAACGGCGGCAGATCGCGGCGGACTTCTATATCCACCTGCTGCGGGAAGCCCGCGAAGCGGACGGAATGCCGTCAGATTAAAACCCCGTTGCAGTGATCCAGCTCGTGCTGGATGATCTGGGCGGTCCAGCCGGTAAAGGTGCGGATCCGCACGGCGAAATCCACGGTCTGATAGCGCACCTTGATCGAGCGGTACCGCCGGGTTTTCCGGGTACCGGGCAGGGAGAGGCACCCCTCTTCGGTGGAGTAGGGGTCGCTGTGCTTGAGAATTTCCGGATTGAGCATGAGCATGGGGCCGTCGGCGGCCTCGAAAACGATGATCCGCCGGGAGACCCCGATCATGTTGGCGGCCATTCCCACACATTCCCCGGCGTGGGCCTGCAGGGTATCCAGCAGGTCCCGGGCGGTGGGCAGGTCTTCCGGCCCGGCGGGCAGGGACTTTCGGGCCAGAAACAGGGGATCTTTGCAGATGGGCTGTATCATAAAAACGGCGCTCCTTTTTACTGAGTGAACCGGCCGGAAAGCACCGGCGGGCTCTTCTCATTGTAGAGAGGGGAAGGAAAAATGTCAACGGGCAGCGGGGCGCCCGAAAAAAACCACAGGAGATGAGGGACATGAAAATTGTGAACGGAATCCTGTTCACGGAGAGCGGCTTTTACCGGGGAACCCTGCAGGTGGAAAACGGCGGGATTGTTTCCATCGCCGCCCCCTCGCCGGAGGACGGCAGGGAAGGGTGCGTGGACGCGGCGGGCGGCTATGTGCTGCCCGGACTGCTGGATATTCACATCCACGGGTACGCCGGATGCGACGCCAGCGACCCCGACCCGCAGGCGCTGCGCCGTATGGCCCGGGCGATGGCCCGGGAGGGCGTGACGGGTTTTCTGGGCACGACCATGGCACTGCCCCGCTCGGAACTGCGGCAGGCCGCCGGGAATTTCGCCGCCTTCCGGTCTTCTCCGGAAGGGGACGGCGCCGTTTTGTGGGGGATGCACATGGAAGGGCCGTTTTTCTCCCGGGGAAAGCGAGGCGCCCAGGCCGAGTCGGCCATCGTCCCGCCGGACATCCCCTTGTTTGAGGAGATCAACCGGGTCAGCGGCGGGATGATCCGGCTGGTGGATGTGGCCCCCGAGCTGCCGGGGGCGCTGCCCTTTATCCGCCGGGCGGCCCAAACGTGCGCGGTCAGCCTGGCCCACACCGAGGCGGACTACGACACGGCCGCTCAGGCCCTGCGCCAGGGCGCCGATCACATCACCCATCTGTACAACGCCATGCCCCCCTATGCCCACCGCGCACCGGGGGTGATCGGGGCGGCGGCGGATTTTGCCCGGTACTGTGAACTGATCGGGGATGGCGTTCATCTTCACCCGGCCGTCGTCCGCCAGACGTTCTCCTTTTTTGGCGGCGACCGGATTTGCCTGATCAGCGACTGTATGCGGGCGGGCGGCCTGCCCGATGGAGCGTATACCCTGGGCGGACAGGCGGTGCGGGTGGAAAACGGGAAGGCTACCCTGCCCGACGGAACGCTGGCCGGCAGCGTCGTCAGCCTGAGCGAATGTCTGCGGCGGGTGATTCGCTTTGGCGTACCGGCGGAGCAGGCCATCCGCTCGGCCACCCTGATTCCGGCGCAGTCGGTGGGATTGGGGGATGTGACCGGCAGCCTGCGCCCCGGAAAGCGGGCCGACCTGGTGGTGATGGACGCCGGTTGGCAGGTGCGGCTGGTCATGATCGGCGGGCGGATTGTCCACCGGGCGTGAGAAACGGCCGGGGATACCGGACTTTTTCGCAAGAAGCACCCCTTCCGGCGCATGGGGATATCGGAGAGGTGCTGGCGCAAATGGGAAAATATCCGGATAAAGAAGGGAACAGGGCCGAAAAAACCGGCGTGACGGAGAGAACGTCACGCCGGTTTTCTTTACGGTTTCACAAAGGCAAAAGGTTCGATGGATCCCCGGGGATCTCGGGCGGGGGAATCAGTCCATCCGTTCCCGGATCACCCGGAACGCCTCATCCGCCACCTCGATGGTCTCCTGGATATCGGCATCGGACAGGGAGGCGTTGATAAAGTGGTTGTGGTGGTTGGTGAAGAAAATCCCGCGCTTTACACACTCGGCAACCCACTGCTGATGCAGGCGCAGGGAGGGATCATCCGCAATGCGCAGGTAGGGCAGGGATTCGATTCCGGTGACGTGCAGGTTAAAGCCGTTGTCTGCAGCTGCCTTTAACAGGCCGCCCTTCAGCTTTTTCCCTTTTTCGATCAGCAGTTCGGGCATGCCCAGTTTTTTCATTTTGGTCAGGCAGGCGATTCCGGCGGCGAAGGGGACCGCGCTCATCCAGTAACTGCCTGTATAGGACAGGCTGCTCATGCTGTTCTTCAGAAAATCCTTGCCGCACAGGGCCGAGACATTGTAGCCGTTTGCCAGCGCCTTGCAGAAACAGATCAGGTCGGCCTCGAACCCGAAATAGTGGTCCGATCCCGCCAGATCCATGCGGAAGCCGGCGCGCACGTCGTCGATAATCAGCACCACATCGTTGTCGGTGCACAGCTTACGCACCTTCTGCCAGAAGCCCGGCGCGGGCATCTGATTATCCATAAAGTTGCCGTGCATGTACGGCTGGCCGATGACGGCGGCAATCTCTCCCTTATAGCGCTCGAACACCTCGCACAGCTGATCAAAGTTGTTCCATTCCACATAGAGGTTGTTGCACACATCCTCCTCCAGAATGCCGGGATAGTCGATTTTCTGGGTCCAGGGGGAAACGCCGTGGTAGTACCCCTTGAAAAATACAATCTTCTTGCGGTGGGTGTAGGCGCGGGCGCACATCACGGCACCGGTGGTCACATCGTTTCCGTTTTTGGCGAAAAACGCCCAGTCGGCGCTGGCCACCGTGTCCACCAGCAGCTCGGCAAAGTCGATCATCACCGTGCTGGGGGCTGTCACGCAGTTTTCCTTTTCCGCCTGGCGGCGGGCGGCCTCGTCCACGTCGGGATCATTGTAGCCCAGCACGTTGGGCCCATAGGCGCACATATAATCGATAAAGCGGTTCCCGTCCACATCCCAGAAATAAGAGCCCTGGGCGTGGTCGCTGTAAAGCGGGAAGGCCTCGATGGGGATATAGCAGCCCTCAGCCGGGCCCTGGTGGCCGTAAATGCCGGAGGGAATGACCTTGGCGGCGCGGGCAAACTGGGCCCGGCTGTTCTCGTAGGAATTCAGTTTTCTCATGGTGGTAACCCTCCTTTTTTACGCCAGGTACAGGGCGACCCGGTCCAGAATGCGGTTGACATTGTCCAGCATGGAGATCATGCCGCTCATGCGGATCTCGCCGGTGCCGATGCAGGCCACGGCGTTCACCTTGCCGTCGAACAGGTCGCGGGCCAGATGGATATCGGCAAATTCCATGCAGGCGGTGAAATCGGCTGCGGGGACCGGGTCGGTTGCCAGCACATGGTTTTTCACCTGGATGGTGGCCGCAGCGCCGCCCTGAATGGCCAGGCGGATGATCCCATCCGGGATATTGGAGGCGCTGAAGCGCCCGATTTTATCGTGGTTGCCGATCTGGCTGATGGCCCCGGCGATCACATACAGCATCAGCGTGGTGCTGCGGGTGAAAAATGTCTCGTCCTGCAGGTCCGCTTCCCCGGCGCGCAGGTACCGGGTGAGCAGATCGGTCAGGGCCGTAAAGTTCTTAAGCAGAAAGCGGATTTTGGTAAATCCCTTTTTCGGTACCGGCGTCACGGTGCCGTCGATCAGGCCGTTAAATTTCTCCGGGCTGGAAAAGGGCAGCAGGACGTCGCAATCGTCCACCCCTTCCCGCAGGACACAGGCCCCGTCGGAAAAGCACAGGGTGGCCGAGGGGCCGCCCTTGACCTGAAAACCGATGGAAACCGGTTTTCCTTTTACCAGTTCGGCCGCTTCGGGGACCAGCTCGCACAAATGGGGCAGTGAACCCAGAATGGCATACAGATTGATGTACGATAAAGTGACAGCATCCGTCAAAAGAATCCCTCCCGGCAAATCGGAATGCGGCGGGACCGAAGCCCGCCGGTTTTGTGTACCCGAAATCCGGGTACTTTCTTTATGGATACGATTATACCATGAAAAAATGGAAAAAACAATTTCACACGCCGCCTTTCACACGCCGCCTTGCAAGGGAAAGAGAAGAAAAAGAAGGAAATCCCGTTTTTCATAAATCGTTTACAAATTGGGACTTGACAAAAAGGCGGGGGAATAGTAGTATAAGATATAGAAATTAGCACTCGATCAATAAGAGTGCTAATGACCGGAGCAGGAGGTGACAGGAAATGGAACTCAGTGCCAGAAAGGAAAAGATTCTGGCGGCCGTATGCGGGGCGTACGTCCTCACCGGGGACCCGGTGGGAAGTAAGCTGATCGCCGCGGAACTGGGCGTTTCCTCGGCGACGGTGCGCAATGATATGGCCGACCTGGCCGAGATGGGATTTCTGGCGCAGCCGCACACGTCGGCGGGGCGGATTCCCTCGGCGATGGGGTACCGGTTTTATATCGACCGGCTGATGCGCGTCCCCCTGCTGACCCGGCAGGAACAGTCGTATGTCGATTCGGTCCTGCAGCCCAACGCCTTTGACCCGGAGAAGCTGCTCGGCTCGGCCACGGAGGTGATTGCCGAACTGACCCGGATGGCGGCCGTGGCCACCACCCCCAGCGGCAGCTCGGCGGTGATCCGCGGCGTGCAGTTTGTGCAGGTGGGCCGGCGCACGGCGATGATCCTGCTGATGAGCTCGGCGGGGACGATCAAATCGCGGATTTTCCACTGTGATTTCGATCTCAGCCAGGACGTATTGCGGGTATTCTTCCGGCTGCTCAACGGAAAGCTGGCCGGAAGACCGGTGTCCTCCATCACGCCGGCGTTTGTTCAGTCGCTGCTGGCCTCGTTCGGTGAGATGGCTGTGCTGATGAGTTCGGCATTGCGGGCGCTGCTGGATGTGGTCAACGATACGATCTGGACGCGGGTGTGCCTGAGCGGGCAGATGAACCTGCTGTATTATCCCGAGTACGACCGGTCCAGTGCCCGGCGGGTGATGGATCTGCTGGAGAGGCCGCGGGATGTGGTCTCCCTTTTGCAGCAGGATCCCGGAACCGTGCGGGTGCGGGTGGGTCCCGAAACCCGGTGTCCCGAGCTGGTGGATTCCAGCCTGGTGACCGTGCGGTACCGCGTGGGAAACGAGGATGCCGGCGGAATGGCCGTGATCGGGCCCATGCGCATGGATTACGGAAAAACCACAGCCGTTCTCTCGTATGTTTCGGATTCGGTTTCGCAGATGCTGACGACGCTTCTGCGAGAACAGTAGCCGCAGCGGAGAGAAAGGAAGACAATAGAGAGAAAAGGAGCGATCAGCCTTGGCAGAAGAAGAGAAGGTAACCGGAACCGGGGGCGGAGAAGTGCCCGGTACGCCGCCTGAGAAGCCGGCAGAAGAACCCAACCCGGCCGGGGAGACAACGCCGGAGAGCGGGGAGCAGGAAAAACCCGCGGAAGAGAAGAAATCCCGGCACAAAGAGAAAAAGGAGAGCGAGAAGCTGAAGGAAGAGCTGGAAAAGGCAAAGGCGGACCTGGCCGCTCTCAATGACCGGTACCTGCGGCTGCGGGCGGAATACGACAACTTCCGTAAGCGCACCGAGCGGGAAAAGGCCGCGATTTACGACGATGCCACCTCGCTGGCGGTGACCGAGATTCTTCCGGTGGCGGATAACCTGGAGCGTGCCCTTCAGCTGGAGGCATGCAGCGTGGAGGATCTGCGCAAGGGTGTGGAGATGGTACAGACTCAGATGCAGACATCCCTGACGAAGCTGAAGATCACGGCGGTCGGAGAAGTGGGAGAGGCATTTGATCCCAATCTGCACAATGCCGTTTCCCATATCGAGGACGAAACCCTGGGCGAAAATGTGATCAGCGCCGTGTACCAGAAGGGATACAAGCGGAACGAAAAAGTGGTCCGCCCCGCCATGGTACAGGTGGCAAACTGAGAAGAGCAACCCTGTTTTTACGATTGAACATCAATCTTTCGGTATAATTTGGAGGTAATGAATTATGGCAAAGACAATTGGTATTGACCTTGGTACAACAAATTCCTGCGTAGCCGTAATCGAAGGCGGCGAGCCCGTCGTCATCGCAAACGAAGAGGGCGCCCGCACCACCCCGTCGGTGGTGGCATTTGCCAAGAACGGCGAGCGCATGGTGGGCCAGGTGGCAAAGCGCCAGGCCATCACCAACCCCGAGCGCACGATCTCGTCCATTAAGCGCCACATGGGCACCGATTACAAGGTGAACATCGATGGCAAGCAGTACACCCCCCAGGAGATCAGCGCTATGATCCTGCAGAAGCTGAAGACCGCGGCCGAGGCCTATCTGGGCGAGCCGGTCAATTCTGCGGTAATCACGGTTCCCGCTTACTTCAACGACGCTCAGCGTCAGGCCACCAAGGATGCCGGTAAAATCGCCGGTCTGGATGTAAAGCGCATCATCAACGAACCCACCGCAGCGGCCCTGTCCTACGGGGTTGATAAGGGCGAGGATCAGAAAGTGATGGTCTATGACCTGGGCGGCGGCACG
>JALENG010000131.1 GCA_022767925.1 Clostridia bacterium
CAAAAACAAAATCCCCTTGCCGGGAGAGAGAATCCGACAAAGGGACAGACAGAATCAAAAGGGACCGGACACAAAACCCGGGTATTCTGAAAAGCGTGGCCGTTTTCCGGCCGCACCCATATGTTTCCATTGTATTCGGTCTTTGTAAAAAACAAATCAAAGGAATCTGTTTTTTCTCAAATTCTGCCCAAAAAAAGTGTTCCCGGCTTTCTGCCTGCCGGGAACACTTTTTACATCTGATGCTTTACAATGGAATAGTCATCGCCGTACTGGAAATAGGGGCATTCCGTTTCCTTGTAGGCGAGAAAGCGCTCCATCTCATCCTCATCCAGATTCACCTGACAAAAATAGCTGTCGTATTCATCGTCATAGACATAGTTGCGGCAGTATTCACAGCTCGACTGCATGGGCGGCTCCTCCCTTTTCTGTTCGGTTTTTATGATAGCATTATAGCAGAAACCGTATTTTTCTTCCATCCCTTTCTTCTCTTCCTTCTCATCCCAGCGTGACATCCAGGATCATCATAATTAAAAAGCCCAGTGCAAAACCGATGGCTCCCGGCCGGGAATTCTCGCCGCCGCAGGCCTGGGGCAGCAGCTCCTGCGCCACCACAATCAGCATGGCCCCCGCTGCAAAGGCCAGCAGATACGGCAAAATGGGAACCATGATAAACGAGAGGACGAGCGTCAGCGCGGCCCCCAATGGCTCAACCACCCCACTGAGAACCCCATGCAAAAAGGCCCTCCCCTTTTTCACTCCCGCCGCATGCAGGGGCATGGAGATAATGGCCCCTTCCGGAAAATTCTGTACCGCAATGCCCAGGGAAAGTGCCATAGCGCCTGCCTGTGCCTGGCCGTTCTGCACCCCTGCAAAGGCAGCTCCTACCGCCATACCTTCGGGCAGATTGTGAAGGGTAACCACCAGTACCATCAGCAAAGTACGGCGCCAATGCTCCTGTGCCGCGGTTTTTTCCTCGGCCCGCACCAGTTTGGGGCTGATGGCGCCGGCGGCCATCAAAAATCCCACACCGATGAGAAAACCCAGCAAAGCCGGTACAAACGCCCAGTTTTCCCATTCCGCACACTGCTCAACCGAAGGGATCAGCAGTGACCAAACCGAGGCCGCTGTCATCACCCCGGCAGCAAACCCCATAAATCCCTGCTGAAGCAGCGGGCTGACCGCACGCCGCAGAAAAAACACACTGCTCGCACCCAGCGCCGTACCGGCAAATGGCAGAAAGATCCCCCAAAATGTGCCCTCCATGTTTCCTCACACCTTTTTCATTTTGTTTTCTATTTTCAAAGGATGCCGGAAAGCGAAAAAATGTGCAGCCTCTTCTTTTGATAAGAGTTTTACAAAACCTTTGTGTATTCTTGACTTTCCTCTCCCCCCATGGTAAATTTAATAAATAGAACGAAACCGTTTTTGGTATTCGAAGGGAGAGAGAAGTATGCAGGATTTTCATCTGCAAGGATGGACTTTTCGCTATGATTCACACAGAACGCAGGAGTTTTACGAAGCTATTACTCTGGCAGATACACCGTTTGTCCGGAATTTCCTAGAAAACCGTGATTCTTTTCCGGCAGAGTTATCCGGCCTTTTACAGATATTTGGGGCATCTCCCCTTCTTCCTTACGAGCTGTTCCCCGGTGTATGCGATCGGGTGGAGCAAAAGGGGGAATACATTCTGTACTATCCCATCTGTGGAGAAGCGCTGCATCCGGAGGGTGATCCGACCTATTCGATTGACCTTGGTACGATGCAGGCGCATATTCTCTCCTGCCACCAAATAGGGCTGACCGATCCCTTCCCCGGGGAATTCGGGTTTGTATTGGAAATCCGCCTGCTACTGCTTCCCTGGAAACTGACCGATGTCTCCATGCAGGAAGTATACAGCCCGCGCCGCTTTTCCTGGAAAAAGAAGGGATGACCAATGGGATTCGGTGGGGTCTAATCCATGATAAGAAAACAAAAAGACAGCCTGCGGCGAATGCCGCAGGCTGTCTTTTTTATCCAGAAATGGGCCATGAGAAAAAAGGAACCTGTGAAAAAAAAAGAGAAAATACCTATTTACCCATTTTCTTAATATGTATACCGTGCTATAATGCACCCAGCTTCCAAAAAGAGAGA
>JALENG010000072.1 GCA_022767925.1 Clostridia bacterium
GCCGGCTTCTCGGCAAAGCAGTATTTGGCCAGCATCATCAGCACCGCCAGATTGGCCGTGTCATCCCCACAGCCGGGGCAGCGCAGGATATCCCCCTCCTCCGTCATGGGCATGGGCTCGGTATCGGGGAACACCGTATCGGTGTGGGCCATCATGATCCGCCAGGGGCCCTCCTCCCCATAGGGGCACACCACGTTCTTCGCGTCATCGATCCAGGCCTGCCCGGCACCGTTTTTCAAAAGCCAGTCCCGGCAGAATTCCGCCCGCTTTTCCTCATGGTGGGATGGCGCCGGAATCTGGCACAGGGTGCGCAGAAGCTGCTGTGTCTCCTCCACATGTTCATCCATCCACCGTTCGGTCTGCTCATTATAAAGTTCCATGGGATTTTGTCCTTTCTGTTGGTTTCGCTCCTATTATAGTACACTTCCTCCGTTTTTCAAAGAAAAACCGTTTCCAGCAAAGGCGCCTTCTTATTCCCGGTGAAAAACGCAAAAGGGCGGGGCGCTTTTCCGGCGCCCCGCCGCTGTCTTTGCTTTATTCCGCGTTTCCGTCGGCTTTTGCCTGCTCGATAATCTTCTTTGCCACCATGGGCGGAGCCTCCTCATACCGGGTAAAGGCAAAGGTATAGCTGCCTCTTCCCTGGGTGACCTGGCGCACATAGGTGGTAAAGTCGTGCATTTCCGCCATGGGGACTTCCGCCGAAATGGTCTGGGTGCCCGCACCGGCGGGATCCATGCCCAGCACACGGCCGCGGCGCTTGTTTACCTCGCCCATAATATCCCCCATGTTGCCGTCGGGCACCGTGCACTGCAGGGTTCCGATGGGTTCCAGCAGTACCGGGTTGGCCTGGGGCATACCGGCCTTATAGGCCAGGGAAGCCGCCGTCTTGAACGCCATTTCGGAGGAATCGACCGGGTGGTACGAGCCATCATACAGCGTGGCCTTCAGGCCCACCACCGGATAACCGGCCAGCGGACCGTGATTGATGCAGTCCTGCAGGCCCTTTTCCACCGCCGGGAAGAATCCCTTGGGTACGGCACCGCCGACCACGCGCTCGCCAAATTCCAGCCCCTCGCTGTCGCAGGGAGCAAATTCGATCCACACATCGCCGAACTGGCCATGGCCGCCGGTCTGCTTCTTATGGCGGCCCTGCACCTGCACGGTCTTGCGAATCGTCTCGCGGTAGGGCACCTTCGGGTCCTCCAGCGTGACCTCGACGCCGAATTTCGCTTTCAGTTTGGACACCACCACGTCCAAATGCTGCTCGCCCAGGCCGTAGATCACCATCTGATGGGTCTCGGTGTTATTCTCATAGCGCAGTACCGGGTCCTCTTCAATCAGACGGAACAGACCCTGGGCCACTTTGTCCTCTTCGCCCTTCTTCTTCGGGGCAATGGCCATGCCCAGCGTGGCATTGGGATAGGTAATCCCCTCCAGCACCACCTTGCGGGCCGGTGCGCACAGCGTGTCGCCCGTCAGGGTATTGGCGAGCTTCGGCACAGCGCCGATGTCTCCGGCACCGATGTAATCCACATCCGCCTGCTTCTTACCGGTCATCATCACGGTTTTGCCAATGCGCTCCACCGAACCGGTACGCATATTCATCAGGGGCTGGTCCGCGCTGACCTTTCCACTGACCACCTTCACATAGGACAGGCGCCCGATGAACGGATCGGCCACGGTCTTAAACACGATGGCGGCAGTGGCTGCATCCTCGTTCACCTTCAGCTCGACCGGCTCTCCGTCCACATCCACGCCGATCTCCTCGGCCTTTTCACTGGCCTTGGGGGCCAGCCATACCAGGCCGTCCATAAACTGCTCCATACCGCGCATCAACAGGGCATCGCCGCAGAACACCGGGATAATCGAGCCGCTCTTCACACCGCGGCTGACGCCCACGATGACCTCTTCGGGGGTGAACTCCTCCCCGGAGAAGTACTTCTCGAACATTTCGTCGCTGGTCTCGGCAACGGCCTCGTAAATGGCGGTACGCAGTCCCTCCAGACGGTCGCCCAGATCCGGCATGGGGACAACCACGGGCTTGCCTCCGCTGTAATCATATGCCTTATATTCCAGAATATTGATATAGATATTCGCCTGTCCGTCCACGATGTACGGCACCACCACAGGGCATACCGCCGGACCGAACACGGACTTCAGATCCTCGAACACCCGATAGAAACGGGCGCTCTCGTCACACAGGCCGTTGACAAAGAAAATCTTCGACAGGCCGCGCTTCTGGGCCGCGGCAAATGCCTTTTCGGTTCCCACTTCCACACCGGCTTTTCCGGAGATGGTGATCAGCATGGTATCGGCCGCACGGGCTGCCTCCCACAGGCTGCCTTCAAAGTCAAACAGACCGGGGGCATCCAGCAGGTTGATCTTCGTATTCTTCCACTCAAACGGTGCCACCGCACTGCTGACACTGGTGCCGCGGCGGATCTCCTCGGGATCAAAATCGCATACCGTATTGCCGTCCCCTACTTTTCCGCGCCGGTCCGATGCACCGGCCAGATACAGCATGGCCTCTGCCAGTGACGTTTTTCCGGCGCCGCTGTGGCCTGCGATGGCCAGATTGACGATCTGATTTGCCTTATACTGTTTCATAACCTAACGAACTCCCCTTCCCGTTCGGGATGCAAACTCGAATGCCGCCGCCTTTTTCTATTGGGCAGGCTGTGTATTTTGGCACTTTCTGTAAAACAAGTGATTTTTTACAATTGCACCCTGCAAACATGCCATAATTATATCGTCAATGAACAGATATTACAACAGGGAAAAAGCGTTTTCTCTAATTTTCATGAATATTACTGGTTGACTTTAGGCAACTTCTCCCGAAAGCGATCAAAAAAACAGACGGCCCGCTGCCGGGGATCCTCTTCTCCCCCCCGAACACGGTTCCGTCTGTTTCTTTTTCTGTTGGCTGCCTACCGCATGGCGACAACGATGTAATCTCCGGGATCCTTCCGACTGACAAAAGCGGTGGCCTGCTGGGGCAGGGACCGCGCCTGCTGCAAGTCCAGCTCCTGCGTATAATAATAGGTCCGCCCGGGAAGCGAGGAACCCGACAATACCTGGCAGGGCAGCGACTGCACACAGTACTCCCCCAGCAGCTTTCTCTGTGGGACCGCCTCCTGTCCGCTGTCCCCCGGGTTCCGGCTGCTCCACACAAACCGGCTGAAGACCAGCGGCACCTCAATGCGGCGACGGTATTTCCAATCTTTATAAAGGCTCATTCCCAGGGCTGTCAGCAGCATGATAAGCCCCATGGCCGCCAGGATCACCGGGAGCCGCAGCTTTTCCATAATCCCCTCTGTCTGGCTGCCCGACAGGCCGATGGACCAGCCGCAGACAAGAAATGCCGCCCACATGGCATTGCCCGCCACCAGAAGAAACCCCGCCATCCCCAGCAGGGGATACTGTGTCCTCTCCGTTTTCACTGCACTCCCCTCCTTTTTCCGGCGTTCCGCTTTTCTCCATTTGAAGCACAGCCGCTTTTCGAATGGATTTCACTTGTATATAGTATAACAAACCTCTACTTTTTCGTCAATATATTTCCATTACAAACAGTCTTTTGTGTGAAAATTGACGCGATATCTTCCATTTCTCTGAAGAAGCACCGGAAAAGCCGGCTTCCTCTCTCACGGCTTATGAAAGCGCGGAACCAGAAGGGAGGCCAGAATCCAAAATCCCTCGTACAGCAGCAGGGACAGGGTGGTCAGCTGCCCCATCCCGGAATAGCAGGCCAGAAGAGCCACCAGGACAAAGCCCAGAATCACACCGACATTCTGCATGGCAACCAGCAGCGTGATCTGGCTGTGCAGGCGCACACAGCCCGGCAGCAGGCGCATCATACTGACCGCACGGCCGCGGGTGGCAAACAGGGCCTCGCCCTCCTCGCTCATTCCCTCCGTCACGCGGTCGTACTCCTGCCCCAGATCCTCCGACAGAACTTTCACGCTGTTCGCATCCAGATGCAGCCGCTCGCACAGGAATTCCCCGGTGATGTGCGGGTTGTGCGTGCGCACAATCAGGCTGATGCCGTTTACCTCCATGCGCTGCAGCTGGCGCACCCGGCGCTCATCCACCCGGTACTGCAGCTGGAACAGAGCGACCAGCTCGCCACCCACCGCCAGATACAGAAGTTCATTGCCGCCCGCGCGGTGCTGACCCTCAAAATCGCGGGAGGGAGGGTCGATATGGTGGGCCGCCAGCAGGTCGCGGTTGCCGACCATAATACGCCGCCCGTTTACCCAGCCGACCACGCCGCGTCCATCCTCGTAAACCGGGCGTTCCACCCGGGGCAGCGCTTCCTGCCGGTTGCGGATCACGGCGCTGAACACATCGTTCATCTCGCCGCCGATTTTCGCCATCAGGGCGGTGGCATCCATCAGCGCCTGATCAATGCGCTGCTGGCCGAAGGTGTGGATCCCGTTGAGGATCACCGCGCCCTCAGGGAACAGATCGTGGGAATCCACCATCAGGGCGTTGACCCGACTGAACCGGTCCACAGCCTGATACCCGGAGATCATGGACCCAAACCGCCGGGCTGCGGTGCACAGCCGCGCCACCGGCAGGTTCACACTCATCAGGGCGGTGAACGGTACGCACACGCACATCCCCGCCGACAGAGCCGACAGGGCCGACGGTACATCCCGGGTAAGCACCAGGCAGCCGATGCACAGCGCCAGCGAAGCCAGCACCCCGATGGGCGCCAGGGTCTGGGCACTGCTCTCGGCCGGATCGGGATCATAGGAATGGGCCAGAAAATGCGACAGGAAGTTGGTGCGGCGCTGGTATGCGATCACCGGGGCATCCGCCACGCATCCCCGGGAGAGACGCAGAGCCATATTGTACCGGTCGTACAGCTGCACGGCCCACTTTTCATCCGCCGAGGAAACATAGCGGAAATTAGCCCAGATGCGCCGTACCATGGACATTTTTCCCCAGGAATTGAGGAACAGGGCCAGCACGGCCAGGGTGGAATAGAGGTGCAGGCTGCCGGAGGAAACCTGCTGATAGCAGAAGCACAGCACCACATTCTGCACCAACACGGCCACCACCGCGGCCGCCAGACCGCTGTCGGCACTGGCCTGCAGATGAACAAGGGACCTCAGACCGTTGCCCACCGTGCGCAGGCAGAACACAACCGCTACCAGATACAGTGCCAGATTCATGACCATATAGGTGATGTACAGCGGCACTCCGGGGGCAATCACATCGCCAAACACGGAGAATTCGCACAAAAAGCCCAGAACAATCAGCAGCACCGTGCAGATACCGGTCACCAGCGTGCGCAACAGCAGCTCGCGCATATCGCCGCGAAGCTCGTGGCGGATGGACTCAATGTCCTGCGCGCCGGTGTAATCCTCCAGCTCCTCCTGTACGGAATCGGACGGGATCTCCTCCTCCGGGACATTCCCCTCCTCCTCGGTACCTCCCAGCGAGAATTTTCCCTTCATGGTCTGATCCGCTTTGCGGTTTTTCTCTTTTTTCTTCTTCTTTTTCACCGGAGCATTTTCCGATGCATAGCACCGCAATTCCGCGCGCAGGGCCGAGTCCAGCGCATCCAGCGGTACCAGATGCACCGGTGTTTCCTGCGGGGCATAGGGCAGTCCCTGCAGCAGGTCGGTTCCCTCCGGCACCGGCGCCGTGGGCCTCGGTTCCCGGTAAACGGTGGGATCCGGGGCCGTGTGGGCCTTTTTGCGGCTGCGCCCGGTTTTCGCCGGGGCGGGCTTTTTCTCCTTCGGCTTTTTCGGTGCTGCCGGGAGTGCAATGGGAATGGAGATCCGCTTCGGCTCTCCCCCCCGGGCAGGGGATTCCGGTTTCTCCTTTGGGGTCTCCGTTTCCTGCGGTTCACCGCCGGTTTCCGATGCGGGCTGGGGCGGCTCGGCTTCTTCCCCGGGTAAAGCTTCCGGCTGCTGCCCGGGCTTTTCCTGTCCTGCTTCCGGCTCGGGTACCGGTTCGGGCTCCCGCCCGGATTCCGTCCCGATTTCCTGCCCGGCTTCCTGCCGGATTTTCTCCATAGGGTCGGGTTCCCTTCCGGTTTCATCCGACCAGCTGGAAATCTCCACCGGTTCTTCCCCGCCGTCCTCCGGCACCTCTTCCGGCCGGAGATCCGGCTGCCCGGTGACATCCTCCGATTCTTCCTGCGGGAGAGGGGACTCCGTATCCAGCAGCGTGGGGCGCAGCAAATCCTCGAACGAGACGTGCGAGGCCCGCTTCAATTCCTCATTCAGGGAGGAGAGGTCCTCCTCTTTTCCCTTCCCCTCCAGCAGGGAGGCAAAGGAGATCACCGTTTCCTCCTTCCGGGAAACCGGCTGGGCGGCTTTCTCGGGTTCCGGGGGCACGGGATGCTTCGTCATCAAGTGCAGCAGAAGATCGTCGTTCTGCGAATAGACCCCCTCCTTTTTCTCCGGTTCGGGGGATGCCTTCATCAAATGATACAGCAGGTCATTCTTCCGGCCCTCCGGGCTGCTTTCCTCCAGTTCCGGTTCCTTTTCCGCCGGTCCGGGGAAAAGCAGCTTCTGCTCTTTTTCCGGCGCGGCGGCCGGTTCTTCGTTTTCGGGCGGGGATGTTTCTTCTGCGGCAGGGGCACCGGTCTCTTTCTCCGCCTGCCCCCCTTCTTTATCAGCGGGCGCAGTTTCTTCCCCGGCCTTCTCCGCTTCCTCATCGGTGGGCACGGTTTCCCCACTATGTACGGCAGAAAAATCTGCCGTTTCTTTTTTGTCCTCTACCAGCAGGTCACTGCGTTTTTCCAGTCTGGAGAGCAGGCTCTGCAGGTCCTCTTCTTTCTCCGGCTCCCCGGTCTCCAGGGGCACCGGATGATTGCGGGTTTCCTCCGGCGAGAACGAGATCTTGCCGTCCTGATTTTCCGGCCATCCGGCGGGTGGCTCGCTCATGGGCTCGGGGGTGGGGTCGGGCTCTTTCTCCGGCTTGCGCAGCGCATCGCGCAGAGCCGTTTCCCGAATACTGTCCTTATGCTCTTCTTCTGCCTTTTCGCTTTTTTCCGGTTTTTCTGTCCCCGCGGCAAAACCATAGCCGAATTCGGCATCCACCTCTTCCAGCGATTCGCCGGCTTCCTCCATGGCGGCGCGCACCCGCTCCCGGCGCTGCTGCTGCAGCCGGGCCAGCCGCTGGGTCATCTCCTCATTGGGTTGTCCCTCCCGGGTAAACAGTGCGGCATAGTCGCCTTCCGGCCCACTGATGGTGCGCCGGTCCCGGTTCTCGTTTTCCTCCAGGGGGCGGAACTGAATGCCATAGTAAATGTCATCCACCGGTTCCTCCCACGTTTCTTCTTTTCTCCGGTTTTTCCACGTTTTCAGCCGTGCGAAAACGCCCTTTTTCTCCCCTTTTTCCTCATACCGAACCTTTTCACCGGCCGAAGGCGCCGGGCCCGCCGGCATTTCCTGCGGAGGGGGAGCCGGTCTCTCTTCCGGTGTACCGGGTCTTTTTTCATTTTCCATAAAAGCAGACTCCCTTCACAAATCTCTCAGCGGCGCCCCAGCCCGGCACGCTGGCGTGCTATCTCGTAGCAGACCACCCCGCAGGCCACCGACGCATTGAGCGAATTTATCTTGCCCCGCATGGGCAGAGATATGACAAAATCGGATTTTTCCCGCACCAGCCGGCTGACGCCGAATCCCTCGCTGCCGATGACCAGGCCCACCGCTCCGGTGAAATCCACCTGACACCAGGGCTCGCCGTCCATATCCGCCGCGTAAATCCATACGCCGCGCTTTTTCAGCTCATCGATGCAGGCGGCCATATTGGCCACCCGGCACACGGGCACATACTCCACCGCACCGGCCGAGGCTTTGCCCACCGCGAAGGTCAGCCCCACGCTGCGCCGCTGGGGAATAATCACCCCGTGGGCCCCGGCGCATTCGGCCGTGCGCAGAATGGCGCCCAGATTGTGCGGGTCCTCCAGTTCATCGCACAGGATAAAAAACGGGGCCTCGCCCTTTTCTTCCGCCTCCTGAAACAGCTGATCGAGCGATACATATTCCTTTACCGCCGCGATGGCCGCCACCCCCTGGTGGTTGGCACCGCCGCACAGATGATCCAGCTTTTTGCTGTCCACTTCCTTGACCGGAATCCCCTTTTCCCTGGCGCGGGCGGTAATCACACTCAGGCTGCCGGTACGGCTGCCGCGGGCGACCAGGATGCTGTCGATCTGCCGGCCCACCCGCAGCGCTTCACTGACGGCGTTGCGGCCGATCATCACATCCTCAAACTTCCCGCCTCCCTTTCTCTCTCCCTTCGGTTCTTCTCTTTCCATGCGCATTCTTCCGTTTTCGCGGTTTTCCATCTGTATATTCAATCCTTTCTAAAAATCGGACTTTTTCTCTCTGTTTCTGCACACCGCTGTGTGCGTACATATACATAGTTTAGTATATCATAAAGCCCCAAAAAGAAACAGAGGAAAAAGTCCCTTTTCGAGGAAATTCTCGCTTTATACCCGTTGTATTTCCATTTCTCTCTTTTTTTCGCTTTCCACGGGCTGTGGAAAAAGTTTTCCCTGTGGAAAACCCGGTGGAAAATGTTAAAAATCGCCATTCACCGCCAAATTTTCCCGAGCACAAACGTTCTGACCAAAAGTTCTCCCCTCAAAAACCAGGAAAACTTGATTCTTTAAAAGCAAAAAAAGGCGTTTTATCTTTACAATTTGTAGATTTTCTTCCATCGCTTGAGCGGCCCCCATCGTCTGTGATATAATACGGTCAAAGGCCCTTCCCCTGCGGGAAGAAGTCAATGAGCCCTGTATTCTGAAAAACGGAGGAATCTCTTATGCGTGAAGATATCTGCACCATTCCGATTCATGAAGTATTTGAACCCAGGGACGGCTGTCCCCTGTGCCGGATGCGCGATATGCTGGAGGACCGCATGGCCACCTATATCACCGGCGCTGCCATGATGGAACCCGACGTGCGCATCGAGACCAACCGCCAGGGTTTCTGTGAGGAGCATTTTCGGCAGATTCTCCAGCGCGGAAGCCGCTTGTCCGTGGCCCTGATTCTGGAGAGCCTGCTTCACGAGATCGACGAGGAGGTTTTCGGCGATGCCCGCCCCGACGCCAGGCAGGCCGCCAAAAAGGTGATTCCCGCGATCGACCGCCGGGGAAAGAGCTGCTTTATCTGTGAAAACATTGAAAAAAACATGGAGCACCTGAACAGCACGGTGGTGGCCATGTGGCAGAAGGACCCGGAGTTCCGCGCGCTTTTCGCCGGACAGCCGTATGTGTGCCTGCCCCACTGCCGCACCCTGCTGCGCGCCGGCCTGAAGCTGGGGAAGAAGGACGCCGCCGCTTTCTTTGAAGTCGTTTATTCTCTCTCCCGCGGCTATTTGAAAGAGGTCAACGAGGATGTGACGCATTTCTGCCGGATGTTTGATTATCGCAACAACGGGGGCGACTGGGGGAACTCCCGGGATTCCATCGAGCGGTCCATCCGCTATCTGACCAGCCGCGAAGTGCAGGATACGTCCAGGGCTGACGAGAAAAACCGCTGATGGTCACGCTGCCCCTGCTCTTTGACCCGGCGGCTACATTTCAGTGCGGCCAGTGCTTCCGTTTCTCCCAGCCGCAGCCCGGTGTTTTCCGCGGCATCGCCCGGCACCACGCGCTGACCGTGACCCGGCAGGGAGATACCCTCCTGCTCTCCTGCGAGCCGGCGGAGTTCGATCGGGTGTGGCGGGATTATCTCGATCTGGATACCGATTATCCGGCCATTATCCGGCAGCTCTCCGCTTTTTCGCCTCTTCTGTGTGAGGCGGCCGCCTGCGCCGGCGGAATCCGGATTCTCCGGCAGGATCCGTGGGAGGCACTGTGTTCCTTTATTCTCTCACAGAATAATAACATCCCCCGTATCTGTGGGATTATCGACCGGTTCTGCGTCCTTCTGGGGAAACCGCTGCCCGGCGGCGGCTTTGATTTTCCCACCCCGCAGCAGCTCGCCGCCTGTTCGCTGGAGGATCTGGCCCCTCTGCGCGCCGGATTCCGCGCCAAATATCTGCTGTCCGCCGCCCGGCTGGTCACCGGCGGTCAGGTGGATCCGGTATCCTGCTGCACTCTGCCCCTTCCCCAGGCCCGGGAGATGCTGCAGCAGATCCACGGCGTGGGGCCGAAGGTGGCCGAGTGCGTGCTTTTATACGGCTGCCACCGGCTGGAGGCTTTTCCCATGGACGTGTGGATGCACCGGGCCATGGAAAAATGGTTTCCGGGGAAAACGCCGGAGGATTTCGGCCCGTACGCCGGGATTGCCCAACAGATGATCTTTCACTACAGCCGCCTGCACCCGGCTCTTTTCCATGAATCCGGTTCCTGACAGGATGGTTCTCTTTTCGCGTCCGGCTCTCGCTTTTGGGGAGCCGGGCGCTTTCATATTTTCTTTTTTTCCCGCATACGTTTTTGGGACAGGAGTGGGAAAGGGGAAACCGTATGATGAAAAAGAAATTCCGCAGCAAAAATCACACAGGGGCCGGCCGGATTCTCATTCACGGGCTGTCGGTATGCAGCGTACTGGTGGCCATCGGCTGCGTATACCTGACCCTCAGTCCCCTGACGCAGGACCTGCTCTCCACCCTGTCGCAGGCCTCGGTGTCTTTGTATCTGCCGCAGTCCGCTTCCCAGAGCCTGACGGAGAAGGAGATTCCCTCCCCTTCCGTCTCCGATCCCCAGGGCGAGGTTTTCCCCTCGTCCACTCCCTCGCCTTCCCCCGAAAATACCCCCCTGCCCCTGACCACCCCGGATCCGAACCGGGAGACACAGGCCATCCGGGAAACCCAGATTCTGGGGGGCACCACCAACGGTTTCCGCATTCTGGACCGCTCGGGTACCGAGGGAATCGACTATCAGGCACAGGCGGATGCCTTTGATGCCGAGATCCCCCGGGACGGGACCCCGGTCATCCTGATCTATCACACCCATACCACCGAATCCTATCAGACCACCGGGAACGACTGGTGCTATGGGGACGAATCCATGCGCAGTATGGATCCCGATGAAACCGTCGTGGCCGT
>JALENG010000079.1 GCA_022767925.1 Clostridia bacterium
GGCTACCCGGTCTGCACCATGGGTTCGCATGTATCGGCGGTTCCCAACGGCTGCACCGGCCGCTCGACCCCGCTGACCACCCGTGGGGTGGTGGCCTCCTCCGGCAACTTCGGGTACGAGCTGGACCTGAGCCTGGTGGGCGAAGAAGAGCTTGCCGTGATGAAAAAGCAGATTGAAATCTATCAGCGGCAGTACGATCTGGTGGCCGGTGGCAACTATTACCGGCTGCTCAGCCCGTATCAGGGTCATATCGCCGCCTGGCAGTTTGCCAGCCCTGACGGAAGTGAAGCGCTGCTCGACATCGTCCAGCTGAAGTCGGTTCCGGCGGACGCACCGCTGTGCATCCGACTGCGCGGCCTGCAGGCAGATGCCAAATACCGCGTGACCTCCGGTGAACTGAACAATGTGCACACGGGCAATGAGGAGCTGGACCGCCGGCTGAATATCCCGATGGACCTGGTGATGAGCGGCGCCGCTTTGATGAACGCGGGGCTGTATATCTACCCGCATCCGTTCGGCGATTTTGACGCAAAGCAGTTCGAAATCCGCAAAATCTGACCCACTCCCTCTGCTTCCACAGAGAAAGAAGCCGTCCCCCCACCGGTGCGGCTTCTTTTTTTAAACGAGAATCCGAGCCCGGAAGAAAACCGGGAAATCCCCGCAAATTTTACACAAATCCGGCGGCATTTTTACAAGCCCTTGCTATTCTTTTCAGGTGGAGCCGCCGGTTAAAGCCCGGAACCCAAAAACAGGAGGAAAGGAGCGATTCCCATGCCCTCTACCTATACCCACTACCGATTCGGAAACGACGTACTAAAGCGTCTGCCGGAAAAGCAGAAACAGGAAATCCAGTCCCACCGCGATCTTTTTTCCATCGGCCTGCATGGGCCGGATCTGTTGTTTTACTACCATCCACTGACCAAAAACCCGGTGAATCAGGTGGGCTATGTCATGCATGACCGCCCGGGCACCGAATTTTTCTCGACGGCCATCGAAACCCTGCGACAGGGAGGCTCTTCCGCCGGGGAAAAAGCCTATCTCTATGGATTTCTGTGCCACTTTGCCCTTGACCGGGAGTGCCACGGCTATATCGACGAAAAAATCGGGGAGAGCGGGGTCAGCCACTCGGAAATTGAGGTCGAGCTGGACCGCGCCCTGCTGGTCAGAGATGGATTCGATCCTCTGTCAAAAAAGCTCACGGATCATATCCACCCCTCGCGGGAGGCAGCGCGTGTTATTGGCCGCTTTTTCCCCGATATCCCGGAAAAGAAGCTGTATAAGGCGATACGCTCGATGGTTTTTTACAACAATCTGCTGTGTGCGCCCGGGAAAGGAAAGCGGCAGTTCCTCTTTTTCCTTCTCCGGATTTCCGGCCAGTACCATACAATGCGGGGGCTTTTCATCAACGAGCAGCCCAATCCCCAGTGTGCAGACAGCTGTGAAAAGCTGATCCGGCTGTATGATTCCGCCCTGGAAAAAGCGGAAGAGCTGCTCACAGAACTCCCCGAAAATATAGCGGGACGCCTTCCCCTGAACCCACTGTACCGGTACACCTTTGGGTCCCAACTGCTATCACAGGAGGAGGAAGACAATTGAAATTCAAACTGACTGCACAGGAGAAAAAATGGATTCTTTACGATGTGGGCAATTCGGCATTTGTCCTGCTGGTGTCCACCATTCTTCCCATTTACTTTAATGCCCTGGCCCAGGGGGCGGGGCTGTCCCAGGTGGAATACCTGGCATACTGGGGATACGCGGCCGCGGCGGCCACCTTCCTTGTGGCCCTGCTGGGTCCGCTTCTGGGGGCGGTCTCTGACCGCCGGGGCCGAAAAAAGCCCCTGTTTTTCGCATCGGTTTTGCTGGGGGTGCTGTGCTGCTCGCTGCTGGGATTTGTGGACCACTGGCTGTGGTTCCTGATCGTCTTCATCATCACAAAAATCGGATACTCTGGCAGCCTGATTTTTTACGATTCCATGCTGGGCGATATCACCGAGAACGACCGGATGGACAGCGTCTCCTCCCAGGGATACGCATGGGGTTATATTGGAAGCTGCCTGCCCTTTTTGCTGTGCCTGGGGCTGGTGCTGGGCGCCGATTTTCTGGGGTTATCCATGGCGCAGGCGATGCTGCTCTCGTTTTTGATTGTCGCCGTTTGGTGGATTGGCTGCACGATTCCGCTGCTCCACTCCTACCGGCAGAAGCACTATGTGGAGGAGAAAATCCACCAAAACGAATTCACTCAGTTGTGGCATACGATTAAAGAAGCCGCAAAGAACAAACAGATTCTGTTCTTTATCCTGGCCTTTTTCTTCTATATCGACGGCGTATATACCATTATCGATATGGCCACCGCCTATGGAACGGCGCTGGGCTTTGATACCGCGGGGCTTTTGCTGGCGCTGCTGGCCACCCAGATCGTGGCCTTCCCGTCCTCGATTCTCATCGGCCGGCTGTCCCGCAAGTACGGGGCTGTGCGCCTGATCTCCCTGTGTATTCTGGCCTATTTTGGCATTGCCGTTTTTGCCGTGTTCCTCTCTTCTCCGGTACATTTCTGGATCCTCGCGGTGGCGGTGGGCATGTTCCAGGGGGGAATCCAGGCCCTGTCGCGCTCGCATTTTACCAAGATCATTCCGCCGGAAAAATCCGGTGAGTATTTCGGTCTGCTCGATATCTGCGGCAAGGGGGCTTCGCTTTTGGGTACGCTGACGGTCAGTGCGGTTTCCCAGATAACGGGCAACGCGAATCTGGGCGTGGGCGCCATTGCGGTGTTTTTCCTCATCGGTCTGTTTTTCTTCCTCCGTTCGGTGCGCCCCGGTCAGACAGAATGACCGGTCTCTTCTTTTCTCGGAACGACCCAGCCCGGAAAGCGTGTTTTTGGGGGCTGGGTTTTTTGCGCCCTTTTCCCGAATGTTTTTGTAAAATTTTTTCATGTAATTGACTTTCCCCCCCAAAAGAGATAGCATAATAAAAAAAGAATTTTCCCGTTCTGCCGCCTCTTCCCGGCGGCTCCCACCTCTGCTTTGAAAGGAGAATTTTTATGAAACTGGCCGAATTGCTGGCCGATCCGAAATACGGAAAAGCGGTCACCCGAAAAATTTTGCTGATTATCACCTTTACGGTGCTTCTGATTTTCGGCCTGTTCAACACCCAAACACTTCTCACGGTCTTTTTCTCTCTTCTTAATGCGGCCACGCCCTTTTTGTTCGGCATTTTTGTCGCCTATATTCTCAATGTCATCGTCAAAGCCTTTGAAGAGCATGTTTTCTTTTTCCTCAACCGGAAAAATTACAAATGGTGGCTGCGCATCCGGCGCATGTTCTGTATTTTCCTGTCCATTCTGGTTCTTCTCGGGCTGCTGACGTTGTTTTTGTGGTTTATCGTGCCCGAGCTGATCAACTCCCTGCGCATTCTGGCGGACCACGTCCCCGGGTATGTGGCCTCGATCACCAAATGGGTCGAGGAAACCCTGGCGTATTACCATATCACCAGTGATCAGATTCAATTTCTGCAAATCGACTGGTCCTCGCTTCTGACCAAGGCCACTCAGATTACCTCTGATTTTCTGGGAAATATCTATAATGTGGCCATGTCGGCAGCCTCGGTCCTGTTTACCCTTTCGATGAGCATGATTTTCTCCTTTTACATGCTCGGGCGTAAGGAACGGCTGCTTCGGGGAACCCGCAGTATACTGTACGCTTTTCTCCCGGTACAGAAAGCCCGGAGAATTATTGAAGTGGCTGCCGTCAGCAACCGGATTTTCAGCAGCTTCTTCTCGGGCCAGATGACCGAATCGCTGATTATCGGCCTGCTGTTCTATCTGGGAACTACCATTTTGCAGCTTCCGTATGCACTGCTGATCAGCTGTTTTGTGGGGCTGCTCAGCCTGATCCCCATGGTGGGATTTTACTGCGGTGTCATTCTGGGCTGTTTGATTCTTCTGATGGTTCACCCTATCTATGTGCTTTACTTCCTGATTTTTGCGCTGATCGAGCAGCAAATCGAGGGCAATCTGATCTACCCCCGGGTGGTGGGTACCAGCATCGGCCTGCCCGGAATCTGGGTGCTGTTCTCCGTTTTGGTCTTTGGCAGCTTGTTCGGCATCATGGGCATTCTGCTGGGCATTCCCAGTATGTCGGTGCTATACACACTGTTTAACCAAAACGTCGCCTATCGCCTGAAGCTCCACCACGTCACGCCCGAGATGATCGATGAGCCGGTGGACGTGGACCAGATGCTGAAAAAGGATACCGGCAGCCCGCTGAAAAAGCTGTCGCTGCATATCCGCCGCAAAAAGCTGCGCAGGGCGGAAATTGAGGAGGAAGAAACCCATCAGGGAGAGGAACAGGTGCGTCATATGGATGAAGAGGCTGCGCGCCAATCGGAGCAGACCGCTGAGGAAGACAGCGGGCCGGATCCCTCCTGACCGTTTCCAGAAGCGCCCGAAGAAACCCGGGCGCTTCTTTTTTCCCGTTTTCGGGTTTTCTCTCCGCCGGATGCGCAGGCATGTGCTCCCCTTTTTTCTCATATGGTTCAAAAAAGGGGGGCGGGGATATGCTGGATACGATCATCACGGTTCTGTCCTCCATCCTGTGGGGATGGCCGGTGTGGATTCTGATTCTGCTTTTCGGGCTGTGGTTTACCGTGAAAAGCCGGGGATTTCAGTTTACTTATTGTATAAAAGCTATTAAATATACATGTAAAAGATCCCGTGTGCGGGTCTCCTTCCAGCAAAAAGGCATAACCGGAGCGCAAGCGCTGTCTGCGGCGCTGGCCGGATCGGTGGGGACGGGCAATATTGCCGGGGTTGCCGCCGCCCTGCTGGCAGGTGGACCAGGAGCCATTTTCTGGATGTGGATTTCAGCCCTGCTGGGAATGGGCACGCTGTTGTGCGAGATTATTCTGGCGGCGCAGAACCGGCGCACCTCTCCGGGAAAGGTCCCGCTGGGCGGTGCGATGGTCACCCTGCGTGACCGGCTCCACTGCCCCATTCTGTCGCGGGTATTCACCGTCGGGTGCATTGCCGCTTCCCTGGGAATGGGGTGCCTGGCGCAGTCCCACGCAGCCGCAGCCGCGGCCCAGGCGCTGTCACTGCCCCCGGCGGCACTGGGAATTGCGTTTGCCATTTTGCTGGCCGTGGGATTCGGGGGACTGCGCCGCACGGTGCATATCACCGAGAAGCTGGTCCCCGTGATGAGCGGGCTGTTTCTGCTGCTGTGCGCCCTGGTTTTATGGAACAGCCGGGAGCGGGTTCCCCAGGCCATTTGTTCCATTTTCTCCTGCGCATTCGATGGGCGGGCCATCGGCTTGGGGGGCTCCTGCGGATTTTTCCTGGCGCTGAAAACGGGGGTGACCCGCGGCATTTTTACCAACGAAGCCGGGCTGGGCAGCGCCGTTTTCGCCTACAGCGGTGCACAGGAGGAGGACCCCGTGCGGCAGGGGTACTGGGGAATTGTACAGATTCTGATTGATACGATCCTGATGTGCACGCTGACGGCACTGTGCCTGCTCTCCTCCGGTCTGTATCCCGCCGCGGCCGAGGGGGCCGCCTGGTGTGTTGCAACCTTCTCCGCCGTGCTGGGGATGCCGGGCCAGGTGGGGATCAGCCTGTGCACCCTGCTGTTCGCACTGGCCACCATGTTTGCCTGGCAGTGCTACGGACGCAGTGCCTGGTGCTTTTTGTCCGGCGGCCGGTGGCAGGGGATTTACCGCCTGCTGTTTGCCGGGGCCGCGCTGTGGGGCGTTTTTCTGCCCGAGGGATCGGTCTTCTCTCTGTGCGATGCTTTCAACGGGCTGATGGCCATCCCCAATCTCTTTATGCTGCTGAACCTGTGGCCCCAGGCGATCGACGCTATCCAACAATTTCGTGAACAAGAAAGGAATTCCATCTATGAGCACACCGCTTCGCGACGCCCTGCAGGCCCATCTGCAAAAAAATCGGGCGCCGTTTCACACCCCCGGCCATAAAGGACACCCCCCGGCGGTTTTCGATTTCGATCTGACCGAACTGCCGGATACGGACAGTCTGTTCGAGGCCGACGGCCCCATTTTGCAGGCCGAGCAGCAGGCCGCCCGGCTATTCCACAGCCGCCGCACTCTGTTCTCCGCCGGGGGCTGTACCCTATGCATGCAGGCCATGCTGCGGCTGGCCCTGCCCCAGGGGGGCAAACTGCTGGCCGGACGGGTAATTCACCGTAGTGCGGTGCACACCATGGCCCTGCTGGATATCACCCCCGTGTGGCTGCTGCCACAGCCCGATGCCGGCCCCGGGCTTGCCGGACGCATCGACCCTCGGGACGTGGAGGCCGCCCTATCCGCAAACCCCCAGATTCGGGCCGTGTACCTGACCTGCCCGGATTATTTCGGGGTTTTGTCCGATCTGCGGGCCATCAGTCAGGTGGCCCATGCACACCATGTCCCTCTTTTGGTGGATAACGCCCACGGCGCTCACCTGGGGCTGCTGCCGCAGGACCTGCACCCACTGACTTTTGGGGCCGACCTGTGCGCCTGCTCGGCGCACAAAACCCTGCCGGTACTGACCGGCGGCGCTTTTCTGAATATCGGCGATACACCTCTTGCGCGCGAATACCGGTATGCCGAGCGCGCCAAGCAAGCCATGGCCCTGTTTGGCTCCACCTCGCCCAATTATATGGTAATGGCCTCACTGGACGATGCCGTCGACTGGGCTCTGCGGGAGGGGAAAGCCGCCTTTTCCGATCTGCTGATCCGGATGCAGCCGCTGCGTCAGCTGTGCCGACAGAAGCACCTACCCATGCCCCGGGGCCCTCATGACGAGAGCCGGCTGAGTTTCTGCTCCCTTTCCGCCGGGCTGACCGGTGAGCAGGCCGCCGCGCACCTGCGGCAGCATGGGGTGGAGCCGGAATACGCCGATAACGGGTGGGTGGTGTGCATTCTCACCCCCCAGAACACTCCGCAGGACCTGTCCGCCCTGTACCGGGCCATCACCTCCCTGCCGGACGGGGATCCGGATTTTGAGAAACATCCCTCCGTGTTTCCCGTTCTGCCGTCTTTGCCCGAGACCGTGCTGACTCCGCGGCAGGCCCTTTTGCGGGAGAGCAAACCGGTGCCGCTGTCCCAAGCGGTGGGGCACATTGCCGCCGGATCGGCCTGCCCGTGCCCTCCGGGAGTGCCCGTGGTGATGCCGGGTGAGAGAATTACAAAAAACTTGACTGAATTTTTGTATTCCTATGGCTTTTCTTTCATAGAAGTGGTACAATAAGATAGAGTTTCTCTTGGCATTTGGCCGTGGGCAGCTCAAAACTTCTCCAATCGGGAGGTCGAAAATTATGATGAAACTTGTTCTCGCCATTGTGAGCAACGACGACAGCAACGCCGTATCCAGTCATCTGACCCGTGCCGGATATCAGGTGACCAAGCTGGCCACAACCGGCGGTTTCCTGCTGGCCGGCAACACCACCTTTATCTGTGGTGTGGAAGAGGAAAAGGTGGATGACGTGATTGCGATTATCAGCAAGCAGAGCAGTCGCCGCACCCAGATTGTGCCCAGTACCTCCACGATGGACGTGGGTATGTACTCCTCCTTCCCGGTGGAGGTCACCGTGGGCGGCTCCACCATTTTCGTACTGAACGTCGACCGTTTCGAAAAAGTATAATCCATGCTTTTTCCCGGTTTTTATGGCAACGCTGCCGTACGGGATACCCTGTCGGCAGCCTGGAAAGCGGGCCGCCTTCCCCATGCGCTTTTGCTGCAGGGGGAGGACGGTCTGGGGAAGTATACGCTTGCGTCTCTTCTGGCGCAGGCTGCCGTCTGTACAGCCCCCAGGGAGCAGGCTCCCTGCGGGGCTTGTCCTGCATGTATCCGCTGCCGGGCGGGTTCGCACCCCGATATCGCCGTGGCACAGGGCAGCGGGAAGTCGGGGGCCGTCTCCATTGAGGAGGTGCGCCGGCTACGGCTGTGGGCCGCGAAAAAACCCAGCGAGGCAAAGCGCCGGGTGATCCTGTTCTCCCATATGGAAAAAATGCTGCCCGCCGCCCAGAACGCCCTTTTAAAAATTTTAGAGGAGCCCCCGGCAGATGTGCTGTTTTTGCTGACCACCGTCTCCGCCTCGGCGGTTCTGCCCACCATCCAGTCGCGCACCCAGCTGCTCTCGCTGTCGCCGCTATCCGGGGAGGAGCTTTTTGTGGCCGCCCAGGAGCAGGCCCCGAAAGCGGACCCCACGCGGATCCGCTCCCTGATTCCTTCATGCGCCGGGAATTTGGGAAAGCTGCTGCACCTTTTATCGGAAAAAGAGGGGGAATCGGCGGAGGAAACCGCCGAAAAACTGACGATGGCCCTGTTGTCCCCCGGGGAATCCGAGTTGATGGCGCTCTCCTCCTTGTTTATCAAGGACCGCGCCCGTTTCCGCGAGATTCTGCTGCAGCTGCAGTGGATCGCCCGGGACGCCTGCGCCCTGCGCCTGCACGCGCCGGTGCTGTTCGGCTCGCCGGCAGCGGCCGCTCTGTCTGAAACTCTGACCCGCGAGCGGCTGATCCAGCTGCCCGATTTGCTGGAAACCACCCTGCGGTATCTGGATCAGAACTGCAACCTCACGCTGCTGGTCACCTGGTTCTGCGCCCGGCTGCGCACCGCTGCAGGCCGGTAATTTTCTTTGGCAGACTGCGCTTTTTTCGGAAAAGCGTTTTTATACATGCGGGAAGCCCTTCCCGCAGCGACTCTTTCAGAAAGAGGTACCCTGAAAAATGGCAATTGTAGTTGGTGTCCGATTTAAAGAAGTCGGAAAAGTGTATTATTTTGATCCCGACGGCGCCGCCCTGAAAAAGGGCGATTTTGTGATCGTCGAGACAGCCCGCGGCGTGGAGTGCGGCGAGGTGGCCATGGAGAACCGGGATGTCCCCGAGGAATCCATTGTACAGCCGCTGAAAAAGCTGCTTCGGCTGGCAACGGAAGAGGATTTGAAGCATGTTGCCGAAAACAAGCTGCACGAGAAGAATGCCTTTGAGATTTGCAGCCGGAAGATTGAAGCTCACAAGCTGGATCTGAAGCTGGTGGATGTGGAGTACACCTTCGATAACAGCAAAATCCTCTTCTATTTTACCGCCGACGGGCGGGTGGATTTCCGCGAACTGGTCAAGGACCTGGCGGGGGTTTTCCGCACGCGTATTGAGCTGCGTCAGATTGGCGTGCGCGACGAGGCCAAGATGCTGGGTGGGCTGGGCATTTGCGGCCGGCCGTTCTGCTGTTCGTCGTTTTTGGGCGGGTTCCAGCCCGTTTCGATCAAAATGGCCAAGGAGCAGAACCTGTCGCTGAACCCGGTGAAAATCTCGGGCACCTGCGGGCGACTGATGTGCTGCCTGAAATACGAGCAGGCCTCCTATCTCGATATGCTGCGCAATACCCCCCGGGTGGGTGCCTGTGTGGTCACCCCCGCCGGAAAGGGGACCGTGACCGAGCAGAACCTGCTGCGCGCCACCGTGACGGTGCAGCTGGAAAAAAATCCGGATGCCGCTCCGCAGGTCTTCTCCGTAAAAGAAGTGCGGATTCTGCGCTCGGATTCGCAAAAAGCTAAAAAGGCCGAACTGGCGCCCGAGGAAACCTGAGAGACCCCCTGTGTTTTCATAGAAAAACTTTCTTTCGGGAATGCTTTCCACCACAGATTTTCCGCCGGAATCCTAAGAAAAAACTTGCAGTTTTCCGGTAGTATGTTATAATAACAGTATAAATTCACTGGAGGTGTTTTTTCCATGGCATATGTAATTTCTGATGACTGCGTAATGTGCGGTGCTTGTGAGTCCGGGTGTCCCGTAGGTGCTATCTCCGAAGGCGACGGCAAATATGAGATCAATGCGGATCTGTGCTGCGATTGCGGCGCTTGCGCTGGTGTTTGCCCCGTAGGTGCCCCCCAGGAGGCATAAGAAGCTTTTTCGCTTCACTGCTTTTCCGCGGACGGCGCTTCGAAAGAGGCGGATCATTACAAAAGCTGAAAAGGACAGGGTCGGGATGGCGCTTTTGCCATGGGCCCTGTCCTTTTTCCCTGTAAGGAGGATTTCATTTGACCGGCACCGGTTTTCCGGCGGACGCGCACCGCGAACCGCTGGGCAGAAACACCTTTGTGTATGTGACCCCGCGCCACACCTTTAATACCGATACGCTGCTTCTGGCCGACTTTGCCGCCCCAAAGGCAAAGGAAATCTGCGCCGACCTGGGTACCGGCTGCGGCACCATTCCGTTATGGTGGGCCGAACGGTGCCGGCCGACCCGGGTAATCGGGATTGAACTGCAGGAAGAGGCATGCCAGCTGGCCCGGCGCAGTGCGCTGGAAAACGGGTACCAGGATTTTCTGACCATCCGGCAGGGGGATATCCGCGCCCTGCCGGACGGGGACTTCCCCCGGGATTTGCACCTGATCACCTGCAATCCCCCGTATCAGGCGGCAGGCACCGGAATTCTCAGCGGTGGAACAAGCGAGCAGACCGCCCGTCATGAAACCGCTTGCACGCTGGAGGATCTGGCGCGGGCGGCCCGGGCCTGCCTGCGCTGGGGAGGACGGTTGTGCCTGTGCCACCGGCCTCACCGGCTGACGGATGTGATGACTACCCTGCGGGCCTTTTCCCTGGAACCCAAACGGCTGCAGCTGGTTCAACAGCGGCAAACGAAAGACCCCTTTTTGTTTTTACTGGAGGCCCGCCGTGGCGGTAACCCGGGGATCCGGCTGCTGCCCACCCTGTTTTTACAGGATGAC
>JALENG010000086.1 GCA_022767925.1 Clostridia bacterium
TTATCAATCAGATTAAAGAACAGGGATTTCAGCAGTTCCTTGTCCCCCTGCACCACTTCCTGTCCACAGAAAACCTGCAGCTTCTGCCCTCTTTTTTCCAAAACCGGAGTAACCGCCAGACGGATTTCCTCGAAGAAACCGGCCACCGGCAATTTCTCAATATCCATCGCCGTGTGATGCATGACCGCCAGCTCCATCAGCTTTCCGGATAACCCGCGCAGACGCCGGGCTTCCTCCACGATAATCCCGGCGTATTCCTGCCGCTGCTGGGGTGTTACTTCCCGCTTAATCCGCAGAATATCGGCAAATCCCAAAATCGAGGTGAGCGGGGTTTTCATCTCATGCGCCAGCGAATCAATAAACATCTTCCGTCCATCAGCAATCTGCTGGATTTCATTTACATTCTCCTCCACCGAAGCCGCCATCAGGTTGATATTACCGGACAGCTCCCTCAGTTCCGTCGAACCCCTTTCCGAAATACGCAGAGAATAGTCGCCCTCTGCCATTTTTCGCAGCATGCGGTTGACCCGGCCCAGAGGCGCCAATAGAAAATAGACAATCCCCAGCAAAAGCGCCGCGGTGATGACCGAGCAGATCAGGCTGATAATTTTCACAAAATTCCACTGTTCATCAAAGCGGTTGTATATCTCGGTCATATCCTTACAAGTATACAGACAATACTGAGAATTCCCCAGCCGGATCGCGGAACCCGCAAAAAGGAAGTGGTTTCCCGTCTCTGATTCTACCGTTACCGTCAGACAACCCGGGCTTTCCTGTACCTGCAGCCGATAGTCCCCCGTCAGCAGGCGCAGAGCGTCTGTCTGCCCGTTACTCGAAACCAGTTCCTCCTCCAGATAGACATACAAATCTGTCCCGCTGGTGCTCTGGGATTGAACCAGTTCATCCACCACTTCATTGATCTGTTCACGGTTCAGCTGGATCCGGTCTTCCCGCAGCTGTTTATAGGCGACATTATTGGAGATGTTCACACACAATAGCGTATTTTCCCGCACGGCGGCCTGCTCTTCCGACGAAACCGTCGCGGCAATGCTCTGCTGCAGGATCACGGAAGAGGCAATATCCACCGCCAGCATCACCAGTGCCAGCGTACAGAGAAAAACTTTCTGCCACAACTTCATCGGTTGTTCCTGCTTTCCAGCCGGTACCCCAATTTTGAAATCGTAACCAGCCGCCCCTGAAGGCCCATCTTCTTGCGGACCTGCTGCACATGAATATCTACGGTACGACTCTCCCCTTCAAACTCGTACCCCCACACCGCCGACAGAAGCTGATCCCGGCTGACCGCCAGATCCACATGCTTCATCAGAAAAACCAACACATCAAACTGCTTGGGGGTGAGGGTCACTTCCTCCCCGTCTTTGGTCACCGTGTGGCGCTGAATATCCACCTGAATCTCGTCATACTGCAGGATCGAAGATTCGTCGGTATGAAAACGCCGCAGCACAACTTCAATGCGAGCCAATAGCTCCATCGCCTCAAACGGTTTTACAATGTAGTCTTCCGCACCCAGGCGCAATCCCCGCACCTTATCACTCACACTTCCCATTGCCGTCAGGAAAATCACCGGGATTTCACGGCTGCGGATTTTTTCCAGAACGCCAAATCCATCCAATTCCGGCAGCATAATGTCCAGCAGGATCAGATCAAACCGGTTATTGAGAATCGTCTCGACCGCCTGTTTTCCATCCTCACAGCGCACACAGTCGTAGTTCATCATCGTCAGCGTGGCTTCGATCATCTGCGCAATATGCAAATCATCCTCCACAATACAAATTCGTGCCATACTCCCTGTCCCCCTTTTCTTCTTTACGGTTATTATAGCAAAACCACCGCGCTTTGTGGGAAAAGGCGTCCTTTTTTTGCAAAAATTTTGCCTGCATTCCTCTTTTCTTCAATCTGTGCCCATCCAAATTCCAGCGGTCCTACCGGAATGTCTCCCTCAATGGATCCGGAAAATAAGCAGAAAACCCTATTCAAAAAAGAAAAGGCTTTCTCCAAAAAGGAGAAAGCCTTTCGCTCTAAATAGTTCTTTAAGCTTTAAGCCAGAATGCTGATCAGCACACCAGCCGCCACAGCCGAGCCAATAACGCCGGCTACATTCGGTCCCATAGCGTGCATCAGCAGGAAGTTCGCCGGATTCTCCGCCTGTCCCACTTTCTGAGACACACGGGCCGCCATGGGAACAGCCGATACACCGGCCGAACCAATCAGCGGATTGATCTTGCCGCCGGAGAGCTTGCACATCAGTTTGCCCATCAGGACACCGCCCGCTGTGCCGCAGCAGAATGCGAACAGGCCCAGGACGATGATTCCCAGCGTCTGGCCGGACAGGAACACCGTACCGGTAGCCGTTGCGCCAACCGTCGTGCCCAGGAAGATCGTGATGATATTCATCAGTTCGTTCTGCGCCGTCTTGGCAATACGGTCAACCACACCGGATTCCTTCATCAGGTTGCCCAGCATCAGCATACCCACCAGCGAAGCGGCATCAGGCAGCAGCAGGGAAATCACAATGGTGACAATGATCGGGAAAATAACCTTTTCCAGCTTGGAAACCGGGCGCAGCTGCGTCATCACAATCATGCGCTCTTTCTTGGTGGTCAACATCTTCATAATCGGGGGCTGGATAATGGGAACCAGCGCCATGTAGGAATAAGCGGCCACTGCAATTGGCCCGAGCAGTTCGGGCGCCAGCTTGGAGGTTACAAAAATTGCCGTGGGGCCATCGGCACCGCCGATGATACCAATCGAACCGGCCTGTGCCGTAGTGAAGCCCAGCAGGATAGCACCGATAAAGGTGATAAAGATACCCAGCTGCGCCGCAGCGCCCAGAATAAAGCTCTTCGGGTTCGCAATCAGCGGGCCAAAGTCCGTCATCGCGCCAACACCCAGGAAAATCAGAGGGGGATAAATGCCCAGCTTAACGCCCTGATACAGATACCAGAACAGGCCGCCCGTCGTGGGAACATTGTAGTACTGTACACCATCCATTACCGTAATGGCATACCCAGTGTTCATCGCACCATCGTGGGCCGCCATATAGTCCGCAATGGACACCATCTCGGTCGAGGGCTGTGCCATAATGCCGGGATACAGGTTAACCAACAGCATGCCAAAAGCAATGGGCAGCAACAGAAGCGGTTCAAACTGTTTTTTGATTGCCAGGTAGAACAGGACGCAGGCAATCAGAATCATCACATAGTTTTCCCATGTAGCCGTGGCAAAACCAGAGCTGGTAAAAATCGTAACGAGAGAATTCCACAATTCATTCAGGATTTCCACTTGCATTCATTCCTTTCATAAAACATAATTTGTACGGATTTTGCGATACCGGAGTTATTATTTAGAAAGGACGGGTGCTCTCGATCATGCCGGCGCTGGCCCACGCCGAACGATTCGGAGAAATCCTTTTCACACCAGCTACAATATGCGTACCAGTGCCATACATAAAGTCGACGGCGGCCGCAATCGCGGCGATTACATCGCCCGGAATACCATCCTGCACAGCCTCTGCCGCCGGAGCCGGGGCAGCAGCCGGTGCCGGAACAGCAGCCGGTGCTTCAGGCTTTGAAGCGGGCTCTTTCTGTGCTGCTTTGGCAGTGGCCTTCGCTCTTTCCGCCTTCTCTTTCCTCTTCGCCTCTCTCTTGCCTGTTACAGTCAGAACGATCATCCCATATCCCTTTACAATGCCGATCAGCAGGAACAGCACCGCAAAAACGATGACCAAACCGGACAAAAGCACGACAAGAGCAATCTCCATGTTGCTCATAAAAAGGTCGTCCCCCATTCTGAAAGAATCTCATTTTGGGACCACACGAAAAAACGTATACTCCCATAAACCAAAAGAACATTTGTGTTTTATTATAAACGATAACCTGTCCAATTTCAATCACTTTTTAAAGAAACTTTGATCCGAAAATGAATTTTCTTTCCTTCTTCTCTTTTTCTGTCCATTTTCTCTCTTCTTTCTCTTCTTTTTTGCACAAAAAAAGAAAACGGGCAAAATTTCCCACCGAAACTCTTGCATATGTATTTTTGTTGCATTATAATAAGAATGTATCGAAAAGAATGGCGGGTTTTCCTGCCTTCTTCCCAAGGAAGGAGAAACGGATGTATGGAAACAAAATCTGGAAAAGATTTTGCCAGCCCAAAGCTCTCACTGAAAATCCCTCAGCATGATTCGCTGGGTTTGGCGGTATATAACTGCGGCTGCGAACACTGCCAGCCCGGTTACAGCTGGGGTCCGGCGATCCGCGACCACTACCTGTTCCATTACATCTTAAACGGAAAGGGTGTGTTCTGCGACGGAAAAACGGAGTATTCGCTGCAAAAAGGGGACGGGTTTTTGATTGTCCCCTCCCAGACGGTGAGCTACCGCGCGGATGAGAATGATCCCTGGTCCTACTGCTGGGTGGGATTTAATGGGGCCGACGCGGACCGGTTGGTCAGCCTGACTGGTGTTTCCAAGGAAGAACCGATTTTCCATTTTGACCAGGATGATCGCTTTGCCCATCTGCTGACCGAAATTGTGGACCGCAGCGGTCCCCGTCCCTGCGACGAAGCTCGTATGACCGCCGCTCTGTTCGAATTTCTGGCGGAAATGATGGAGCAGTTCGGCAGCAATGTCTCGGTTCACAAAAGCGGGTATGAGTATGTGAAAAAATCCATTCAGTTTATCGACCACAACTATTCCCGCGGTATTGATATCGACGATATCGCCGGCTTTGCCGGGATCAGCCGCAGCCATCTGTACCGGCTGTTTATGCAGCACATCTCGATGCCCCCGAATGAATACCTGACACGGTACCGCATCAACAAGGCGGCCACCCTTCTGCGCTGCCATAACCTCTCTGTTGGAGAAGCCGCTTTTTCCACCGGTTTTTCCGACCAGCTGTATTTTTCCCGGGTGTTTAAAAAGATCAAAGGGGTACCGCCCAGCCGCTATCTGCGGGAATTAAAGGAAAAGGAAAGCGGGGCCGTTTCCCTGGGCAAGGAGGAGACCAAATGAAACTTTCCGATTCAAAAAGCGGAGCCGAGGCCCGGATTGAAAACTGGGTGCAGCAGGGAAAAGAACTGCATCCCGTGGAGTGGGAGCGGATGCCGGAAATCTATCTGTATATGGATCAGGTCATCACCTATATGCAGAGTATGCTCTCCCTGTTTGAACGCAGCGAGGAAACGCGGCTGCTGACCTCCAGCATGATCAACAATTATGTAAAAGACGGTCTTCTGGACCGCCCGGAGAAAAAGAAATATTCCCGGCGGCACATTGCCTCCCTGATGATGATCTGTATGCTCAAGCAGGTCCTGTCCATCCAGGATATCTCGGCCCTGTTAAAGCCGCTGATTGAGGAGAGCAACCTGCACAGCGTCTATAAAAAATTCTTCGATGTGCAGACCACTGCCCTGCAGGAGGTATGTGCTCAGGTGGAGGAAACCCTGCCGGAGGGCGAGGATGCCCTGCGCCACCTGGCGCTGACGCTGGCGATCGAAGCCAATGCCCGCCGGGCCGCGGCCGAACGGATTATCTGCGAGCTTCAAAAAGAGAGGCCCGGAGAGGAACTTCCCAAAAAAGAGAACAAAAAATGATGTTTCGCAACCTTTCCCCTTTTCTGCATACAATACGGTAGGCATTTTTTTGCGAGCCGCTTGAATGACAGAAAGGGGGACTTTTTTATGTGTGGAATTGCCGGATTCAGTGATCTGACGACTTCTCTGCTTCCGGAAAGCGCTCTGTGGGGGGCTTTGGCCCGGCGCATGGGGAAAACCCTGCTGCACCGCGGCCCCGATGATTTCGGATGCCATGTTTCCGCCCAGTCCGCCATGGCCCACGCGCGCCTGGCGATTATGGATCCCTTACATGGCGCACAGCCGATGACACTGCCCGGGGAGGAGGGCGAGGTCACCATAATCTATAACGGTGAGGTCTACAACGCTCCTGAGCTGCGGAGTATGCTGCAAAGCCTGGGAACACAGTTTTCCACGCACTGCGATACCGAGGTTGTCCTGCAGTGCTACCTGCATTTTGGGGAAGAATGTGCCCGGATGCTCAACGGCATCTATGCTTTTGTTGTCGACGACACCCGGAAAAAACAGGTATTCCTCTGCCGGGACCGCTTCGGGGTAAAACCGCTGTTCTATGCGTTCAGCCATGACCGGCTGGTTTATGGCAGTGAGATCAAAGCCCTGTTTGAATACCCGGGGATCAACCCCATACTGAAAAAGGAAGGGCTGTGCGAAATCTGGGGCCTGGGCCCGGCCCGCACACCGGGCTGCGGCGTATTCGATCGGATTCATGAGCTGCTGCCCGGGCACTGCGCCGTATTTAACCGGGATGGGCTGCATACCTTCCCCTATTACACCCTGCCCTGTCATCCGTGCGAGGACAGTTATGAGACCGTTGTGGAAAAACTGCGCGCGCTTTTGGAGGATACCATTGACCGGCAGCTGCAGAGCGATGTTCCCCTGTGTACCTTTTTGTCCGGCGGCCTGGATTCCAGTGTGGTGACGGCCCTGGCCGCCCGAAACTGCCACAAAAAGGGCGAAGAGCTGGCCACGTACTCCTTTGATTTTGTGGGGAACGATACCTACTTTCACCCTACCGCCTATCAGCCCGATGCCGATGATCCCTGGGCCCAAAAGGTCTCTGCGCAGCTTCACACCCGGCACCACCGGCTGCTGTGCGCCAGCGATACTCTTTTTCAGTACCTGCACAATGCCGTAATCGCCAAAGACCTGCCCGGTATGGCGGATGTGGATTCGTCCCTTGTTTACTTCTGTTCACTGGTCCGGCAGGATCATCCGGTCGCTCTGTGCGGAGAATGTGCCGATGAAATTTTCGGCGGATACCCGTGGTTCCACCGCGAAGAAATGCTGCTCTCCCGGGTATTCCCCTGGTCGCCCGATATGCATCGACGCGCCTCGTTACTAAAACCGGAGATCGCTGAAATCCTGCAGCTGCCCGAATATGCCGCCCGGCGGTATGAGGAGACAGTGCGCCAAGTGCCCGCCCTCCCCGGCGAGGCCATGACGGAAACCCGGCGCCGGGAGATGAGCTACCTGAATATCCGCTGGTTTATGGCCACCCTGCTCGACCGGAAAGACCGGTGCAGCATGGCAAACGGACTGGAAGTACGGGTTCCGTATGCGGACCATCGGATTCTGGAGCTGGTTTATAACACCCCGTGGTCCTATAAATGTCACAACGGCGTCTCCAAAAGCCTGCTGCGCGATGCTGCAAAAGGATGGCTGTCCGACGAGATTTTGTACCGCAAAAAGAGTCCCTATCCCAAGACCCACAATCCGGATTATGAAATTCTTCTGCGGGAGCATCTTGTGCAGGTACTGCGCGATCCTTCCCAGCCCCTCCATCAGCTGCTCGCCCCCCAAGCGGTGCGCGCTTTGACAGAGGAGACCTTCGATTATGGGCAGCCGTGGTTTGGACAGCTGATGGCCGGCCCACAGATGCTTGCCTATTTGCTGCAGGTAAACGACTGGATGAAAACTTACCGAGTGGATGTGAGATTATGAGTTCTTTGTGCGGAGAAAATGCCGCTGCTGCGGTGGTCGCCTTTGCCGCTGCCCTGCGAAAGCAGTACAGTGATGCCGAGTTGGCCGCTTTGGCGGCCGCCTTTACGATGCTGGGGGATACGCTGGCGATGCTGCTGGCCTCCCCCTGTCAGCCCTCCTGCAATTCCAGCAGCAATACGTTTACCGAGTAATCCATCGGAATTTCCGCTTCTTTCTCTTTTACTTCCCGAAACAACTGGCTGTCTGTCTTTATCAGCTTCTTTTTCCAGAAGAAAGACAGGCAGTCTTTTTGTTCCATTTTTTTCAGCAGTGCCATGCAGTCCTGCTGCAGTGCCGAATTGAATAACTCCGGATCCATCGTCTCCTCCAACAGGATATTGGTACCCTCGATGGTAAAATTCATCTGCCAGGTTTCCCCGGTCTGCAGCTCCATTTCCGTGTGCGCCGTAATCTCTCCGCTGGCGCTTTTCCCCTGGCTGGTTGCCATGGTGTAAACCTGCGTGCCGCTCTCCCCGCTGAGCATTGCATACAGTCCGGTTTCCTTCCGGTCAAGCAGCAGCCGCGGCTCGCCCCCGATCAACAGCTGCGTTCCCTGATAGATCCACCCGCTTCCCGGCTGGCAGCCGATCACCGGCAGGAAGGCTGTCCCGGCCTCTCCATAAAACTCATTGTACCAATCCATCACCCGGACGGGGATCCCCTTTCCCTCCTGAAAGCCGTTCTGGCAAATACTGCGCAGGTTTTCCAGCGGAATCAGCTCGCCCTTATCGTCCCTGGCATTCATAATATCCGCGGCCGTTGTTTCGGAGAGGAGCATCAGTACATCCGGGCGTATCCGCAGCTGCCGGGCGCAGGAATCAATCTCCGTTGCTCTCCCCTGTTCCATAAAGCTCTGTCCCAAGGCAAAAACCAGATTCTGAGAGGTGACGATCACCTTTCCGGTTTCCTCCGACAAATTGCTCATGGCCTCCGAGGTGGTCCTCCCCTGGGCCTGCAGTACAATCATGGTTTCATCCATTCCCGCACGCTGGGCCTGTACCGTGAGGGTAACCATTCCGTTCTCCATGTCGATCCCCACTCCGCCGAAAATCAGCATATCGCTGATCTCAGCCCTTATGCTGCAGGCGGATGTCAGCAGCATAAGACACAGCGCACAAAAAAAGCTGATAATTTTTTGCAGCCGCTTCATTTTGCACCTCTCTTTTCTCTCACCATCCCCCCTGCGATGGTAAGGCAGGGGATAATCAGCAGCACCAGCACCGTGACCGTGAGGAAGAAGGCAGTTGCACCGATTTTTTCATGCCACCCCGTATGGAAAAACAGGAAAGCTGTTACACCGGATACAAGGAACGGCCCGCAATACCGCCACCATTTTCCGGCACCGGGAAAACAGCACTGAAAGCACAGGGCGAACATCAGCTGGTCCATCGCAAGCTTCATAATCATAGCCATAATCCATCCGCCGGTAAAAACCGCATCCAGCCGGGTAAAGGGGCCGTAGCTGAACAGCTGCAGAAGCGCATACACCGGATAGGATACGCTGGCCCCGTATTCGCCCAGACAGAAGGAAATCAGAAGAAAGAACAGAACAAATGAGGCTGTGATCCCGATATTCCACCAGAAAAATCCTCGGGTCACACGACCTTTCACCTGCGGAAGCAGAAATAAAAGGGCCGCAAAGCGGGTGCTGCGGGCCGTAAAGCTCAGTGTGCCCCTGAGGACCGGATCCGTCCCCTCATAAAAAAGGGGCAGGGTGCGGCTGCTATCCATCATCGGGATCCAGATGGGAACCATCAGCAACAGCAGCAGAATCATGGCACCCGCCAGCAGAACCGCCGTTCTTGCGATGGCCTGCAGCCCTTTTTTCAGACAATACAGGGTGGCCAGCACAACCGCTGCCAAAATCACCCATACCGAAGCGCCGTATTCGGTTTCCACCTGCAAAAAGCGCCCGAAATCACACAGGTAATACCCATCCGCCACCAGGAAAAACAGCAGATAAAGAACCGCCAGAAGATCCCTGCCCATTTTGCCAAAGGCCATCTCCCCGATGGCGAGCAGATTCTTCTGCGGCCAGTGCCGGTGCGCATAGAGAGCGGGGGCCGCCAGCATAAAGGTGAGCAGCATGGAGAAAACAGCGGACAACGTAAGTGACAGCAGGTTTTTTCCTTCCATCATTTCTGCATCCACGGTAAACAGCAGGATTACGCGGGAAAGAAACAGCAGCAGATACAGCTGCCATGCCTGAATTTTTCCGTCACTTGTCCCCATGGCTGTCCTCCTCGTGCTGAGCTCCCGGCATGTTTTTGACCAGATAGGGCTTTCCGGCCATTTTCTTCCATCCTGTCCGCCACAGGAAATCGCGCATTCCCCGCAGGGAGAAGGGCGACAGCGGCGCCGTGAGCGGAATTCCATACAGGCTTTCGCCGCATACATCCACCATCAGAATAACCACTGCCGCGCAGATTCCCCACAAGCCCAGGGTGCCCCCCAGCAGAATAAACAGGATCCGCAGGATCGCCACGACCTCGTACAGAGAAGGGATGGTATAACTGCACACCGCCGAAACGGCCACCACCAACAGAGTGGGCCCGCCGATAAACCCGGCATTGATCGCAGTCTCACCAATGACCAGGGCGCCCACGATACTGATAATCTGGCTCAAATTCCGGGGGACACGCAGGCCGGCCTCCCGCAGAATTTCATACAGGATCTGAACCAGCAGCATTTCCGCCATCATGGAGAGCGGGGTCTGGGTGATCGCCTGGGCGACTTTGGTCAGCAGGTTCATGGGCAAAAGCTCGGGATGAAACGTACACACGCTGACAAAAATACCGGGCGCCAACATGGAAATGAAAAAGGAGAGAAATTTCAGCACCCGGGCCAGTACCGCAAAGGACGGCCGGATGGCATAATCGTCAAAACTCTGAAAATTTTCGATAAACAGATAGGGCACCAGCAGGACATTGGGGGTACCGTTGATCAGAATGGCAATGCGCCCTTCCTCGATTTTCCCGCATACGGTATCGGGCCGCTCGGTCATTCCCACCCCGTTGAAGACCCCTTTGCCATGGATAAAAGGCGCGAGATACCCCACGGCCAGCACATTATCCAGCGGAAGATTTTCAAGGCGCTGCTTCAGCTTTTCCAGCATGGCGGGATCGGCCCGGTCCGTGAGATAACACAGGGCAATCTGGGTGCGGCTCTGCTTTCCCACTGTCATGGATTCAAACCGGAGGTCCGGGGTGCGCAGCCGGCGCCGGATCATGGCGACGTTTACCTGGACGGACTCCACAAAGCCCTCCCGGGAGCCGAGCTGCATGGTCTCGTTGGCCGGTTCATCCACACTGCGAAGCGGAAACCCCTGCACGCCAAAAGCCAATGCAAAGGAGGCGCCCTCCAGCAGCAAAAGAGCAAACCCGGCCATCAGCAAATCGGTTCCCTGCTGCAGCTGGGTAATTTCCTTCTGCTCGACTGTGGCCAGAGCATGGTCGCGGATATAACACAGCTTTTGCTGGCCGCCCAGCTGCAGAATGGGAACCGAGAGAATGGGCTGCAGAATGCTCTGGGCGATCGTCTGTTTATTGACAAGGCCGTCAATGGTGATCAGGGCCGCCGGTGTTTCCCCGATTTGAAATGTGCGCGGCAGATAGTCCATGGTATTGCCGAACAGTTTTTTCAGCATTTCCAGGTTTTCCGATAAAGATGCGGTGAAGGTCTGTGCCTTCTGTTCCATCATCGCTCACCTCTTTTCCCTGTATTCTGCTGCAAATCGGCGGGTTTATACCATGTATAACCATTTTCTTTGGGTGCAAACTACTTTTGTCTGATTCCTACACAGAAGTTGATACCGGGAGGAGACTGTATGACCATATCCCTGATCCGTACCCTGATTTTATATTTTGTCATACTGATCGGTATGCGCCTGATGGGCAAACGGCAGATCAGTGAGCTGCAGACCAGTGAACTGGTCGTCACCCTCCTGATTTCCGATATCGCCGCCATTCCCATGCAGGATACCGACCAGCCGCTGGTCAGCGGACTTCTCCCCATTTTGGTTTTGATCGCCGTGGAGCTGTTCCTCTCGTTCGCCATGATGAGAAGCCGACGGTTCCGGCGGCTTCTCTGCGGCAGCCCGATTGTCCTGATCGAAAACGGGAAGCTCAATCAGCAGAAAATGCGCGAACTGCGCATTACGATTGAAGACCTGTGGGAGGAGCTGCGCCAAAAGGATATTTTTGCCCTTTCCGATGTGGCCTACGCCATTGTGGAAACGAATGGTACCATGAGCATCATCAAAAAACCGGAAAAGGAAGTGCCCACCGTTTCCATGCTGAAAATTTCCAATACCGAGCCCCTGTTCGAGGCGGTCGTGATCCATGACGGTACATTTTCCTCCTGGGGACTGTCACTGTGCGGAAAAACGCAGGAATGGGTCGAGGCCGTTCTCCGGCAGGAAAACACCCGAAGGGAAGAGATTTTTCTGATGACGGCCACCCCCCAGGGCGGGTATACGCTGGTAAAAAAGGAGGACAACCGATGAAACGACTGGGAATTGCCTGCCTGCTGTCGATTTTTCTGATTTTCCTGTGTCTTTTTGGAACGTATATGTCCGAAACGGTCTCGGCGCGGATCAGTGAAAAGATCCAGACCATTTCGCAGACGATGGATAAGGGGGATTTTGCCCTGGCACAGGAAGCCAGCCAACAGCTGCAAAAGGAGTGGGAGGGCTATCACACCATTTTGTGTACCTTTCTCTGCCATAAAGAGCTGGAGGGAATGGATGAGCACTTGGCCGCTCTCCCCCGGTATCTGAAAAACGGAGAGAAAGGGCTGGCCGAGGCCACCTGCGCGCAAATTGAGGACGCCATGAAGCACCTGAAAGAGACCGAAGAACTGCGGCTGGAGAATATTCTGTAAAAAATATAGGCAAAAGCCGGGGCTGGAATTTTTCAGTCCCGGCTTTTGCCTATATAAATGATGGGAGGGAATCCGAAGGAATCGCCTTTTTGAACCACTCCGCCTTTTACGGCCGGGCGTGAAAGTTCGTTAGGTCCTTGATCACTTCCCCGGCAATGATCAACCCCACCACGGACGGCACAAAGGCATTGCTGCCCGGCACCTGGCGCCGCTGCGTGCATTTTCTCTCCGTATCCGGCGGGCAAATACAGTGGGCCCGGCAGCTGATCGCCATATCATCAATCGGGGTCAGCGGCGGTTCCTTTGAATACACAACCTTCAGCTTCTTAATGCCCCGGCGCTTCAGCTCGTACCGCATAATCCGCGCCAGCGGGCAGACAGAGGTCTTGTAGAGATCCGTCACCTCAAAAGCGGTGGGATCCACCTTATTCCCCGCCCCCATCGAGCTGATAATCGGCACACCTGCCGCCTTGGCATTCATCACCAGAGCGATCTTCCCGGTTACGGTATCAATGGCATCCACAATATAGTCATACTCGGAAAAGGGAAACTGCCCGGCTGTCTCAGGAGTATAGAAGGTCTTGTAGGTCCGCACCTTCACATCGGGATTGATCTCGGCAATCCGCCCGGCGGCCACATCCACCTTATACTGTCCGACGGTCTTGCGGGTTGCATAGATCTGCCGGTTTATATTGGTCAGGCATATTTTATCATCGTCGATAAGATCCACCGCGCCAATGCCCGAGCGAACCAGCGCCTCCACCGTATAGCCTCCCACTCCACCGATTCCGAATACGGCAACACGGGAAGAAGCCAGCTTCTCCATGGCCTCTTTTCCAAACAGGAGTTCCGTTCTTGAAAACTGATTCAGCATATTCTTTCCTTCTCCGCCTTCCCTTTACAAGGTTTTGTTCATACTGCCGGTCTGGTATCCGCCAAGATCCAGAGTTACATATGTAAAGCCAAGCCCCAAAAGATACCGGTTCAGTTGTTTTGCCATATCCGCCTGAAGGATTTTCGGAAATTCGGAGGGATCGATTTCAATCCGCGCGATTTTCCCGTGAATCCGGACGCGGACCTGATGAAAGCCCAGATCCAAAAGGCGCTGTTCCGCTTTATCAACCATCCCGAGTTTTTCCTCATTGATGGTCTCGCCATAGACAAACCGGGAGGACAGGCAGGCAAAGGACTGTTTGTTCCAGGTGGGCAGTCCCAGCTGCTTCGAGAGCTGGCGGATCTCCGCCTTGGTCAGTTCCGCTTCCCGCAGGGGGCTTTTTACCCCGAGCTCTTTAACCGCAATCAGCCCGGGGCGATAGTCGCCATTGTCATCCATATTGGATCCCTCCGCAACGGCGGCCAGCCCATTCTCCCTGGCAATGGCCCCTATTTTCTCAAAAAGCTCATGCTTACAGAGATAACAGCGGTTTTTGGGATTCTGGCGGAATCCGTCGATATCCAGCTCCTCCGACTTGCAGACGATGTGCCGGATCCCGTTTTGCTCGCAAAACATCTGCGCTTCCTTCAGTTCCCGCTCGGGGAAAGAGCAGGAGGAGGCGGTCACCGCAAGAACCTTGTCCCCCAGCTCATCGTGGGCAACCCGCAGCAGGAAGGTGGAATCCACGCCGCCGGAAAAAGCGACGGCCACACTGCCGAGAGAGCGCAAATAGGCCCGCAGGTCCTCTGATTTTTCTGTGATACTCTTCACAACTGCCTCCTTGCAACCTGTTTTCTGTCCTGTGTCCATTCCTTCTTATTCAATCGTAAAGCGGGTGCCGTCTCCGATAAAAACAGCCCGCCGGTTTCTCTCCGTGCAATAACGGGTAATAAACGTAATCAGATCCGGATCCGGAGCCTCCAGCGTAAAATACTGCCCGCCGCAACCATCATGAAAGTGTACCGGAGCGGGAAACTTTTCCGCCACCTCTCTTTTCAGTTCTCTGACATCATCAAAAGAAAGAATCATTCTGTCTCTCCTTTCCTCTTATTTCCTTTTCCCTCCCCTTATTTTCGGGAGAGTCCTCTCCGGTTTATGTATTTCTCCACCGTTTCCTTCTCTTTTTGCGTTTCCAATGGCGGTCACAATCCGGTATCCGGCGGCGCGCACACGCTGTTCCAGGCAGCCGCGGCACTGGGCCGCCTCTTCACCGGTACATATCTTGTTCTCATAGAGAGTGTACAACTCCCGCACGCCTACCGGCGACAGGTTGGGCATCACCACATTGGCGCCGGCCTTCAGCCCGAGCTCACGCCCCTGGGGGTGAATGGTGCCCAGTGCAGTGGTGGCAGGGATCAGGGCATAGGGAAACAGCAGCCGCAAAATGGCAATCAGCCGCAGGGTGAGAGACAGGCTGCCGCTTTGAAAGGAGGCGAACGGCGTATCCCTGTGCGTGATATAGGGGCCAATCCCGATCATATCCGGCTGCAAATCCTGCAAAAAGCGCAGATCCTCCACCAGATTTTCCGTTGTCTGATACGGTGAACCCACCATAAAACCAGATCCCACCTGGTAGCCGATCTCCTTTAAATCATACAGGCACTGTTTCCGGGCCCGCAAACTCATGCTGTCGGGATGCAGCTTCCGATAATGGGCCTCATTGGCAGTTTCATGGCGCAGAAGGTAGCGGTTGGCACCTGCACGGAAAAAGGAGTAGTAGCTCTCTTTCGTTTTTTCCCCGAGGGAGAGGGTAATGGCGCAGTCCGGAAACCGGTTCCGGATTTCGGCGACGATCCCGCAGATTCGGGCATCCGTATAATAGGGATCCTCACCCCCCTGCAGAACATAGGTGCGAAATCCCAGCCGGTACCCCTCCTCACAGCAGGCGAGGATTTCCTCCTGGCTCAGTCGGTACCGCTCGACCTTCTGATTTCCCCTGCGGATTCCGCAGTAATAACAATTATTCCGGCAGTAATTGGTAAATTCAATCAGTCCCCGGATATAGACCTCATCCCCATAGATCTCCCTGCGTTTTTTATCCGCCGCACACAGAAGACCGGAATCGAATTCGTCGCTCTCCAGCAGCGCCGTCAGTTCATGATCCGATAGATTTCTCTCTTCGGTCAGTTTTTCCAGAAATTCCGTCCTATTCATCACTTTCTCTACCTTGTCTCCTCTTTTATTCCGGGGAAACTGTACTTTCCCGGGAATTATACTCCCT
>JALENG010000118.1 GCA_022767925.1 Clostridia bacterium
GGTGCAGGAGCTTCGGAAACACAAGCGCAGACCGACAAAAACCGGCAGGACAAGCCTCTTTTCGGGATTAGTATATTGTTATGACTGCAAAGCGAAAATGCACTTTGCCGCCGCCAAGAGCATGAAAAGGAAACAGGAGCATTTCCGCTGTTCCCAATATAAATCCGGCAGAGGGGAATGCGCCATGCACTATATCCGTGACATTGTCCTTGAAAGGCTTGTGTTGGAAGCTGTCAGCAACTTATCCAATTTTGTCCGCTGTTATGAGCCTGTATTCCTGTATCTGCAGGCAAAGAAAAACAACGCCATGCGGCAGAAAGAATACAAACAGCTCCAGCAGGCGGTTGAGAACGGCACAAGGCGGATAGCGGAAATCGACAGGCTGATTGAAAAGGTGTTCGAGCAGAACGCAGGCGGTGTACTCTCCGATGAACGCTTTTCCAAAATGCTTCAGAGTTACGAAAAGGAGCAAAAAGCATTGACGCAGGAAGTGGAAGAAAACCGCCAGACCTTGCAGAATGCCGAACAGCGGGTAGTGGATTTAAGGCTTGTACTCCGCACACTTCGGGAAATGACCGACATTAAGGAGCTTACCCCTACGCTTGTCAATTCGCTGATTGAGCGTATCGAAGTCCACAACAGCGACAAATCCGACGGTCACAGCCATGTCAAGGTGGACATCTACTTTACGGCGGTAGGGATGATTGACATTCCCACCGAAAAAGAAATACTTGCCACGATGGAAGAAATACGGAACAACCCGCAGGATTTCAAATTTGTGGCGTAACAAAGGGATACGGTGTAAACAATTTTAGTTACACCGTACCCTACATAAAAACATCCTTATCTGGCGACAGCCAAAACTGTCCAGCCTTTCACCGGTTTTGCTCACCAGGTTCCAGTGCCTGGCGATCCATCCATCGGCCATATCGGAAAACCCGGCCAAAAGATAGACAATCCAAAAGGACAGGGAAAAGACGGGTAAAAAGAGCAGAATCACACTTAGAAGGATGCGGACAGCGGTCATCTTATTTGCCATTTTGTCTCCCTGTCCTTTCCGGCTCTGTGGTTTGCCGGATCTCAATCGCGCAGTGTTACATCCAGTACGGTGTCGATCGGATCCGGAAGGTGCGGGTCGGGCCCCAGCGTTACATAGGGCAGATCCCCGTAGTTGTCGGTAATCCAGTCATGGACAATGGGCAGTTCGCTGCCATCCCGAAGCAGGCGGACGGATTCAATCTGCCCGGCCTGCAGCCCCATCAGGGGGATATAGCCGACCATGGGCTCCATCACATGGTAATACAGGTGGTTTCCGTTTTGGGTAATCCGGCCGTATTCGGGCTTTTCCGGGTCGGCCAGCCCGCATCCGTAAATGCTGGCGCTGTTGCGGGCCATCCATTTTCCGATTCCGCGCAGGATTTCCAGTGATTCCTCCGGGATATTGCCCCGGGCATCGGGCCCGACATTCAGCAGAAGATTTCCGCCCTTGCTCACGCATTCTACCAGTTTTTTGATCAGCATATCACTGGGCTTGAAGAAATGGTCGCGGCTGCAGTAACCCCAATTGTTGTTCATGGTCATGCAGGTCTCCCAGATCACCGGGTTTCCGTCCCGGTCCACAATGCCGCGCGGGGGAATAATCTGCTCCGGGCAGACAAAATCACCGGTGTAATCGGTGGTATCTCCGGTTATCAGCGAGCCATACGCACCTCCGGCCGCCTCCAGGCGGCTGTCGATAATCATATGGGGCTGCAGCTCGCGGATCATATGGACCAGGCGGCTGGCCTGCCATTTTTCTCCGGTCATATCATCATAGGAGAAATCAAACCACATCAGGTCAATTTTGCCGTAATTGGTGCACAATTCCCGAACCTGCCCGTGGAAGTATTCAATGTAATTCTCAAAATGTTCCTGTTTTCCATGGTCACGAAACGCTTCGTTCCGGCGCATGGGATGGTGGCGGTCCCCATAGTGGGGATAATCGGGATGATGCCAGTCCAAAAGGGAATAATAGAGGCCGACCTTCAGCCCCTCAGCCCGAAAGGCATCCACATACTCACGGATGAGATCCCGCCCAGCCGGGGTGTTGGTGGCCTTATAGTCGGTCAGGGCGCTGTCGAAAAGACAGAAGCCGTCGTGATGCTTGGCGGTCATAATGGCATACTTCATGCCGGCCTCTTTGGCAGCCCGCGCCCATTTTTTGGGATCGTAGTCAACGGGATTGAATGCGTGGAAAAACGGTTCGTATTCCTCCAAGGGAATTTCCTCCTGGCTGCGCACCCATTCGCCGCGGGCGGGAATGGCGTACAACCCCCAGTGGATAAACATACCGAACCGGTCGTGAACATACCATTGTGTCCGCTTTTCATGCGCTTCGCGGTCAAACATGCTTTTTCTCTCCTTCTGTGCAGTGGAAAACAGCCAGGGCTATTCCCGCCACTATTTTTCTTTTATCATGCCATACCGGCCGGATAAAAGCAAGAAAAACATCTTTTCAATGGCATCGGCTTCCGCTATAATGAAAAGCAGTGGGGCAGAAGAAGCCCTGCTCAGAGCAAGAACTTTATGGAGAAAAAGGAGAGAGTGGAATGAGCCGGATTGTAAATGCCGTCACAAAGCTGCACCTGCCGGAGGAGAGCCTGCGTGCGATGACGAAGCGGGCCGTCGGTCATGATTTTTCCTCTTTTTCCTGTGAGGAGCTGGCCGGGGGACTGTGCAATGCGGTCTATCGGATTGAGACGGAAGACAGGAAAATGGTCCTGAAGGTCGCTTCTCCAAAAGATGTAGTAGTCATGCGGCACGAGCGCAATTATGTACCCATTGAGGCGGAAATGCTGAAAATCTTCGGGGAAAAGCTGGAGATACCGGCCCCCAGGCTGATCTGTCTGGATGACACCGAGACGCTGTGTCCGGTTCCTTACTTTTTTATGACGTTTTTGGATGGGACTCCGCTTACTCATGTACAGCCCCGCCCCAATGAGCAGGAGCTGGGAGAAATCAAATTCCGCGTGGGGCAGATTTGCCGGGAGATCAGTTCGCTGAAAGCGGAAGCATTCGGTATCCCCGCCATGCCGGAAACCTATACGGACAGCAATTTTGAATTTGTATACCGGTTGTTTGCCATGCTGTTTCAGGATGCTGCGGACAAAAGTCTCTTCGTACCGGAAGCACCCGGGGAGGAAATGTTGGATCTGCTGAAAAAGTGCCGGCCGGCGCTGGATGAAGTCACACAGCCGGTCTATATCCATACGGATACCTGGGACGGAAATCTGATGATTGAAAACGGGAAGCTCAGCGGTCTGATCGACTATGCGGCGGTTCTCTACGGGGACCCCCTGATGAACCATGATTTTCACGATTTCTGCCCGCAGCCCAATGAATCTTTCTGCCGGGGATTTGGAAAAGAGAGCTTTACCCCGACAGAGCAGATCCGGCTGCTGGTGTACCGCATTTGGCAGCGGCTGGGCATGATTGTGGAAAGAGGATTCCGCCATTACGAGGATCCCAATACGTACGCCTGGGTGCTGGATGAATATGCCAAAGAAGTCCGGGTGCTGCGAAACGCGCTGAGGGAATAAAATTCCCCGGCTGACGATGGTCTGGCGGATAACCGATTGTTCGAAAGAGATTGGGAGGAGAAGAGCATGGGAAGTTTTTGGGAAATGGTACAGCACCGGCAGAGCTGCCGGAATTTTTCAGGGAAAAAACCGGAACGGGAAAAGCTGGAGCAGTGTTTAAAGGCGGCGCGTCTGGCGCCCTCGGCCTGCAACAGCCAGCCCTGGCACTTTACCGTGCTGACGGATCCCACACTGGTACAGGCAGCGGGAGTCTGTGCCCGGCAGGCGGGGATGAACGGGTTTACCAGCCAGGTGCCGTGTTTTGTATGCATCACCGAGGAGAAGGCGAAGCTGACCGCCCGCATCGGCGCTCTGATCAAAAGCCAGAGCTATGCCTGTTACGATATCGGGATTGCGGCGGCCCACTTCTGCTTGCAGGCCGAGGAACTGGGGCTTTCCACCTGCATTCTGGGCTGGTTTGACGAAAAGAACCTGCACGCCGTGGTGGGAGTGCCGGCGAATAAGCGGATCCGCCTGATGATTGCGGTGGGCTATGCCAAGGAGGAGGACCCCATCCGCCCCAAAGTGCGCAAGCCCGAGGAAGAGATCATTACCTGGCGATGAATCACCAACGCGGAAAGAGTAGAATCGCCCTCCCCACCGTGAAGGTGCCGCAGCGGGAAGGGCGAATGGGTCCTTACTTTCAGGAAACTGCTTTTTGTAAAAAATCAGGTTTTTGTAAAAAAACCAGTTTTTGCAAAAAAACCAGTTGACACCAGACCAGGAATCAGGTATAATATCACTTGTCGCGAAACGGAAGCTTCGTTTTCTGCACACACAGGGCAAGAAATTTGCTTTTGTGACCGCACTCCGTGGAGGGGTGTCCGAGTGGTTTATGGAGCTAGTCTTGAAAACTAGTGATCTCGCAAGGGACCAAGGGTTCGAATCCCTTCCCCTCCGCCAATTTGATTTTCAAGTGAGTTTCACGCTTACTTTTTCATATCGCTTCCTATAGGAAGAATGGAACTTTACACCTGGAGAAATACCCAAGTGGTGAAGGGGCTCCCCTGCTAAGGGAGTAGGTCGGGTAACCGGCGCGAGGGTTCAAATCCCTCTTTCTCCGCCA
>JALENG010000129.1 GCA_022767925.1 Clostridia bacterium
GACTGTGCAGGAGGGGGAACCCCTGACGCTGGCCATGCGCGATGCGGACGGATTTTCGGCATTTGTCGCCTCCGATATGGCGGCCGAAGCGGCCCGCACCCGCCCTCTGGAGGAAGAACGCTGCCGAGAGCAGTTGGAAAAGCTGGGCGGCACCCCGTTTTTGCCCGGGGAGATCGTGTGTGAGATCAGCCCTGGGGCTGCGGCGCCCATCTCGGCGGTGAACCGTCTGCGCCGGGAGGCGGTGCAGACGGTGATTGCCCGGCGGCAGAACCGCTCTCCGGTGCCGTTTGAAAGCCCCCATTTTCCAAAGCCGGGGAACGCTTCCCCGGCTTTGGGAAAAAAGCTGCCGCTGCGGGCCCATTTCCTGCGGGTTTCCCAAGTGCCGGATCTGGCTGTCCGGTGCGAGCGGGTTTATCTGCCGCTGGAGACTCCGCTGCCGGACCTGGAGGCCCTGCGGGAAAAGGGAATCCCGGTGGGCTGCGAGCTGCCCCGTGCTTTTTTTGGCGGAGAGGAAGTGGTCCGCCGCCAGCTTCGGCAGAAAAGAGAGGCTGGATTTTCAGAGGTGTGGTGTGGCACGCTGGGAGCCCTGGCCCTGGCGCAGGAGGAGGGAATGCGGATTCACGGGGGCTTCTCGCTGAACGTGACCAACACGGCCTCGCTGCAAATGCTGGAAGAACAGAAGATTCTCTCCCAGGAACTGTCCTTTGAGCTGACCGCCGCGAAAGCGGCCCGGATCGGCGGAACAATTCCCCGGGGCCTGCTGATTTACGGACGGCTGCCGCTGATGCTGTGCCGCAACTGTCCGATTGCCAACGCGCCGGGCGGCTGCCGCCATTGTGAGAAACCCCAGAGCCTTGTGGACCGGAAGGACACCCATTTCCCGGTAATTTGCCGGGGCGGCGGCGCCAGCCGTCAAATTGAGGTGCTGAACAGTGTGCCGCTGAGCATGACGGACCGGCTGGAGCAGCTTTCCGGGATCCATTTCGGAGTTCTGCGGTTCACCGTGGAAAACCGTGTGGAATGTGAAACCGTTTTATCCTGTGCGCTGGCGGGTTCGCCGGTGCCGGAACGCAGTACCCGCGGGCTTTTTGTCCGTGGTTGGCAGGAAAGTTGAAAACTCGGTTGAAAATGTTAAAACTTGGGGGAAACCCCGAGGAAAACCGGTGGAAAGAGATACGAAACAGGAGAGGACAGATGGAGACATTATGGCTGAAACGGGTGCGCCCGGGGGCGGTTCTGCCCCGGCGGGCCACCCCGGGAAGTGCAGGGATGGATGTGTGCGCCTGCATGGAGGAACCGGTTACGCTGCAGCCCGGGGAGAGGACGATGATCCCCTGCGGCTTTTCCGCCGCCATTCCCGTGGGCTGGGCGGGCTTTCTTTTCGCCCGCAGCGGGCTGGGAGTGCGCCGGGGCATCACCCTTTCCAATGGGGTAGGCGTGATCGACAGCGATTACCGCGGGGAGATCTGCGCGGGGCTGATCAATCAGTCCAGGGAGAGTTATACCATTGCCCCCGGCGAGCGGATTGCCCAGCTGGTGCTGCTGCCCGTATGGATGGGCACAGTCGCGGAAACCGACGAATTGGAAGACACACTGCGCGGGGAGGGCGGATTTGGCTCGACCGGAGAGCGGTAACGGAAAACGTGAAAAGAAGGAAGGAAAAACCATGAAGAAGGGAATTTTGCGCACGCTGCTGCTGGTGGTTCTGCTGGTGCTGGCGGTGGTGCTGGGAAAAGTGATCGGGGATCTGTGCGGGGGCATTTCATTCCTCAGCTGGCTGGGGCTTAGCGCCCAGTTCGGGCTGCAGCCGTGTACGCTGGATCTGGCCATTCTGCAGGTCACCTTTGGGCTTTTGGTGAATATCAACGTGGCCCAGGCCATTTTGCTGTTTGTGGCCATCTTGGTATACAGCCACATTCACATCCGTGACTGAGAAAAAGGGAAGCCGGCGGCCGTGGAAAGAACCGCGGAAAATTTTGCCGTTTTTTTGCTTTTTTTTCACGCCTGAGCCGTATTTGCCCGGTAAGTTATACGAAAAGAGGGCGGGATGGAATGAAAGCTTTTTCAATCTTTCCGAAAAACGAAAAAAAGGGAATATGCGGTGATTTTTCGGTTGAGTAAACCTGAAAAAAGCGGTATAATAATTACATTCGGGACTTTTGCGTCCTTTTTGAAAAGAGAAACAGCAGGCGGGTTCTGTATAGGGTGCAGAGACTGTCACAGCAAGCGCGCCGCCCGCCGGGCGCCCAAAAGAGAGAAAGGGGAAAACCAGTATGTTTTCAAAAGATATCGGGATCGACCTGGGTACGGCCAATACCCTGGTGTTTATGAAGGGCAAGGGAATCGTGATGCGCGAGCCGTCAGTAGTGGCCGTTGATGTGCGCACGGAAGAGGTTCTGGCCGTGGGCGATCAGGCCAAGCAGATGATCGGCCGTACGCCCGGTTCCATCGTGGCGGTCCGTCCGCTGAAGGACGGCGTGATTGCCGATTTTGATGTGACGGCGACCATGCTCAAGCACTTTATCCGCAAGGCGCTGCACAACAGCGCGCTCAGCCGTCCGCGCGTGGTGGTGTGCATCCCCTCCGGTGTAACCGAGGTGGAGCGCCGCGCCGTGGAAGACGCCGCCCGTCAGGCCGGCGCCAAGGATGTGGATTTGATTGAAGAGCCGATGGCGGCTGCCATCGGTGCGGGCCTGCCCGTGGCCGAGCCCACCGGCAGCATGGTCGTGGATATCGGCGGCGGTACCGCCGAGGTGGCTGTGATCTCGCTGGGCGATATCGTCACCTCGGTCTCGGTGCGCGTGGCCGGCGATAAGTTCGACGAAGCCATTATTTCCTATGTGAAGAAAAAATATAATCTGCTGATCGGCGAGCGCACAGCCGAGGATATCAAGATCAAGATCGGATCGGCGTATCCCACGGAGGAGACGGAGAACGCCACCATGGAGATCAAGGGCCGCAACCTGATGGATGGCCTGCCGAAGAACGTGGTGATTTCTGCCGATGAAGTGCGTGAGGCGCTGGAGGATTCGCTGCAGACGATTGTCGAAGCCATTAAGAATACGCTGGAAAAAACCCCGCCGGAGCTGTCGGCCGATATTATCGACCACGGCATTATGCTGACGGGCGGCGGCGCACTGCTGCGCGGACTGGACCAACTGGTCAGCCGCGAGACCGGGATGCCGGTACATGTGGCGGAACGCCCGCTGGACTGCGTGGTGGACGGAACCGGCAAGCGGCTGGAAGTGACAATGCCGGCCTCCTACTACAAGGCCCGCAGAAGATAAGGCGTTTGGATGCACAAAAAGGGTGCGGGGGGCTGTGGAGAGCGGCTCCCCGCGCTTTGTTTTACAAAAGACGGCTCTGCCCGGCGGGCGGATAAGGGGGATTTGGGATGAAGGATTTTTTCCATACGCGGAGTTTTCGGGCGCTGATGGGGACCGTGATGGCTTTGCTGGCGTTTATGCTGTACAGCGCCGGGGTCGACGGAACACTGACGGCCAGCTTCTTTTCGCTTTTTTCCGCCCCGATGGAGCGGGTATCCACCGTAGTGGTGAATAACGCGGCGACGGTGGGCAGCTCTTCGGCGGAAACCGGGGAGCTGGAGGCCCAGATCCGGGAACTGCAGGAAGAGAATCGGAAGCTGCGGGAGCAGATGGTGGATTACTACGAGATGAAGCAGAAGAACGAGCAGTATGAATCCATCCTGGGGATTAAAGAGCAGAATGAGGATTTCCAGATGGTGTCGGCGGCGGTGATCAGCCGGGATCCGGCAGAGCTGTTCGGTGGATTCACCATCGACCAGGGAAGCCTGTCCGGTGTTCATGTGAATGATCCGGTGATTACCAGCGACGGCGTTGTGGGGTGGGTTTCAAAAGTCGAGGCTACCACCAGCTACGTGACGACCATTCTCTCCCCCGAAACAAAAATTGGTGTGATCAGCAAGGAAAAACGGGAGAGTGGCGTGATTGAGTCCGATCTGCTTTTGGCGGATGAGGGAAGGGTGCGCATGTCGTACCTGCCGGCGGATACCAAGCTGGAGGAAGGAGATCTGATCACCACCACGGGCCTGGCGGGGATTTATCCCAAGGACCTGATTGTCGGGCAGGTGAAAGAGATCCGGGTGTCCGACGGCGGGGTGACCCGCTATGCACTGATTGAGCCGTATGTAGATGTGAAAGACGTGCGGGACGTGTTCGTCATCACCGATTTTTACGGAAAAGGCGAGATCCGTGAAGCCCAGCAGGCTACCGGGGAATAACGGAGGAGAACGATGGATAAGCGCAAAATCATCCGTTATCTTGCGTATACGCTGGAGATATGGGTTCTGTTTATTCTGCAGGAGACGCCGGGACTGATGTTCCGGCTGTGGGGGGAGCGCCCCTCGCTGTTGTTTTTGTCGGTAATCGCCATTGCCCAGTTTGAAAATGAGATCCCGGCCATGGCGTTCGGAGTGCTCGGCGGTCTTTTGGTGGATTACGGGATGGGCAGTGTGATGGGTATGCACGCATTGATTCTGGCCGTGCTCTGTTATGTGATCAGCAGCTTCAGTCGGAATCTGCTGCGCAATAATATTTTAACGGCCTTTCTGGTCAGTATCGTCTCTCTGCTGATTGTTTTTTTGTGCGAATGGGTTTTCGGTTATGTGCTGGTTTACGGGGAACACCGGCTGTACGCCCTGCTGCAGCACTATCTGCCGCGGTATGGCGCCACCGTGATTCTCACCCCGCTGACGTATTTCTTTAACCGTGCGTTCTTCCTTCGCCTTCGTTCGTCGGAAGACTGAGTGTTTTTGCAGTCCGGAGAAAGGAGCAACTGCCTTGAAAAAACTGCAGGGGGTGGCACGCCCGCTTTTTCTGTGCCTGATGGTTCTGGTGGTGTTCGGTGCTTATGTGGTGCGGCTGATACAGTGGCAGCTGGTGCAGGGAGAGACCTTTCTGAACCAGTCGGATGCTTCGACAGCCTCGTATATCAAGCTGACCGGTGCGCGGGGGCAGATTCTGGACAAGGACGGCAATGGCCTTGCAGTGAACCGCACGACCTATCAGATTACGCTGCGGCGTGCGGAGACGGATATGCAGCAGGTAAACGATATCATTCTGAAACTGATCGAAATTTTGGAGGATCAGGACGAGGAGTGGATCGACAACCTGCCCCTGGAGCTGGACGAGGTGGGAGCCTGTGTATTCCGCGAGAACTGCGACAGCGAAATCGCCTATATGAAGAGTGCCGCCATGCTGAACGTGAACTCCTATGCTACGGCCGAACAGTGCATGACACAGTTGGTGGAGATGTTCGACTGCGCGGACTACAGCCGCGAAGACCAGCGACGCATTGTTTCGGTGCGGTACAATATGGTGAAAAATCAATTTGGGTACTATACCCCCTATCTGTTTGCCGATGATGTCAGCGCCGACACTATGCAGATCCTCAGCGAAAAGAGCCTGGAGCTGCCGGGGGTCGAGGTGCAGGTGGGCACCGTGCGGGAGTACACCGACGGCAGCCTGGCCCCGCATATCATTGGACAGACCGGCTATCTGAGCCAGGACCAGTACGATAAACTGAAAGAGAACGGAAAGCTGTATTCCGAGGACAACCTGTCGGGGTATACCTATGACGATGTTATTGGCAAGAGCGGCATCGAATCCGCTTTTGAAGAGCAGCTGCGGGGGACCAGCGGCAAGGAGGAAATTGAGATTGACAGTGACGGTCAGGCTGTAAAGGACGAGATTACACAGGAGCCCCAGGGAGGGAATACCGTATGGTTGACGCTGGATTCCCGGATTCAGCAGGTGGCCAACGCTTCGCTTTCAAAGAATGTAACCGCTTCGGCCGAGGCGGGCCCGGACGGCACGGCAGACAAGTGGTACGGGCAGGACTGCGTGGCGGGTGCCGCCGTGATGGTGGATGTAAAGACCGGCGGGATTTTGTGTGCCTCTACTTTCCCCACTTATGACATCAATCAGTATCTGACCGACAGCGATTATTATAAGCAAATCAATGAGGATGAGAATACTCCCATGTTCAACCGCGCGTTCAGCGGACGGTTTACCCCGGGCTCGACCTTTAAGCCCATGGTGGCGGCTGCGGCCCTGCAGGAGGGCGTTCTGACTAAAACCACCACCATTCACTGCAGCGGCCAGTATACCTTTTACGATGACTGGCAGCCCAAGTGCATGGGCACCCATGGTACGATCAATGTGGTAACCGCCCTGCAGAAATCCTGCAACGTCTTTTTCTATGAGACCGGACGGCTGCTGGGAATTGACAAGATCATGGCCTACGGCGGGCTGTTCGGCCTGGGGGAGGAAACGGGCATCGAGGTCAGCGAAAACAGCGGCATGCTGTCAAACCCCACGGACTATGCCATCAACCATGGAGTCAGCTGGACCGACGGTATCACCAGCCAGGCGGCCATCGGTCAGGCGGATAACTCCTTTACCCCTGTCCAGATGGCCAGCTATGTGACCGCCATTGCCAACGACGGTGTGCGGATCCGCCTGCATTTGGAGGACAAGATCACCGATTACACCGGGGAAGAAATCATTGAACAGATTGGACGGGAAGAGCTGAACCACTGCGGCGTGGATCTGGAAAATCTGAAGATTGTGCAGGAGAGTATGCGGGCCGTTTGTACGGCGGACGGAACGGGCCGCCGCCTGGCGAATTACGGCATTGCGGTGGCCGGCAAAACCGGTACGGCGGAAAACGGCACCAATCACTCGGACAACGAGCTGTTCATCGGGTATGCCCCCTACGAGGATCCCCAGATTGCTATTGCGGTGGTGATTGAGTATGGAGACAAATCCACCTATTCCATGAATGTGGTGGAGGATCTGCTCAATGCGTATTTCTATGGCGCCTATGTGGATGACGATGGAAACATTCAGATTCCTTCGGCCGCTTCTCAGACGGCACCGGAGGGAGAATGAAGAATTTCGACAGGGGAATCGACGAATCGAGGAAATAAGTGGAAGGCTTTTGTGCAATACCTTTGAAAAAAACTTTGACAGCGGTACGAATTTGTGTTACCATGTAAACTGAGGTAGATGGAGAAATGGGCGCGATTACAGTTGTAACATCGGGAAAAGGCGGTGTGGGAAAATCTACCGTTACCGCACAGCTTGGAAGGGCGTTGGCCCTGCGCGGCAGCCGGGTACTGCTGGTGGATGGCGATGCCGGACTGCGATGTCTTGATTTGCTGCTGGGCGTGTCATCTTCTCTGGTTTTTGATATGAGCGATGTGGTCCGCGGCAACTGCGAACCGATCCGTGCTATCTACGAGGTGGGCGATACGCCGGGATTGTGGCTGCTGCCGGCCCCGCAGTCGTGGGAAAAGCGGCTGCCCCCCCGTATAATGAACCAGCTGGTCACCATGCTGGGCCTCTACTATGACCATGTCATTGTGGACAGTCCGGCCGGGATTGATGAGGGGTTTCAGGCGGCCTGTGCGCCGGCCCAGCGCGCGCTGGTGATTACCCAGTGTACGCCGGTATGCCTGCGCAGCAGTGAGCATGTCCATCGCCTGCTGCTGGAGCAGGGAGTGGATCAGCAGCGCTTGATCATCAACCGCTTTTCGTATGCCGCTTTCCGCCGGCAGGAGGATTTTGAGGATCTGGACAGCGTGATCGACGCAGCCGGGATCCGCCTGGCGGGGATTGTTCCGGAGGATGGCCTGTTGGCCATGCATGGCAGTTGCCGGGAGCTGCTGCAGCGAAAATCACATGGATTTTCGGCTATCGAGCGGATTGCCGCCCGTTTGGAGGGGGAGGCTGTTCCGCTGGGATCTTTGAGAAGGTTTTGATGGTACGGTATTGAAAAGGCGCGAAAGCAGGGCGTGGTACGCCGAGCGTACCCATACCCCAAAAATGTCTGAAATGTTTTGGAGAGGATGATACGGACATGAATATCGCATTGATTGCACACGATGCCAAGAAAGAATTGATGGTACAGTTCTGTATTGCTTACTGCGGCTTGCTCAGCCGTCATACCCTTTGTGCAACCGGCACGACGGGGAAACTGGTTGCAGAGGCAACCGGCCTGAAGGTACAGCGCTTCCTCAGCGGTGTGCAGGGCGGGGACCAGCAGATTGCGGCCCGCATCGCCTGCAACGAAGTGGATCTGCTGTTGTTCTTCCGCGATCCGCTGACGGCCAAACCTCAGGAACCCAATGACATGAATATGCTGCGCCTGTGCGATATGCACAATATCCCGGTGGCGACCAATATCGCCACGGCCGAGGTGCTGATCCACGGACTGGAGCGCGGCGACCTGGATTGGCGCGATATTCTCAACCCCAAAATGTAACGACAGAACATACCGGTGATGACCGGGATGAGTACCCCTTGTTTCCGCTACAGAGAGACGCGCCATCGGCTGGAAGCGTGCCGCATACGAAAAAGGGGGAAAGACACCCGCGAGCCGTTTTTGGTACCAGGGGTACCCGCCGCCCGGCGAAATGGGCAAAGGGAACCGGAAAAGCGCGGCACTGTGCCGTGTGGACGGTTCTGAAAAAGGGTGGCACCACGGGGAAAAATCCCTCGTCCCTTTATCAGGGACGGGGGATTTTTGTTTTTTTGCAGAGTTTCGGCGATTTTCCGCCGTTTTCTCACCAACAAGCATAAAGGAGAAGAGAAGAGATGGCATTATTGACACAGGCCCCCAAGGGGACCCAGGACCTGCTTCCCAGCGAGAGTGCAAAGTGGAGGACCGTCGAACAGGTCATGCGCTCGGAAGCGGCAGTGCATGGCTTTGGCGAAGTGCGCACGCCCGTGTTTGAACACACGGAGCTGTTCCTGCGCAGCGTAGGGGATACCACCGACGTAGTGGAAAAACAGATGTATACCTTTAACGATAAGGGCGGCCGGTCGGTCACCCTCCGCCCGGAGGGAACGGCCAGCGCCGTGCGCGCCATGCTGGAGCATGGAGTGTACAATGACGGCCTGCCGGTGAAGGTGTACTATCACACCAGCTGCTACCGGTATGAAAAGCCGCAGGCCGGCCGCCTGCGCGAATTCCATCAATTCGGGGTGGAGATGTTCGGCGCCGCGGACCCCGCGGCGGATGCAGAAGTGATCTGCCTGGCCAAGGGGATTTTTGACCGGCTGGGGGTACGGAACCTGACGCTGGAACTGAATTCCATCGGCTGCCCCACCTGCCGTGCCCGGTATCACCAGGCGCTGAAGGATTATTTTGCCGGGTATCAGGATCAGCTGTGCGAGACCTGCCAGTCGCGCCTGCAGCGCAACCCCATGCGGATTCTGGACTGCAAAAGTCCCGTCTGCTCGAAAATTGCGGAGAATGCACCGGAAATCCTCGATTATCTGTGCGATGACTGCCGCGAGCATTTTGAAGGGGTGCAGGAGTACCTGCGGCAGGCGGGCATCGCCTTTACCATCAACCCCACCATCGTGCGCGGGCTGGATTACTACACACGCACGGTGTTCGAATTTGTCTCGAACGATCTGGGCGCCCAGAGCACAGTATGCGGCGGCGGCCGGTACGACGGGCTGGTGGAGCAGATGGGCGGAAAGCCTACCCCTGGTCTGGGCTTTGGACTGGGAATGGAGCGCCTGATGCTGGTGCTGCAGGCCCAGGGAATCGAGCTGCCCGGGGATCCCCCGTGCGAAGTGTTTATCGCCTCGATGGGCAAGAAAGCGTCCTGCCGGGCGTTTGTCCTTGCTGAACAGCTGCACCGCTGCGGGGTGGCGGCCTCCTGCGAGGTGTGCGGTCGCAGTCTGAAGGCACAGATGAAGTACGCGAACAAAATCGGAGCCGCCTTTACCCTTGTACTGGGGGATGAGGAGCTGGCCGCCGGCAAAGCAAAAATCAAAAATATGAAGACCGGCGAGCAGAAATCCATTTCGCTGGGGGACGATTTTCTGGATAATTATGTGACGATCAGCACCGAAGCCGCCGACCTGGGCGAGCTGACCTTCTGATAAAGAAAAAGGAGTGGAACGATCATGGCAGAACAGATAGCAGGGCTGCACCGCACCCATTACTGCGGGGAGCTTCGGATGGAACATGTGGGACAGGAAGAGACGGTGTTCGGCTGGGTACAGCGCCAGCGTGACCTGGGAGGATTAATTTTTATTGATCTGCGCGACCGCACGGGCATTGTCCAGCTGACCTTTGACGACGCGACGGACCGGGCTATTTTTGAGAAAGCGGCCTCGTGCCGTTCGGAATTTGTGCTGGCCGCCCGGGGAAAGGTGCGCGAGCGCGACGCCAAAACCGATAAAATCCCCACCGGCGACGTGGAGATCTATGTTACCGAGCTGCGCATTCTCAACAAGGCGGAAACCCCGCCCTTCGAAATTACAGAGAAATCCAATGTAAAAGAAGACCTGCGCCTGAAGTACCGGTATCTCGATCTGCGGCGTCCGGATCTGCAGCGCAATATTTTGATGCGGCACAAGATTGCCAAGATTACCCGGGATTACTTTGATGAAAACGGATTCATCGAGATTGAGACCCCCATGCTGATCCGCAGCACCCCCGAGGGTGCCCGCGATTTTTTGGTGCCCAGCCGTATTCACAAGGGCTCGTTCTATGCACTGCCCCAGTCGCCTCAGCTGTATAAGCAGCTGTCCATGGTGGCGGGCTTTGACCGCTATATGCAGATTGCCCGGTGCTTCCGCGATGAGGATTTGAGAGCCGACCGCCAGCCGGAATTCACCCAGATTGACCTGGAGATGTCATTTGTGGATATGGAGGATGTGCTCGCCATCGGCGAGGGCTATATCCAGCGGGTTTTCAAAGAGGCCATTGGGGTGGAGATTCCGCTGCCGCTGCCCCGCCTGACCTATCAGCAGGCCATGGAGCGCTACGGCAGTGATAAGCCCGATACGCGCTTTGGTATGGAGCTGACGGATCTGAGCGATGTGGTGAAGGACTGCGGTTTTGGCGTGTTCAGCGGCGCGGTACAGGGCGGCGGCAGTGTGCGCTGCATCACCGCGAAGAACGCCGTGAATGTGCTGACCCGCAAGGAGATTGACAAGCTGACCGAGATGATCCGCGGCATCGGCGGCAAGGGCCTGGCGTGGATCCGCCTGGCGCCGGACGGCATGAAGAGCTCGTTCCAGAAATTCATGACCGACGGCGAGATGCAGGCCATCCTGCAGCGCGCCGGAGCGGAGACCGGAGACGTGGTGCTGATTATCGCCGATACCAAAACCAGCCATGTGCTGCCGCAGCTGGGGCAGCTGCGTCTGGCCGTGGCGGATAAACTGAACATTGAGCGCACGGGCTACAACCTGCTGTGGATTGTGGAATTCCCGTTCTTTGAGTTTGACGAGGATCTGGGTCAGTTTGTAGCCATGCATCATCCGTTCACAGCCCCGATGGATGAGTGCCTGCCGTATCTGGAGAGCGACAAGGCCAATGTGCGCGCCAAGTGCTATGATCTGGTGCTCAACGGCATCGAACTGTCCTCCGGTTCCATCCGGATCACCGACCCGGTGCTGCAGAACCGGATTTTCGAGCTGCTGGGCATGTCGGATGAAGAGGCGTATGCGAAGTTCGGCTTTTTGCTGGATGCGTTCCGCTTCGGTGCCCCGCCCCATGGCGGCATGGGGATCGGCCTGGACCGGCTGGTCATGCAGATGCTGCAGTGCGAAACGCTGCGCGACGTGGTGGCTTTCCCGAAGGTGCAGAATGCTTCGGAACTGATGACCATGGCGCCCGGCTCGGTGGATGAACAGCAGCTGGAGGACCTGGGAATCTGCCTGAAGGGAAAAGAGGAATAAAATCCGCCTGGTGTGGATGAAAATAAAGGAGGAGACGATTGTATGGCGAAAAGTCTGTACCAAATTGAGAAAATTGCAGACGACACCTGGTACATCAATGAGGGCGGCCTGGATGCCGTGTATGTGGTGGCAGGCTCGCAGCGCGCCGTGCTGGTGGATACCGGCAGCGGTACGGGGGATCTGACCGCACTGGTCCGGTCATTGACAGATAAGCCTTTCGACGTGATTCTGACCCATGGCCATCCGGACCACGCCGGCGGTGCCCGCCAGTTTGAAAAGGTGTATCTGCACCCGGATGACATCGAAATGGCCCAGTCCATCACCCTGGAAGACCGAAAGGAATACGCCCGTTCGGTGGCCGGGGAGGAGGTGCTGGCCGGTATGATTCCCGGCGGGGATTTCCCGCAGGTGGTGCCGCTTGCCGATGGGGAGACAATCGACCTGGGCGGCCGCACGCTGGAGGTCATCGCGATCCCGGGCCACACGGGCGGCTCGGTGTGCTTCCTCGACCGGGGACACCGCATTCTGTTTGCCGGCGACAGCCTTCAGGGGCTGCAGCTGATCTGCGCCCCGGGGGAGGACCGCCGTGCCGTGCTGAAAAAGTGGATCGAAAAGGTGGAGCAGCTCCGCGCTCTTTCGGATGAGTACGATCTGATTGCCGGCGGCCATGATCTGGTGCAGCGCAGTAATCTGGAGGATTTGCCCGCGTTGGGCCGTGGGATCCTCGATGGCTCCATTCAGGGCAAGCAGGAGCACATCCATATTTTTGATGCGACCTTCTATCACTATAAAAATGTCTCCCTGATGATGGATGACATTTGAGCAGACAGCAGAGAGGAATAAGAAAAAATGAAAGAACTGTGGACCATGTTCCTCACCTTCTGCCGGATCGGCGGGCTGACCTTTGGCGGTGGATACGCAATGCTGCCCATGCTCCAGCGGGAAGTGGTGGAAAAGTATCAATGGGCAACCGAGGAAGAACTGATGGATTACTATGCCATCGGCCAGTGCACGCCCGGTATTATCGCGGTGAATACGGCCACCTTTGTGGGGTATAAAAAGCGCGGGGTGCTGGGGGCGATTTTCTGCACGCTGGGGGTTGTGTTCCCCTCGCTGTGCATTATCACCGTGATCGCCGCCTTTTTGAAGAATTTCCAGGATATCATCTATGTGCAGCAGGCGTTCGCGGGCATCCGCGTGGCGGTGTGCGCGCTGATTCTGGATGCCATTGTGAAGCTGTGGAAAAAGAATGTAAAGTCCATCTGGGGCATTGCTCTGTTCCTGATTGTGCTGGCCGTGATGATTCTGCTGGATGTCTCGCCCATTCTGGTTGTCATCGGTGCGGCGGTTGTCGGCATCGGCCTGGGTAAGGCGGGGGTGAAAGTATGATGGTATTGTGGGAACTGTGTTTCGAGTTCTTTAAAGCCGGGCTGTTCGCCGTGGGCGGCGGACTGGCCACCCTGCCGTTTTTGTACGATATCGCCTCGCGCTATGACTGGATGAGCGTCGAGAGCATCACGGACATGATCGCCATTTCCGAATCGACCCCCGGCCCGCTGGGCGTCAATATGGCGACCTACGCCGGGTATCACGCGTACGGCGTGCTGGGCGGCGTGGTGGCCACGCTGGCGCTGATCCTGCCGTCGCTGATTATCATCATCCTGGTGGCCAAGATCCTGGAAAAATTCAAGGAGAACCGCCTGGTGAAGGATACGTTTGCCACCCTGCGCCCCTGCGTCACCGCGATGATCGCAGCCGCCTGCTGGCAGGTAATGGAGAAGGCCCTGTTCACCGTGGATGCTTTCCTGGTGACCATGAATCCGGCGGATCTGATCAACTACAAGGCCATGTGCCTGTTCATCCTGTGCTACTGGCTGATGCGCCGGTATAAAAAGCACCCCATTCTCTACATCGCCGGGGCTGCCGTGTGCGGCATTGTGTTCCAGATGGCGTAACGGAAATAATAAAACGGCATAGGATGAAAGAAGGAGGAGAAATCATGGCCAATACGTTTGACCGGGTACAGCTGTGCGGGGACAAATGGTTTTTCAATCTGCGCAGTGGGCATACCATCGACGGGCCCCGCGCCTGTCTGAAAGAGCGGTGGCCGGTGCTGGAAAGTCGGGATGTTTTCTCCTCGGTTTCCCTGTGTGAAGCGGCGGATGCGGTGGTTCTGCCCGGCGTGGGGCTTCAGATCCCGGCCGAGGAAATCCTGTGCTGTCTGTTTGGGGTGGAAAATCCGCAGCAACTGATGGAGAAGAGTCTGCAGGAGGAAAGCGGTGAGAGCTGGCTGCAGCGTATGCAAAAGCGCCGGGAACAGGTGCCTGCCTGCCTGCAAAGCGTGAACCCGTTGGACGGGGGCTGCATTTTTGTCACTCTGGGAACGAACAGCCGCATTACGCTGGATCTGCACGAGCTGGATGGATATACGACCTATCAGGTGCTGCGCAACCCGATGGTCAGCTCGCAAGTGCGCACTGACGGCAGCCGGCTGCTGTTCGGCGGCGGGTTTTCCTTGTCGGTTGGAGAGCTGTTCTGGCTGCTGATGAAGGGTCCCCAGGGGCCGCGTGCCCGGTTGATGTAAGGGGAAAGCGCGCGAATTTCAGCCAAAAATGGCAAAAAAGATTGAGACGAAAAAGAAACCGTGCTATTCTGAAAATAATCTGAATAAGAGAAACCGATGAAGTGGAGATCACACCGAAAGCGCACCTACAGAGAGCGGACGAGGATGGAAATCCCGTGGAAAAGCGGATCGGCAAATGGACCACAGAGGGCGAGGCGAAAGGCGGAGGAAAATCCGCCGAGTATCTAAGACGGGCGGCCCCCGTTACGGGCAGGAAATGTGTTGGCATTTTGCAAGAGCGGTTCTGTTGGCAGCAACAGGGCAAGTAAGGTGGTACCGCAGATTTTTTGATCTGTCCTTAAAGAAATTTAAGGGCAGATTTTTTGTTTGCTCCCTTTCTTTCCACAGAAGCGCTTTCCCGCAGAAGGAGAGAGCCCCGCACCGGACAAAGGGGCGGGCACACGCATTTCACCGCCTTCGGATGCAGACGGAGGTGGGCGGCTTTATCCCTGCACAGAAAACAGCAAACGGAACAGAAAGGAATGTGTGTTATGGAAAAGAGAAATGTAACGGTAGAAGAGAAAAAGGGCCTGCGCAATCTGAACAACCTGATTCTGGTGGGTGTTTTGATGGCCGTGGGCATTGTGCTGCGGCTGCTGGCCGGGGTAATCAATGTGGGTGGATTCCATCCCAATTTTCTCATTGCCACCTATTGCCTGGCGATTCTGCTGATCCGCCCCTCGTTTGTGGAGTCGGTGATTATCGGTGTGCTCTCCGGTGTCATCAGCCAGATCGGCACCTCCATGGCATGGATCGGCATTGTTTCTGAGACAGTGGGCGCCGTTGCCATGTTCCTGCTGGTGCTCATCCCCCTGAAGGCCGGTAAATTTGACCTGCGCCCCATCGTATGCACGCTGCTGACCACGCTGATCAGCGGCTTTACCTTCATCGGGATGGCGGCCATTGTGTATGTTCGCCCCATGAGCATGCCCAGTTTATCAGCATGGCGCTGACCACGCTGGTGACCGCTGCACTGAACTGTGTGATCGTGCAGATTCTGGTGCTGCCGCTGCGTAAAATCCTGAATAAGTAAACAGTAGTCGTTATTAAAAAGCAGGGGCGGGTTTTCACTTTCCGGGGACCTGCCCTTTCTCTTGGTTTGACAGGGAAAGGAGTCCGTTTATGATCGAAATCAGCAAGATGGGGTTCCGATACAGCGGCAGCAGCCATATGGCTCTGCACGATGTGGATCTGACCATACGGGATGGGGAGTTCGTGGGCCTGATCGGTGTCAGCGGTGCCGTATCCGCCCAGGTGCGCGGCTTCTCTCTGCGCGCCCGCGGGGCCGGGTATAAGGAGTACCCGTTCTTCCTGGGGGGATCTGCTGGCCCTGCTGGTGATGATCGGGCTGATCGTTCTGCTGGTGCTGGTTGAATGACCGGCTTTACCGAAGGGGAAATCGAAAAAAGGGAACACGGACTGGAAAAAGACCGTGTTCCCTTTTTGGTATCCAGCTTTTGGGCAGTATGGGTTCGTGTGCCCTTTTTGGCGGCTGCCATAAAGAAATCCCCGGCTCTTCCGATGAGGAGGGCCGGGGATCGATGCTTTTTAAAAGAAGAAAATTACTTCTCGCAGTTTGCCTTCAGGGTAGCGAGGGACTCACGCAGCTCCTTGGGCAAATGATCGCCAAAGGTGGTGTCGTAGTAGTTCGCGATCTCGTCGGCTTCCTTGGACCACTTTTCCTTGTCCACTTCCAGAATGGTCTTCAGGTCGTCGATGGAGAAGTTGTCCAGACCCTCGAGGTTGATGTCCTCAGCCTTCGGCACATAGCCGATCGCGGTCTCGTCGGCATCCACAGCGCCGTCCACGCGCTTGAGGATCCACTCAATCACGCGCAGGTTGTCGCCGAAGCCCGGCCAAATGAAGTGGCCGTCTTCATCCACACGGAACCAGTTGACGTTGAAGATCTTGGGAGCATTCTCGCCCAGCTTCTCGCCCATGTCGATCCAGTGCTGGAAGTAGTCGCCCATATGATAGCCGCAGAAGGGCTTCATGGCCATGGGATCATGACGCAGAACGCCTACCGCGCCGGTAGCGGCGGCAGTCGTCTCGGAAGCCATGATGGAGCCCACGAACACACCGTGGTTCCAGTCGCGGGACTGATAGACCAGCGGGGTGGTGGAGGCACGGCGGCCGCCAAAGATGATGGCGGAAATCGGAACGCCGGCGCCCTTGTCAAATTCGGGGCTGATGCAGGGGCAGTTCTTGGCCGGAGCGGTGAAGCGGCTGTTCGGATGAGCGCCCTTCTTGTCGCTGGTCTTGCCGTTCCAGGGCTCGCCGGTCCAGTCGAGAGCATTCTCGGGCGGATTCTTATCCAGGCTCTCCCACCACACGGTGTTGTCGTCCAGATTGTGGGCCACGTTGGTGAAGATGGTTCCCTGCTTGGTGGTCGCCAGCGCGTTGGGGTTGGACTTCTGGTTGGTGCCGGGTGCCACGCCGAAGAAGCCGTTCTCGGGGTTGATGGCATACAGACGGCCGTCCTCGCCCTGACGCATCCAGGCGATGTCATCGCCGACGGTCCATACCTTGTAGCCCTTTACGCGGTAGCCCTCGGGCGGGATCATCATGGCCAGGTTGGTCTTGCCGCAGGCGGACGGGAAGGCAGCGGTGACATACTTAATCTCGCCCTGCGGATTCTCGATGCCCAGGATCAGCATATGCTCGGCCATCCAGCCCTCGTTCTTGCCCTGGAAGGAAGCGATGCGCAGCGCGAAGCACTTCTTGCCCAGCAACACGTTTCCGCCGTAGCCGGAGTTCACGCTGATGATGGCGTTGTCCTCGGGGAAATGGCAGATATATCTCTTCTCTTCGTCAATATCGCACTTGCAGTGCAGGCCCTTTACCCAGTCGGTGCTGTCGCCCAGCACGTCCCACACCTTGTCGCCGATGCGGGTCATGATGGCCATGTTCAGAACGACATAGATCGAGTCGGTCAACTCGACGCCGATTTTGGCCAGAGGCGAGCCGATCGGGCCCATGGAGTAGGGGATCACGTACATGGTACGGCCCTTGTAGCTGCCGCGGGCGATGTCGTACAGCATTTTGTACGCTTCCTGCGGGTCCATCCAGTTGTTGGTGGGGCCGGCCTCTTCCTTCGTCTTCGCGCAGATGAAGGTTCTGCCCTCCACGCGGGCTACGTCGTTGACGGCCGTGCGGTGCAGATAGCAGCCGGGCAGTTTTTCTTCGTTCAGCTTAATCATTTCGCCGGTCGAGCAGGCTTCGGCGCGCAGCGCTTCCAGCTGCTCCTCCGAGCCGTCGATCCATACGACCTGATCGGGATTGACGAGAGCTTTCATCTCGTCGATCCAGGCGAGTACACTTGCATTCTTTGTCATGTTTTTTTCTCCTTCCGGCCCAATGGCCAAATTGAGATCTCGTTTCGTGCGTACAGACAACATCTATACATAAACTATTATAACCGCTCGACATATTTTTATCAAGGGCTTATTTCCTGTGAGACCACAGGGAATTGTAACATTTTTGTGACAAGTTGGGGCAGGGAAACTTAAACTCCTCTTATTCCAGTGTATCCACCGCCATATTGGCGCAAGCGTTCAGCCCGGCAGAGGCGCGCACACCGGACAGAAATTCGTAATACCCCTGCGAGGCGACCATGGCGCCATTATCGCCGCAGTAACACAGTTCCGGGCGGCAGAACACAAGACCGCGCTTCTGGCATTCCCGCTCCAGCTGCCGCCGCAGAAGCCGGTTGGCCGAAACGCCGCCGGCGATGACCAGGGTGCGCGCACCGGTATCCTCGGCTGCTCTCATGGTGCCGCGCACCAGGCAGTCTACCACCGCCCGCCGGTACGAGGCCGCAAGATCGGGGATGCACACCGTTTCGTTTTTCTGCCTGGCGTTGTGCAGTAGGTTAATCACCGAGGTTTTCAGCCCCGAAAAGCTGAAGTCGTATGGGGCGCCATCCACGCTGGGACGCGGCAGAGAAAAGGCCCGGTCGTTTCCGCCCTCGGCCACCTTGTCCAGATGAATGCCCCCGGGGTATGGCATCCCCATGGCCCGGGCCGCTTTGTCGAAAGCCTCTCCCGCCGCGTCATCATGGGTATAGCCGATGATGCGCATATCGGTGTAATCCTTCACGTCGATCAGGTGAGTGTGTCCGCCCGAGACCACCAGGCAGAGGAACGGGGGCGTAAGATTGGGGTTCGATAGGTAATTGGCCGCAATATGGCTGCGCAGGTGATGAACCGGAACCAACGGCTTGCCCGAAGAGAGGGCAAGCCCCTTGGCAAAATTCACCCCCACCAGCAGAGCGCCGATCAGCCCTGGGGCATAGGTGACGGCGATGGCGTCAATTTGCGATAAATCGGTACCGGCTTCCCGCAGGGCCCGGTCCGTCACGCCGGTGATGGCCTCGCAGTGGCGGCGGGAGGCGATCTCCGGGACCACACCCCCGTACAGCTTGTGTTCTTCCACCTGAGAGGCGATGACATTGCTCAAAACCCGGCGCCCGTCCTCGACCACCGAGGCCGCCGTCTCGTCACAGGAACTCTCAATTCCCAAAATGCGCATAGTAACTGGCTCCTTTATTCTGTCGGTTTTTCCGCCGGTCTGCAGAAAAACCGGCTGTGCGGCCCAAATGCCGCTGTTTTATCTATTATACCACTTATTTTTGCAGGCGAAAAGTGCTATAATACTTCTGATACCCGCACAAACCCCGGCGGGACGGAAAATGACAGGGCACAGGTCAGCCCGGGAAGGAATCGTACGTACATGAAACTGCTTGTACTGGATGGGAACAGCATTGTCAACCGCGCTTTTTACGGCATCAAGCTGCTCTCGACAAAAGACGGACAATTTACCAATGCGATCTATGGCTTTCTGACCATGCTGGAGCATATCCGGGAGGAGTGCGGGCCCGATGCGGTGGCCATCGCGTTCGACCGGAAAGAGCCCACCTTCCGTCATATCGCCTATGCCGGGTACAAGGCCGGGCGCCACGGCATGCCCGACGAGCTGGCCCAGCAGATGCCGGTGCTCAAAGAGCTGCTGGGATATCTGGGATACCCCATGGTCGAGTGCGCCGGATGGGAGGCCGACGATATTCTGGGAACCCTTTCCCAAGCCTGCCGGAAAGAGGGAGCGGAATGCATGATCGCCACCGGGGACCGCGACAGCCTGCAGCTGGTGGGGGATGGCGTGACGGTGCGCCTGGCGGTGACCAAATTTGGCCAGCCGCAGGTAACGCTGTATGACGAGGCCGCCATTTTGGATCAGTACGGCGTGACCCCGCATCAGCTGATTGACATCAAGGCCCTGCAGGGGGATACCTCGGACAATATCCCCGGGGTGAAGGGAATCGGCCCCAAGGGAGCCGGCGATCTGATCCAGAAATACGGCAGTATCGACTATATTTTCTCCCACCTGGAAGAATTGGAGATAAAGCCCGCCCTGCGCCAGAAGCTGAAGGACGGCGAGGAATCAGCCCGGCTGAGCTACGATCTGGGAACCATCCGGCTGGATGCCCCGATTGATACCGATCTGTCCCATTACCGGCGCCAGCCGGGGGATCCTGCGGCGGCAGCCCGGCTGATGGCCCGGCTGGAGCTGTTTACCCTGATGAAAAAGCTGGGACTGGACTCAGCCCCGGCCTCTGCAGCTCCTGCGGAAGAGGAACAGGGGGCAGCCCCCGCGTGCACCGTCACCTTTGTGCCGGATGCCGCCGGGCTGCTGACCCGCATGGAAGAGAACGGGCGGGCCTGCCTGCTGCCGGTGTTCGATGAGGAGAACCGCCTGCAGGCGCTGTACCTCGCCACCGGGGACGAGCGGGTGAAAACCGGGCCGGACCTCGCACTGCTGCGCGCGCTGTGCCGCAATGACCGCATCGAGAAGTGTGTGTGCGACGCAAAGCCCCTGTTTGCCTTCCTGCTGTCTCAGCCGGAAAGCGGGGAGAAAACGGGCATTCGCATGAAGAGCCTGACGATGGATTTGTCGCTGGCGGGATATCTGCTCAACCCCTCGGGCAGCGGGTACGAGCCCCTGCGCCTGATGCAGGAGTATGGCCTGCCCGTACCAGGGGGCGAAGACGAAAACGAGCGCATTCTTCTGGGCATGCCGGCCCTGTGGGACACACTCCGGGGAAAGCTGGAGGAAAACGGCCAGCTGCCGCTGCTGCAGGAGATCGAAATCCCCCTGTGCCGGGTATTGGCCGTGATGGAGAACGAGGGCTTTTTGGTGGACGCGGACAGCATCCGGGTGTACGGTGAGCAAATCAGTCGGGCGGCCGAGGCGGCCCAGCAGGCCGTGTGGCAGGAAGTGGGGTACGAATTCAACATCAATTCCCCCAAGCAGCTGGGACAGGCCCTGTTTGAGAAGCTGGGCCTTCCCCATGGGAAAAAGACCAAAAGCGGCTACTCCACCAACGCGGACGTGCTGGAAAAGCTGCGCCCCCAGAGCGCAGCGGTGGAAAATGTGCTGGAGTACCGCACCTATGCCAAACTGAAGTCCACCTACTGCGACGGGCTTTTGAAGGTGATCGGCGGGGACGGGCGCATCCACTCCCGTTTTAATCAGACGGAAACCCGCACCGGCCGGATCAGCTCCACCGAGCCTAATCTGCAGAACATCCCCGTGCGCACCGAGCTGGGGCGCGAACTGCGCCGCTTTTTCACCGCCCGGCCCGGTTGGGTGCTGGTGGATGCCGATTACTCCCAGATCGAGCTGCGGGTGCTGGCCCACATGGCCCGGGATGAGATGATGATCGCCGCCTTCCGCGAGGGGCTGGATATCCACCGGTCCACTGCCGCCAAGGTATTCCACATGCCGGAGGAGATGGTTACGCCCCTGATGCGCAGCCGGGCCAAGGCCGTGAATTTCGGCATTGTGTACGGGATCGGTGCGTTCTCCCTCTCCCAGGATATCGGTGTCAGCCGTCGGGAGGCCGAGGAGTATATCAACCAGTATCTGGCCCTGTACAGCGGGGTGCGGGATTATATGGAAAACGTGGTGGAAAACGCCCGCGAGACCGGCTATGTACAGACGCTGTTCGGCCGCCGCCGCTATCTGCCGGAGCTGTCCAGCAGCAACTTCAATATGCGCGCGTTCGGCGAGCGGGTGGCCCGGAACATGCCCATTCAGGGTACAGCTGCCGATATCATAAAAATCGCTATGGTACGGGTACAGCAGCGGCTGGAAAAGGAGAACCGCCGCGCCCGGCTGATTCTGCAGGTGCACGATGAATTGATCGTGGAGGCCCCGCAGGAGGAGGCCGACGAAATCGCCCGTCTGCTGAAAGAGGAGATGGAAGGGGCCGTGTCCCTGTCGGTTCCCATGGTGGCGGATGCCCATGTGGGAAAAACGTGGTATGATGCGAAAGGCTGAGGAAAACCGGTGGAACCCATGAAAAAACGAACGGACTGGATCTGTCCGCTGTGCGGGCAGCCTCTTCTGCTTTGGGAAGGGGAAAAAACGCTGGGCTGTGAAAACGGCCACAGCTACGACAGGGCCCGGCAGGGATACTGTCATTTGCTGCCGGTCAACCGAAAGCACACCCGGGACCCTGGCGACAATGCGCAGATGGTCATGGCCCGGCGGGAATTTCTCCATACCGGCGGGTATGACGGATTCCGCCAGGCGCTCTCCCGCCTGGTACTGGAGGCCGTGGGGGAGAAGAAGGAGCCGCTGGTGCTGGATGTGGGCTGCGGTGAGGGCTTTTATACGACCCATATGGAGCAAATCCTGCGCGGGGCGGGGAAATCCCCGCGGGTGCTGGGATTTGATATCTCGAAATCGGCGGTCAAAGCGGCCGCCGGAACGTATAAGAACGTCTCGTTCTGTGTGGCCAGTTCCTTTGCCATCCCGGTGGAAGAGGGGGCGTGTGACTGCGTAACCGAGGTGTTCTCTCCTTTGGTGCCCGAAGAGTTCCGGCGGGTGACAAAGTCCGGCGGGGTGCTGATTCTGGCGGTGCCGGGGCCGCGCCACCTGTGGGGTATGAAACAGGTACTGTACGAGCGCCCCTATGAAAACGAGCGGCACGATACCGATTTTGCCGGGTTCCGCTTTGAAAGACGGGAGACGGTGACGGGGCATCTGTCCCTCTCCCGACCACAGGATATCCGCAACCTGTATGCCATGACCCCCTATTACTGGAAGACCGGGGAGGAGGGCAGCCGCCGACTGCTGGCGCTCTCCCATCTGGAGACGGAGACGGAATTCGATTTCCTTTTGTACCGCAGAGAGGAGGAGCCCTCATGCTGAGCATTGTTCCCATGAGGGAGGAACACATCGCGGCCATTGCAGCGCTGGAACGGGCGTGTTTTGCCCACCCGTGGAGCGAGAAATCCCTGCGGGAGGAGCTGGAGAATCCCCAGGCGGTGTTCCGTGTGGCCGCCACCTCCAAAAACGGCGTGGTGGGATATGCGGGCATGCATGTGGTTTTGGATGAATGTTACATGGATAATGTGGCCGTACGCCCGGATTTCCGGCGGCAAGGGGCGGCAAAAGCCCTGGTGAGCGCCCTGCTCGGATGGGCAAGGGAGAACGGCGCCCGGTTCCTCACGCTGGAAGTGCGCTCTGGCAATGGGGCCGCCATTGCCCTGTACCGCGCCCTCGGCTTTGAAGAGGTGGGCCGCCGTCCCCGGTTCTATACCGATCCGGTGGAGGACGCCCTGCTGATGACCTGCTGGCTATCCCCAAGAGAAGGAGACTTTCTATGAAAATTGGTTCGCTTTCCCTGGACAGCCGTGTGATCCTGGCCCCAATGGCCGGGGTGACCGACCGCCCGTTCCGCACGCTGTGCCGCCGGTTCGGCGCGGCCTACGGCGTGACCGAGATGATCAGCGCCCGGGCGCTGCAGTTTAAGGACAAAAAGACCGCACGGCTGATGGCACTGGGCGACGAGGAACGCCCCACCGGGATCCAGCTGTTCGGCGATGATCCCGAGGTAATGGCCCAGGCCGCGGAGAAGGCCATGCGGTTTTCCCCCCAGCTGATTGATATCAACATGGGCTGCCCGGCGCCGAAGATCGCGAATAACGGCAGCGGCAGCGCCCTGATGAAGGATCCGGAAAAATGCGGAGAGATCGTGCGGGCGGTGAAAAAGGCCTGTGATGTGCCGGTGACGGTGAAAATGCGCAAGGGTTGGGACCGGGATCATGTGAATTTTCTGCAGGTGGCGAAAATCTGCGAGCAGGCGGGGGCCGATGCCATCGCCCTGCACGCGCGCACCCGGGATCAGATGTACCAGCCCAGCGCCGATTGGGACAGCATCCGGCAGCTGAAGCAGGCGGTGTCAGTCCCCGTGATCGGCAACGGCGATATCACCGATGCCCAGTCTGCCTGCCGCATGCTGGAGGAAACCGGCTGTGATTTTGTGATGGTGGGCCGGGGTGCGCTGGGGAACCCGTGGATTTTCCAGCAGATTTCCGTCTATCTGACCGATTCCTGCCGGATCCTGCCGGGGCCCGGTCTTTCCGAGCGGCTGTTGGTGATGAACCGGCATATGCGCGCTCTGTGCGAGGAAAAGGGCGAGCATGTGGGAATGCGGGAAGCGCGTAAGCACGTGGGCTGGTATCTGCACGGGCTGCGGGGAGCGGCGGCTTTTCGTCGCAAGGCCGGCGAATTGTGCACGCTGGAGGATCTGGACCGGCTGACCGGGGAGATTTACCTGCGGTATCGCCGGGAAGAAGAGGTGGAACACTGAGCCTCCTTTATAAAAAATCGGAGAGAAACAGGAAAAAGGGAGAGAAGCCAAAACCGGCTTCTCTCCTTTTTTGCGGGCGGAGAGGAGAAAGATCGGTGCGGACCGAAAAAACGAGAGGAACGCTTGACATGAATATTGTAATTTGATATCATATTGATATCAAATTACAGGCGGATAAAAAGAAGGGGGAGAGAGGGGATACAGAAAAACGGAAAAACTTTTGAAAAGAAAAAGCAAAATTGACCGCAGGGCTCTTGACGGGAAGGGGAATGCCTCTGTATTATAATAACAGGTGTTATCAAACGGCTGTTATGAAAAGGAGGAGCGCCATGCCGCCCAGAGTGAAGCGCACAAAAGAAGAGATTGTGGATGCCGCCTTTGACCTTGTAAGGGAGAATGGAATGGCGGCACTGAGCGCCCGCAGTCTTGCCCGGGCACTGGGAACCTCGACGGGGCCGATTTTTACGGCATTTACTTCCATCGAGGAGATTCAGAACGAGGTGCTGCACCGCGCAAAGGATTGGTATGCCCGGTATATCCAGGAGGGACTGAAGCAGATCCCGGCTTTTAAGGGCGCCGGGATGGCGTACATTCGGTTTGCCAAAGATGAGCCGGAACTGTTCCGCCTGCTGTTCATGGCGGGGGACGGGACGGAAAATGCCACGCATTTTCTGCCGTCCAATGATGATAATGCCCCCTTTGTGCTGGAGGCGGTGGAAGACGGATATGGATTGATGCCGGAGAATGCGAAGAATCTGTACAATCACATGTCCATTTACGCATTCGGCCTGGCGGCGCTGTTCGCCCAGCGGATTTACCGGTTTACCATGGATGACATCAGCCGTATGATGACCGAGATGTTTACGGCATTAAAGGAGAAGGAGGAAAAGGATCATGCTGAGAATTGAACATTTGACAAAGATCTATGGGGAGAAGAAAGCGGTGGACGATCTGTCGCTTCACATTCTTCCCGGGGAGATTTACGGCTTTATCGGCCACAACGGCGCCGGGAAGACCACGACCATCAAGGCGTGCTGCGGGATTCTGCAGTTTGACGGCGGGGAGGTATTCATCGACGGAATATCTGTGAAGGAGGATCCCATTGCCTGTAAGCAAAAGCTCGCGTACATTCCGGATAACCCTGATCTGTACGAATTTATGACGGGTACCCAGTTTTTGAATTTTGTGGCTGATATCTTCGGCGTGGGCACCGAAGAGCGCCGGCAGCGCATCGACCAATATGCGCAGGCCTTCGAGCTGACCCATGACCTGGGGCAGCCCATTTCCTCCTATTCCCACGGGATGAAGCAGAAGCTGGCCATTATCTCGGCGCTGATCCATCAGCCCCGGCTGATCATTATGGATGAGCCGTTTGTTGGGCTGGACCCCAAGGCCTCCCATCTGCTCAAAGAGATCATGCGGGATCTGTGCCGCGGCGGTGCGTCGATCTTCTTTTCTACGCATGTTCTCGAAGTGGCGGAGAAGCTGTGCGATAAGGTGGCCATTATCAAGGGCGGCCGCCTGATCCGGTCCGGCACTATGGAAGAGGTGAAGGGGGATACCACACTGGAGAATGTGTTCCTTGAACTGGAGGAGACGGTATGACAAAGGCACTGCTGAAAAAACAGATGAGGGAAGTGTTCGCCTGGGTTTATCGGAACCGGAAGACCGGGCAGAACCGATCGGGCAAAGGTCTGGTGGGGTACATCCTTCTGTATCTGGTATTGTTCGCGTATCTGGGATATCTCTTCTATATAATGGGAGATGCCCTGTGTGCGCCGCTGACGGAGGCGGGGTTCGGCTGGCTGTATATGGCGCTGATGGGCCTGGTTGGGGTGGCCCTGGGGGTGTTCGGCAGTGTGTTCAATACCTACACCTCTCTCTATCAGGCCAAGGATAACGATCTGCTCTTGTCCATGCCCATTAGGCCCTCCCGAATTCTGATGGCCCGGCTGTCAGGTGTATACATGATGGGGCTGATGTACGAGCTGATTGTAATGGTCCCGGCAGTGATTGTATTCTTTCTCAATACTCAAACCGGCATTGCTGGGATCCTGTTCACTCTGCTGCTGCCGTTTGTCCTGTCGTTTTTTGTTTTAACGCTCTCCTGCATTCTGGGCTTTTTTGTGGCCCTGATCGCGGGCCGGCTGAAAAACGCCAAGATCGTCACGGTGGCGCTGTGCCTGCTGTTCCTGGCGGCGTACTACTATTTCTACATGAAAGCCTTCGAAATGCTGCAGGGAATCCTGGCGGACCCCACGGGATTGGCCGGGGTGATCAGGGGAACCCTGTATCCGTTTTACCACATGGGACTGGCCGCCGGTGGAAACGCGGTTTCGATGCTGATTTTCACGGCGATTGTGGCCGTTTTGCTCGGCGTGGTGGTGCTGGTGCTGTCCCGCAGTTTTTTGTATCTGGTCACCCGGAACCGGGGAGAAAAGAGAGTCCGTGTCCGGCAGAAGGCCATCAGAGCGGGCAGCGGCAGCGGAGCCCTGCTACGCAAGGAGCTGCGCCGCTTTATGGGAAGCACCACCTATATGCTCAACTGCGGGCTGGGCATTGTGCTGATGGTGGTGGCCGCCGCTGCCCTGGTGATTAAGGCGGCGGATGTGCGGGTCGTGATGGCCGCCCTGTTCGGCCCGGGCAGCGGGATGGCCGCCCTGCTGACGGTGGCTGCACTGTGCATGATGGTGTCGATGAATGACCTCACGGCGCCGTCGGTCTCGCTGGAGGGGAAAAACCTGTGGATTGTGCAGGTGTTCCCCGTAAAGCCGGTGCAGGTGCTGTATGCCAAACTGAAATTACACCTGCTGCTCACGCTGATCCCCGCGGCTCTGCTGACTGCGGCGGCGCTGGTGGTTCTGCAGCCGGAACCGGTGTATTTCCTGCTGATCCCCGTGGCGGTGGGGCTGTTTGCCGTGCTGATGGGGCTGGTGGGGCTGTGCCTGGGCTTGAAAATGCCGAACCTCAGCTGGACGGATGAGACCGTGCCGGTCAAACAGAGCCTTTCGGTAATGCTGACGCTGTTCGGCGGCTGGGTGATTGTGCTGGGGCTGGGCGGGCTGTACTTCGCCGTAGCCCAATGGATCGCACCTGCGGTTTATCTGGGGTTGGCTTCGGTGCTGCTGGCCGGGGCATCAGCTGTGCTGTTTGGCTGGTTGCGCACCCGGGGGGCCGCAATTTTCCGTTGGCTGTAAAGCCATAGACGGTGCTGAAAATGAGGGAGGTTTTTTGGTGAAAAAGAGGATGCATAAAAAGCAGGGTCTGAAAGAGAAGGGCTGTTCCCTGCTGCTGGTTTTTTTGCTGCTGCTGGGGATGACCGCCTGTGCCGCGCCGGAAACGGGGGAATCCTCTGTGGAGGAGAGCTCGCAGGAAGAGAGCTCCCTTCCCTCAAAGGAAGATTCCGGCAAACCGGATAACCGCCGGACTACCGGCATCCCCGGCGTTTATCAGCTGGGGGAAAACCGGCAGACGGAGGCGGAGCTCTCCCTCTCCGAGAGCGGGGGCGTGCTGCTGTATCAGTTTATCCGGGCCGGAATGTCGGCGGCCGAGATCGACATGATGACGGTGGACAGCCAGAGCGGGGAAGAACTGGGACAGCTGTCCCTGAAAGAGGGCAGCTGGCTGACCGGCCGGCTGGAGGACGGCGGCTTTTACTGCCTGGACTGTGATACGGGGACGCTGACCCTGTATGATGCCCAGTGCCGCCAGACCGGGACGGACCAAATCGGCGATAACGAATATATTACCGCGTTTCTTCTCAGCCCGGATGGAACCCTTGCCTGCTATGCCAGTGCGATGAACGGACAGGCGGCCCTGTATGACCGGAAGGCCGGTGCCCCGGTGGATGTGAGCGCCGGAGTCTATACCGGTGAGATTCTCGCCTGGGACGGCACGGCGTTTCTGTTCCACAATCCGGAGGGAAGCCTGTACCGCATGGAGGCAAACGGCACAGTCACGGATGTGAACAGACGGCCGTCCGCTCATCTGGTATCGCCGTACCTTGTGGAAACAAACAGACGGGGTTACATTCTGCGCACCACCACTTCCCCGGAGCTGCAGTTCTTTGCGGCCGATGCCGAAAATGAGTATATGATCGCCGGTTCGCCGGACGCCATGGCCGGAACCACCGTGGATGGCCTGCTGAAAATCTACGATCTGAAGGGTACCCGGTATACCGACGGCCTGGATCTGGGACAGGTGCGCTCGGTCTGCTTTGCCGGGGACGGCACGGCGGTCGTCCTGGCGGGGACCTCGGATGGGTATGCCACCTATGTGCTCAAGCTGGAGGAGCTGACGTATACGGGGCGCTTCTCCTATTCTACAACGGAGTCTCCCGATGATTCCATCTTCCAGACGCCGTCCGGCGATGCCGAGCTGCTGGCCCTAGTGGATCAGATCGAAAAGGAATTCGGGGTGCAGGTCTTCTTTGATACGGTGGAGGACGACCACAGCGTGATGTTTTACGTCTGCCCGCCCACTTCGGAGGATGTGCGACTGATGTATACCCAGGCCGTTTACGACTATCTCTCCCTGCTGCCCGAGGGAATGATTCGGGAGGCGGGGGAAGGGCAGGAGCTGTGGCTGTACATCAGTGATGCCATCCTGGAGGACGGAGAGGTTTCGTCGGCCGACGGGTTTTGCTCCACGCTGTACGGCCACCCGCTGATCGTGGTGGAGGGCATCGGCAGCGAGCGGTACTTCAGCGAAGTGCTGGCCCATGAATGTATGCACTTTTTCGATAATCATATCGCGGCACAGTGGCTGGAGGACTGGGACCGGCTCTCCCCGGAAGGTTCGTTTGCCATGTCGTACCAGGCGCAGATCTCCATGGAGGACGTCTATTATGAAGATCCGGCCGGTGCATACTTCCTGGAGTCATACAGCAAGACCTTCCCCACCGAGGACCGGGCGGTAATGGCGCAGAAGCTGTACGCATCGTACAGGGACGGAAAGCTGTACGAGGGCTTTTCCTCCCCCAAAATCCGGGAGAAAGCGGACTATCTCTGCCGGATGCTGCGGGCCAATTTTACCAGCTGCCAAAACGCGGAAGAGCTGTACTGGGAGAAGTACCTGACCGAATAAAAAGAAAAAGGAGCCCTTGAAAAAGGCTGCCGGCCAAAGGGGCCGGTGAAAGAAAGGAGACCGGGGATGGGGAACGTAATCGAAATCCAGCACCTGTATAAGAGCTTTGGTGAAGTGAAAGCCGTGCAGGACCTGAGCTTTCGCGTGAAAGAGGGCGAACTGTTCGCGTTTCTGGGCGTGAATGGTGCGGGTAAATCCACGACAATCAATATTTTGTGCGGCCAGCTGCGAAAAGACGGCGGCAGCGTAAAAATCAACGGGTTCGAACCCACCGAGAACCCGGAGAAGGTCAAGCGGGCGCTGGGCGTGGTGTTTCAGAACTCGGTGCTGGATAAGGCGCTGACCGTTTATGAGAATCTGGAGAGCCGCGCGGCCCTTTACGGGATTCACGGCCGCGCCTTTAAGGACCGGCTGCAGGAGCTGTCCGGAATGCTCGGCTTCGGGGATCTGCTGCGGCGTACGGTGGGAAAGCTGTCGGGCGGGCAGCGCCGGAGAATTGATATCGCCCGGGCGCTGCTGCACCGGCCGGATATCCTGATTCTCGATGAACCCACCACGGGCCTCGATCCGCAGACGAGAAAAACGCTGTGGGATGTGGTGGACAATTTGCGGAAAACCGAGAACATGACCGTTTTTCTGACCACCCATTATATGGAGGAGGCCGCGGACGCCGATTATGTGGTGATTCTGGACAGCGGAAAAATCGCGGCCGAGGGCACGCCCCTCACGCTGAAAAACACGTACACCGGTGATTTTATCACCCTGTATCAGGTCAGCGAGGAGGAGATCCGGTCCTTCGGGCGGCCGTACGAAGCTCTGCGGGACGGGTACCGCGTGCCGGTGGAGAATACAGAGAAGGCCACGCAGCTGATTCTGCAGCACCCCGCCATTTTCCGCGATTACGAGATCACCAAAGGAAAAATGGACGACGTCTTCCTGGCAGTTACCGGGAAGAATCTGATGGGAGGTGCCGGAAAATGAGAGTGCTGTGTGCGCTGATTAAACGGAATACCCGGCTGTTTTTTAAGGATAAGGGGATGTTTTTCACCTCGCTGATCACCCCCGTGATTCTGTTGGTGCTGTATGCGACGTTCCTGGGGAATGTCTATCGGGACAGCTTTCTCTCCGCCCTGCCGCCGGGGCTGAATCTGGCGGAGGAACTGATTAACGGCTGTGTGGGCGGCCAGCTGGTCTCGTCCATTCTGGCGGTTTCCTGTGTGACGGTGGCGTTTTGCTCCAATCTGCTGATGGTGCAGGACCGGGTAAACGAGAGCCGGCGGGACCTGACTATTGCCCCGGTCAAGTCCTCCACGCTGGCAATGGGGTATTATGTTTCCACCCTGCTCTCGACCCTGCTGATCTGCCTGGCCGCTGCCGGGATCGGCCTTGCTTATGTGGCTGGTATGGGCTGGTACATGACCGCAGAGGATGTGCTGTATCTGCTGCTGGACGTATTTTTGCTGGTCCTGTTCGGTACGGCGCTGTCCAGCCTGATCAATTTCTTCCTGCGCACGCAGGGACAGATTTCAGCGGTGGGCACCATTGTCAGCTCGGGCTACGGGTTCATCTGTGGGGCGTATATGCCCATTTCCCAATTTTCCGATGGGCTGCAGAAAGTTCTGCTCTTCCTGCCCGGCACCTATGGCACATCCCTGATCCGCAACCACGCACTGCGCGGAGTGTTTGCCGAAATGGAGCGGCAGAAATTCCCTGCGGAGATTATCAGAGGCATTCAGGATTCCATCGACTGTAACCTTACGTTCTTTGGCCAGCCGGTGGAAACGGGAACCATGTATCTGATTCTGGCGAGCACGATTCTTGTACTGATCGCCGCTTACGTTTTGCTAAATGTCTGGCTGGGAAAAAGGGCCGAGTGATTTTTGGTCCCTTTTATACGAGAAAGAAAGGAATGGGTATCCATGGGAAAACCAACGGGAATTGTCTACACCTCGAATACGGGATATACGGAAAAGTACGCAAAGCTGCTGGGCGAGCAGCTGGGGCTGCCGGTCTTTTCCGCCGAACAGGCGGATTCCCTGTCGGAGGGGACGGAGGTCCTCTATCTGGGCTGGCTGATGGCCGGGGTGGTAAAGGGATATAAAAAGGCCGCCCAGCGCTTTTCCGTGGCGGCCGTGTGCGGCGTCGGAATGGGGCCGGCCGGTTCACAGGACAGCGATGTGCGCAAGAATAACGCCATCCCGCAGGAGGTACCGGTGTTTACGCTGCAGGGCGGCTTTGACCGGACGAAGCTGCACGGGATCTACCGGTTTATGATGGGCGTTATGATCAAAGTGATGGGGAGCTCCCTGCGGAAAAAGGAGAACCGCACCCCCGAGGAAGACGCCATGCTGGAGATGGTGACAAACGGCGGCGATTTTGTCGATGTCCGCCAGCTCGACGGCGTGATCGCGTGGTACCGGCAGG
>JALENG010000020.1 GCA_022767925.1 Clostridia bacterium
AGTTCTTCCTTGGCCGGAAATACATCCACCTGGGCACCTTTTTCAACTGGTTTTTCTGCGGCTATCTGGTGGATCTGTTCGTGTGGGGGCTGTCCTTTCTGCCCTGCCCCCAGGGCTTTGGGTGGCAGCTGGTCTTCTCCGCAGCGGGCACCGTTCTGCTGGGCATGGGCGTTTCGCTGTACCAGCTGGCCGATCTGGGCATCGCCCCGGCCGACAGCCTGGCCCTGATTTTGTCCGACCGCACCCACTGGCCGTTTTTCGTGTGCCGGCTGCTGATGGACGTACTGATGCTGGTGATCTGTCTGCTGCTGGGCGGCTGGGGCTTCGGGGTAATCGGGCTGGCCACTCTGATTTCGGCCTTTGCGTTGGGGCCGGTCGCCGGGCTTTTTAACCGCTATGTATTCGGGCGGCTGTTCCCCGCGGAAGAGGAAAACCCGGACCGGTAACTGCCCAGGCAGGGCCCAAGCGGGGCTTAAGCAAAAAGGACCCGTACCAAACGGTACAGGTCCTTTTCTCATTCGAAACAATGGGGAAGCGAAACTTATTTCACTTCGACTTCAGCGCCAGCCTCGGTCAGCTTGGTCTTGATGGACTCAGCCTCGTCCTTGGACACGCCTTCCTTCACGTTCTTGGGAGCGCCGTCAACCAGTTCCTTGGCTTCCTTCAGGCCCAGGCCGGTGATCTCGCGGACAACCTTGATCACGTTGATCTTGTTGGAGCCGAAGGACTTCAGCACAACGTCGAACTCGGTCTTCTCTTCAGCAGCGGGAGCAGCAGCAGCGGGAGCAGCAGCAACAGCTACGGGAGCAGCAGCGGATACGCCGAATTCTTCTTCCAGAGCCTTTACCATTTCGGACAGCTCGAGAACGGACAGAGTTTTGATTTCTTCAATCAGATTGACAACCTTCTCAGACATTGTTGTTACCTCCATAAAAAGGAATAATATTTTGGTTTACCATACAGGGCCCTGCGGGTAATTTCCGCCGGCCTTTTCACTGTGGGAACGCGTACATCAGGCGCTCTGCTTTTCGGCAATCGCGTTGAGTACGATGGCCAGGCCGCGGATCGTGCCGTTGAGCACGTTGGCCAGACCGGAGATGGGCGCATTCAGGCCGCCCAGAACCTTTGCAATCAGTACTTCCTTCGGCGGCAGGTCGGCCAGGTTCTTCACACCGGCCGCGTCAATGGCGGCACCGTCGATAAAGCCGGCCTTTACCGTGAAGTTCTTGTGCTTGTCCGCATACTCGAAGAGAGCCTTGGCAGCCGACGTATAGTCGTTCTCCGAGTAGGCAATCGCCGTGGAACCCTCCAGGTAAGAATCCAAGCCCTCGATTCCGGCGTCCTTCAGGGCGCGGGAGAGCAGGGTGTTCTTCACAACCGAGTAGGTATTGCCGCCTTCGCGCAGCTTCTTACGCAGAGCGGTATCGTCTGCTACGGTGATGCCCTTGTAGTCAACAATAATACCGGCACAGGAAGATTTCAGAGCTTCAGAAAGAGCAGCAACCTGCTGCTTTTTCAGTTCCAGAGTTTTCTCGCTAGGCAAATGATTTCACCTCCGTGATTCGAATGCGGTACGCGCTGTATGCGGGAAAAGAAAAGCCCTTTCCGCTTACCGCGGAAAGGGCGAAAAATCAGAAGCGGGTTTTCCTTTCGCAAAAGGAACCGTCGTTTTTCTCTCTCCTCGGCAGGCCGGGAATTCCCCGTTATGCAAACGCACCTGCTGTCTTTGGACAGCTCATATAGGATAACATAAACCGGGAACTTTGTCAAGGTTTTCCTTTACAAAAGTCCGGCACGCAAAGGCTGAAAAATCAGATGAACTTCGCGCTGTTGATGCGCACGCCGGGGCCCATGGTGGCCGCAACCACGCAGGAACGGACGTACTTGCCCTTGGCCGCAGAGGGCTTCGCCTTGATGATAGCGCCCATCAGCGCATCAAAGTTCTGCTGCAGCTTTTCGGGGCCGAAAGAAATCTTGCCGATGACGCAGTGGATGATATTCGTCTTGTCCAGACGATATTCAATCTTACCGGCCTTGGCATCGGTGATGGCCTTAGCGATATCCATGGAAACGGTGCCGGCCTTGGGGTTCGGCATCAGGCCACGGGGGCCCAGCACGCGGCCCAGACGGCCAACCATACCCATCATATCGGGCGTGGTGATCACCACGTCAAAATCCATCCAGCCGCCCTGGATCTTCTCGATCATATCCTGGCCACCGACAAAATCGGCGCCGGCATTCTGGGCTTCTTCGATTCTCTCGGGCTTGCAGATCGCCAGAACACGCACGTTTTTGCCCGTGCCGTTCGGCAGAACGATCGCACCGCGAACCTGCTGATCCGCGTGACGGCCGTCAACGCCCAGCTTTACATGCACTTCAACGGTCTCGTCAAACTTGGCGGTACCCGTCTTCACGCACAGCGCGAGGGCTTCTTCAGCATCATACAATTTTGCACGGTCGAAAACCTTTTGGGCTTCGACATATTTCTTGCCGTGTTTCATGTTTAGGTATTCCTCCCTGAATGAGTGGTAAATATCGGATGTCCTTAGAACGAAGTTCCTCCCACCCTGGGGTCTCAGTCAACGACCTCGACGCCCATGCTGCGGCAGGTACCGGCCACCATGCTCATGGCAGCCTCGAGGCTGGCAGCATTGAGATCGGGCATTTTCTGCTCGGCGATCTTCTGCAGCTGTTCGCGGGTAATTTTTGCGACCTTCGTCTTATTCGGCGCGCCCGAACCACTCTCGATCCCACAGGCCTTCTTAATCAGAACGGCCGCAGGGGGAGTTTTCGTAACAAACGTGAACGAACGGTCGGCATAGACCGTGATAATGACGGGGATAATCAGACCCACGTCGTTCTTGGTGCGCTCGTTGAATTCCTTCGTGAACGCCATGATGTTGACACCGTGCTGACCCAGAGCAGGGCCGACAGGCGGTGCCGGGGTTGCTTTGCCAGCGGGTATCTGGAGCTTAATGTAGCCCGTTACCTTTTGAGCCATTTACTTGCACCTCCAAAATTCGTGGTAGATGGCGGAGCGGGACAGACACAGAATTTTCCCGTTCCTCCCACAGGGGCAGGGCCCCTATAACAAGCGCCGGGGGGCGCTTATTACCAAACCATTATTCCACCGGTTCCACCTGGTCGAGTTCCAGTTCCACCGGGGTTTCGCGTCCAAACATAGAGACCGTCACGCGGACCATGTTTTTCTCCAGGTCCATTTCGTCCACGGTTCCCACAAAGCCGTCCAGCGGCCCGTCGATGATCTGAACGCTGTCACCGACCTGATAGGAGACCTTGATCTCCCGCTTCTCAATCCCCAGACGAAGCACTTCTTCCTCGGAAAGAGGAATCGGCTTGCTCGAGGGGCCAACGAAACCGGTGCAGCCGCGAATATTGCGAACGACATACCAGGATTCGTCGGTGAGAATCATTTTCACCAGCACATAGCCGGGGAAAATTTTGCGCTCCACATCGCGCCGTTTGTTGTCCTTTACCTCGGTGACGGTCTCCGTGGGTACGCGCACTTCCTGGATTAAATCCTGAAGCTGGCGGTTCTGCACGGTGGTCTCGAGGTTGGATGCCACTTTGTTCTCATACCCGGAATAGGTATGAACTACATACCACCTGGATTCATCTGCCATTTGCCGTTATTCCCTCCGTTTTCTGCACCGCTCGCCGTAGGCGGTTCGCTTTCAAAAACGTTCTTATCCCGCTACCGCCATAACCAGGCTGAGCAGTTTCATGAACAGGGTGTCCAGGCCAAACACAAACAGGCCCACGATCAGCATCGTAACCAGAACCACGCCCATGTTTTTGAAAACAGACTTCGGCGCCGGCCAGACAATCTTCTTCACTTCGCCCTTGCAGTCGCGGAAAAATTTCGTCATTTTCTTGGCAAACCGAACCAGTGCATTGGGTTTCTTCTCTGCCATGATGATTCTTCCTCCGCGCCCTTACTTGGTCTCTCTGTGAAGCGTGTGTTTCTTGCAGAACCGGCAATACTTCTTCATTTCCAGTCTGTCCGGATCGTTCTTCTTGTTCTTCATGGTGTTGTAGTTGCGCTGCTTGCACTCCGTGCACGCCAGAACGACTTTCACTCTCATTATCGGCACCTCCCGTTTAACGGAAAAAAATTGGGTTTCTGTAAATCTGTTCTACAGTTAGGAACCCGGCCTCCCTCGATTAAAAAGAGCGCAAAAAAAGAACCTCTTTTCACGAGGTAACAATATTTTATCACAGGGTATTCCCGGTGTCAAGCCCTTTTTGCGGGAAAAAGGGGGCGGCTTTCCCATAAAAAGGGTCCCCCGGCTTTCTTTTCACCGGGGGACCCTGCTGCTCTTTTACGGCTCCCTTTTACGGGAAATCTCTCTTATTTGGAAGAGCGCTCTCTTCTTCTCAGGCCGAATACGGCAACAACCGCACCCAGTCCGGCCGCCGCCATCACCAGAACAAAGGGCAGCGCGCTGCCGTTATCGCCCGCAGCCGGTCCCGGATCCGGAGCCGGCCCCGGATCCGGAGCCTTCACTTCATAGGAGACCGTCGGCATCGGGAACTCTTCGGCGGCTCCCTGCTGGCCATCGGTCGCCACCGGATACAGAACGGCGCTGTTGTTGGTGTACAGCCCCTCATATCCCTGGCTGCCGTCCGCATCGTACTTGCCGTATACGCCCGCTTCGGTCTTCGGGTTCGCAAGCTTTACGCTATAGGTCAGCTGGACCGGCTTGGTGATCTCCACCGGCACATTAATGGAAAGGGTAAAGGCATCGACCTTAGGATCGTATTCCAGCAGGTAATCATACAGATCGAGGTTCTCGCTGTATACGCCAAAGCCGTATACATTCTCGCTTACTTTCACCTTGGCCTGTTCTTTGCCGTCCACGGTCAAAGTGATCTTCGAAAGGTCGTTGACAAAGTCAAAATCGTAGTCGTCGGTCTTGCCCATGGTATCGACCACTTTGCTGCCGGCATCCAGCAGGTAATAGATGTCATTCTGAATATCGGCAAAGCTGTATTCCTCTCCGCCGGCCAGATATTCCATAAAGCTGGGGCCCCAGGGCAGACCTTTGCCGGAGCTCGTATTTGCAGTCATGGCGTAGCAGTGATATCCGGCATCTTTGCAATCCTGATAGAGCTCATAGGTCAGATACAGGGCCTTGTCGATGGAGTTGGCGTATACCTTGTATTCATCTACCGGGGTGGACTTCTCCACGGTGCCGCCATAGGGATACTCATACTGGGTTCCCTGCTTCTCCACCTGGGCGCCGATCGTCTTCAGCCACTCGGCCCAATTCTCCGGAGGATCAACACTGTCGTACTTGCTCTTCCAGTTATCCGGGCCGGCCCAGTTCACCACAGCATCCGCCCAGAACGACCACGCCGTCACAGTGGGCTCTTCGTTATACATATAGGTGAGGCCGTCGCTGACAAAGATCAGATACTTGCGGGAAGCCTCCACGGCGGTGTCCTCATCCAGCATCTTCTTGCCGGCCAGCAGTCCCGCATGGGTATTGGTGCCGCTTTTGTATTCAGTAGTAATAGCCTTCTCGATCGTTTCATAACCGGTAGCCAGATCGGTCAGAGGCGTGACATTGGCCACTTTATTAAAGATGACCACGCCCACCTGTACCTTGGCGCCGGTGCCCTCTACCTGTTCCTTCAGGTTTGCCAGCATGTCAAGCGCCTGCTGCTCCAGGTCCGCACTGGTGGATTTATCCAGTACGAACACCACGTCCGTAACCAGCTGCTCTTCCGCCGCGGGGAGGGACAGGGTAACTTTCGACTCAAAATTTTCGTCCAGGTTGGTCGCCGTCTTGGACTTGGAGATGTCCCACTCGGTTTCCTGCAGATTGACAGCCGATGCCGTCATCGCCATGGAAACCGCCATCATCCCCGCCAATAAAGCAGCGGCCAGTTTTTTCCATCTTCCGTTTTTCATTCACTTTTCCTCCTTTTTACGTGCCTTTCCAAAAGATGAAAAGATCAAATATACTTATATATATAATAAGATCATCTTTACAAAAAAACCATAGATATTTCATATGAATTTTAACGGGAGAATCTATAGATTCTGCATGATAAGCCCCGGTTTTATCCCGTTTTTTCCCTTTTTCGCGCCCCGGGCCTTCCCTTGTGCCGCAGTTTTTTCCGCAGCAGAAAGGGCCCGCCGGTTTGTTTCCGGCGGGCCCCCTTTTTCAAAATGATGGAGCAGCAGATTTTGTCGATGACGATACTTCCGCTCAGTGCTTGCTGTCGTCCAGCGCGCGGGCCACAATCTTGCTTCTCTTTTTCTTCTTCTCCGGCTTTACTTCTTTCCCGATGTACCGGCGGCCGTACTTATAGTTTTTCATCAGATCCTCGCTCAGCTTTTCCTTCATCGCTCCGAACGCGGTATCGCTGACGTTGTTCAGAATGGCCATGGTAATGCAGGAGCGGGCATCCAGATCGCCGTTTGCATACATATCGTTCAGCACCGTGCACATCCGGTCAAATGCATCCGTATCCGGGTACTTCTCGGCCAGCGCTTCGCACCGGGGGGCCACCTGGGTCTTGGCAAAGGTAAAGGCGCGCACCTTGCCATAGCGGATGCGCTCTTTCGTCATATCCTCGCGCAGGTCGGGGAAAATATTGACAAAGCGGTTGAACAGGAACACGGGATCCGCATTCTGGGTGCCGTCCTCGTTTTTCTTGCGCTTTTTCTTCTGGGTCATCAGGGCCATGTTCTTCGGGCCCTGCACCGTATCGCAAAAGTCGTTGGCAATGCTCTCGGCATCGCCGTTCCCGTCCGTCTCGGGGTCAAACAGCCAGCTGGCGGCCGTCTGCCACTCGCCAGGACTGTTCTCGTCCATCTCCGCCGAGCGCAGCTGGAACAGCTTTTTCTTCTCATCATACAAAATGCTGTACGCGAATTCCTCCCCGGTAAAAATCACGCACGGCCCGTTTTCATCCGTATATTCCTTCGCCGCAGAAAAGTTCTGCGCTTTCAGTACCTCACCCAGTTTTTCAGCAATCAAATCCATCGCAGGAAAACTCAAGAAACATCACTCCTATCCTGAAATCGGCCGCCAAAACGGCGCCGGTCACTCCCTGATCCTTACAGATACCGTTTATTATACACGATGCAGGCGGGTTTGTCACGAAAATTTTCCCGCTTTTCCCGTGTTTTTTCTTTCCCTTCGCCCCATTGCGGAGAGAGCCAACATGTGCTATGATAATATGGTATTGGTATGGGCTGCGGTACAGACCTTTTGTACCGCCCGGTTCTGCCACCGGCAGGGGGAAACGCCGGAAAAATTCCCGGCCGGTTTCCCCTTTATTCTGCGCCCCCTTTGATTACACGGTGGGCGTTCTTCCGCCAAAGCGGAGAAAGGAAGAGAACCATGGAAAAGATGAATGTGGCCGTTTTGTTCGGCGGCGTCTCCTCGGAACACGAGGTCTCCCGGGTATCGGCCGGGTACGTTGTGCGCGAACTGGACCGTGAAAAATATACCGTTTATACCGTCGGCATCACAAAGGACGGCCGGTGGCTGCTGTTTTCGGGCAGCACCGAGCAGATGGCCGACGGCAGCTGGGAGCAGGATCCCGGCAATCTGCCCTGCCTGCTCAGCCCGGACCGAAGCACCCATGGGCTGCTGGTGCTGGCCGGCGACGGCACCCGGACCATCCGGATCGACGTGGTATTCCCCGTTCTGCACGGCAAGAACGGCGAGGATGGTACCATGCAGGGACTGCTGCAGCTGGCGGGCATCCCGTTTGTGGGCTGCCGCACTCTCAGTTCGGCGGTGTGCATGGATAAAGCCGTCACCCATTCGCTGCTGACCGCCGCCAATATCGAACAGGCCCACTACCTGTGGTTCTACGCCGACCGCTACCGCACCGGTGCGGACATCATCAAAAACAAGATCGCCGCACGGCTGGATTTTCCCGTGTTTGTCAAGCCGGCTAATGCCGGTTCCTCGGTGGGTATCAGTAAAGTTCACTCCCTTGACGAGCTGGATGCCGCCGTGGAAAAGGCTGCCCGCGAGGACAGCAAGATCGTGGTGGAAGAAGGCATTGTCGGCCGCGAGGTGGAGTGCGCCGTGATGGGCAACGAGGACCCGGTCGCCTCCACCGTGGGAGAGATCGGCGCTTCGGCCGAATTCTACGATTACGACGACAAGTACAAAAACGGCACTTCACAGTTGTTCATTCCCGCCCGCCTGCCGGAAAAGACCATTGAGGAAATCCGCCGCATTGCGGTACGCGCCTATCGTATGCTGGGCTGCCGGGGGCTTTCGCGGGTGGACTTCTTCGTGCGGGAAAAGGACGGCAGTATTCTCCTCAACGAGATCAACACCCTGCCCGGATTTACGGCCATCAGCATGTACCCGAAGCTCTGGGCCCATGCCGGGGTGGAGGGCAGTGAGCTGCTGGACCGCCTGATCGCCTATGCCCTGGCCGTCTGAGGAGGGCGCCATGCGGGAAGATTACCTGATTCACATTCTCGGCCAGCAGGAAACGGACGGCGAAAAGGATGAGATCTGCCTCTCCACTGTGGGGTCGTTCGCCCTGCGCGGCGGCCACCACTACATCACCTACCGCGAGTATTACGACGAGAGCAATCCCTCCGTTTACCGCACCTCGATTTTAAAGGTGGAGGGCAACCGCTCGGCTACGCTCTTGCACAGCGGATCGGCCACCCGCCTGATTTTGGAGGAGGGAAAGCGCCACTACTGCCAGTACGATACCGGCTACGGCATGCTGACCATCGGAACCTATGCTCAGGAGATCGACAACCGGCTGGACGATCACGGCGGCACCGTCCACATTCGCTATACCCTGGATATGAATGCCTCGTATACCAGTTTTCACGAAATCACCGTTACCGTAAAACCCACATCATAAGGAGGAAAAACCCGGATGTCTCAACTTGTTGGAAAAGCCACTTCTTCATTAAAGGCCTGCGTGTGCAGCGCCATGGAAAAGGCCATGGAAACGGGCGCCCTGCCCCAGGCCGAAATTCCGGAGTTTCTGCTGGAGGTCCCCGCCGACCGCTCCCACGGCGACTGGGCCTGCAACGCGGCCATGGTCGGTGCCCGTGCTTTCCGCATGGCGCCGCGCAAAATTGCCGAGGCCATTGTACAGAACCTCGACCTTACGGGCACCTATTTCACCCGCTGTGAAATCGCCGGGCCCGGCTTTTTGAATTTCTTCCTGTCCCCGCAGTTCTCGGTGGATATCCTGCGGGATATCCTGGAAAAGAGCGACGACTACGGGCGCAGCGACTATGGCCAGGGCGAAAAGGTCATGGTCGAGTTTGTCTCGGCCAACCCCACCGGCCCCATGCACATGGGCAACGCCCGGGGCGGCGCGCTGGGCGACTGTCTGGCTGCGGTGCTGGATGCCGCCGGGTACGATGTGTGGCGGGAATTTCTGATCAACGACGCCGGCAACCAGATTTTGAAATTCGGTCTGTCCCTGTCGGTGCGCTACCGTCAGCTGTTCCTGGGAGAAGAAGCGGTAACGCTGCCGGAGGACAGCTACCATGGCCTGGATATCCTCGATCTGGCGCAGGCTTATGCCGATGAGCACGGGGATGACCTGATGGCAGTATCCGAGGAGGAGCGCAGCCGCCGGCTGGTGGAATTCGCCCTGCCCCGCAACATCGCCAAAATGAAGGCCGACATGAAGAAGTACCGCGTGGAGTACGACCAGTGGTTCAGCGAGACCACCCTGCACGAGAGCGGCGCCATTCAGGAGGTTATTGACGTTCTGCGCGAAAAAGGGCTGATTTACGAAAAGGACGGCGCCACCTGGTATAAGGCCTCAGCCTTTACGGAAGCCTATATGAAAAAGGACAAGAAGGGCGAAATCAGCGAGGAGAACGCCCCCAAGGACGAGGTGCTGATCCGTCAGAACGGCACCCCCACCTATATGGCGGCCGACATCGCCTATCACAAGAATAAATTCGACCGCGGTTTCTCCCGGTGCATCGACGTGTGGGGCGCCGACCACCACGGTCATGTGGCCCGGATGAAGGGTGCCATGGATGCCATCGGTCTGGACGGCGAAAAGCTGGATGTGGTGCTGATGCAGCTGGTCAAGCTGATGAAAAACGGAGAGGAAGTCCGTATGAGCAAGCGCACCGGCAAGGCGATCCAGCTCTCGGATCTGCTGGACGAGGTACCCGTGGACGCCGCCCGGTTCCTGTTTAATATGAAGGACGCCGGCACCCAGATGAAGTTCGATCTGGATCTGGCTGTTCAGCAGGATTCGGAGAACCCAGTCTATTACGTGCAGTACGCCCATGCCCGGATCTGCAGCATTCTGCGCGCCCTGAAGGCCGAGAGGATCGAGCCCCGTGCCTGCACCGATGAAGAGCTGATGCTGCTGACCGCCCCGGAGGAGGTCGAGCTGATCCGCCATATGGCCGGCTATACCGATGAGATCATCGCGGCTGCCCGCAGCTATGACCCCGCGCGTATCAACCACTATGTCGTCACGCTGGCCACGCTGTTCCACAAATTCTACAACGCCTGCCGGGTAAAGGGTGTGGAGGACGGCCTGTGTGCCGCCCGGCTGACCCTGTGCGTATGCGCAAAGACCATCATCAAAAACGTGCTGACCATGTTTAAGATCACCTGCCCCGAATCCATGTAACGGGGAGACGGCCGGCGCGGTTTGCCCCCAGAGAAAAGCCCTGCCTTTATCATGGGATCACTGCCACCGGGCAGGAATGCACAGGCATTCGTTTACACATCGTTAGGTCTTGGAAGATGTGTATGCGGATGCCTGTTTTTTGAGAAATCCGGAGGCAAATTATCCAAAACGGAGGATCCAAAATGCGTACCATCAAAAAGCTGCTCGGCTGTTTTTCCCGCGGGGAGCTCGCCCTGTGGGGCTTTTCCACCGGGATTCTTCTTCTCACCTTTCTCCTCTTTGACAGGGGCAACTGGACCACTCTGGCCGCCTCTGTGATTGGGGTGACCTCGCTGCTCTTCTGCGCCAAGGGGAATCCCCTGGGGCCCATTCTGCTGATTGTCTTCAGCCTGCTGTACGGGATCATCTCGTTTACCTTCCGTTATTACGGGGAGATGATCACCTATCTCGGGATGTCCGCCCCCATGGCAGTGGTCACGCTGATCGCCTGGCTGCGCAATCCCTTCCACGGGAACCGCGCCGAGGTAACGGTGTACCGGGTAAAGGCCAAAGAGATGGCCGCCGCTTTTCTTCTCTCGGCGGTGGTCACGCTGGTTTTCTATTTCCTTTTGGAGGCCCTTCACACGGCCAATCTTCTGCCCAGCACCCTTTCGGTTACCACCACCTTTCTCGCCGTATACCTCACTTTCCGCCGAAGCCCCTACTACGCCCTGGCCTATGCGGCGAACGACGGGATCCTGGTGGTTCTGTGGGTTCTGGCCGCGATGGACGACAGATCCTATCTGCCGGTGGCGGTCTGCTTCCTCCTGTTCCTCATCAACGACCTGTACGGCTTTGTCAACTGGAGGAAAATGGAGAAACGACAGCGGTGTGCCGGTCTTCCCTCGCCGGACTGAGGGCCCACGGGAATACGGAAAAACCGGCCGCACAAAAGCCTCTCTGCTTTTGCGCGGCCGGTCATTTTTCTGCCAATTATTCTGCAGATTGTTCCGTAGAAAAATCTGCAAATTTCAGCGAACAAAATTCCCGCTTTATTTCTCCTCTGTTTTTTCCACCTTGCCGGTGGTGGACTGACGCTGCCACTGTCCGGAGAGATCCAGCCGGTACACTTCATCACCGGTGGTCCGCTTCCAGGTGGTTCCCACACAGCGCGTGCGCAGGGTAACCGATGTAAAATCGCGGGAGAGCAGCTTGTGAAAACGGATGTACAGACAGCCGGTATCCCCGGCAGTCACTTCGGTGTCGGAGAACATGACCTCCACCCCGAACTCCTCCTGCAGGAAATCGCGGATATCGCTGCACACGTCCTCTCCCCACAGAAAGTCATTGTCAAACGAGGGGTCCACGGAAATGCGCACGCGGTCGATCGTCTCTCCGTTTTCCTGTGCCTGCACAAGGAACGAGGCGCACACCTGCTTATACAGCGCCCGGATTTCCGTTTTTCCATACCGGCAGAAAAAGGTGCGCACCAAGAGGACCGCGACCGTCAGGATCATCAGCAGCAGGACGGTGATCAGGATCGCCCACTTTTTCCTCTCGGAAAACCGGCGGGGGCCGCTTCTCGCCCGGCTTTTCTCACTTCCCATGGCGCTTGCCCTGCGGCGGCTCGGGATCCTTTTCCTCCCAGGATTCCACCGCCATATAAATGCCGAACAGCGCCAGCACAATGGCCGCAGCCGACAGTGCCACCGATACCTGCTCGATCTGCAGCATCGAGGTGGCCGCCGCCCCCGCAAACAGAATGGCCGCCAGCAGGAAAAAGGCCCATGCCATCTGATAACTCAGCGCGTATTTCATTCCGATTCCTCCTTAAACAGCGCGCGGTTCAGCGCCGCAAAATCCGACAGGGTCAGCTGCTCGGCCCGCACGGTGGGGGATAACCCCGCCTGCGCCATCGCACCCGCCACCCTCTCTTTCGGCAGAGAGAGCCCCGCCGAAAGGCTGTTCACCGCCGTTTTCCGCCGCTGGCCGAAGGCGGCGCGCACCACGCGGAAAAAGGTCCTCTCCTCCTCGTCGGGAAGCAGGGCCTGCCCCCGGATATCCAGCCGGATCACCGCCGAATCCACATTGGGCGGCGGCATAAAGCTCCCCCGCGAGACCGGAAACAGCACCCGGGGCTCGGCATAATACCGCACCGCCGCGCTCACGGCCCCGCATGCCCGCTCGCCCGGCTGCGCGCACAGCCGCTGGGCCGCCTCTTTCTGCACCATCACCGTCAGGCTGCGGATGGGCAGCTTCTCCTCCAGCAGGCGCATGATTACCGGGGACGTGATATAGTACGGCAGATTGGCGCACACGATGACATCCATCCCGGCAAATTCCTCGTCGAACAGCTGCGGCAGGTCAATTTTCAGCACATCCCCTGGTACGATTTTCACGTTGGAAAAATCGTCCAGCGTCTCCTCCAGCACCGGGAACAGCCGCCGGTCCAGCTCGATGGCTACCACCTTCCGGCACCGTTTGGCCAGCTCCTGGGTCAGTACCCCGATCCCAGGCCCCACTTCCAGTGCCGCCACATCGGGGGCCGCACCGCCCATCTCTGCCATGCGGGGGCAGACCGTGGGGTTGATCAGAAAATTCTGCCCCAAGCTTTTGGAAAAATGAAAGCCGTGTTTTTCCAGCACTTTCTGCACGGTTTTGCTGTCCGAAAGATTATACATCGACATTCTCCTGATTCATTCGCTTTTCTTCGCTGTTTTTTTCATTGTACCATTGCCCCATCCAAAAGTAAAGCCTTTGCCCCTGCATCAAAAACCGGCGGGCCGGGGGATTTTTCCATTGCAATTTCGCTGCTGCTGTGGCATAATTCTATTATCCCTATAAAACAATAGGAATTGAAGGAGGGTGCTGTTTTATGATGATCTCTACCAAAGGCCGCTATGCACTGCGCATCATGCTGGACCTGGCCGGGCACGATGACGGCACATTTATTTCTTTAAAGCAAATTGCCACCCGGCAGAATATCTCCATGAAGTACCTGGAGATGATTGTCGCCCTGCTGCACAAGGGCGGCGTGGTGAAAAGCCAGCGCGGCAAAGAGGGCGGTTATCGCTTAAGCCGGCCGGCCAGCGCGATTTTTGTCAACGAGATTATGGAACTGACCGAGGGATCCCTGGCCCCGGTGCAGTGTCTGGCCGGGGGCGAAGGTCCCTCCTGTGACCACAGTGACAGCTGTCTGACCCTGCCCATGTGGCAAAAGCTGGACAGCCTGATCGACCAGTATCTGTCCGGGATCTCGGTGCAGGACCTGCTGGACCGCCGCCTTGTGTGAGGACCGGCGGACTTTTGGCCGGAGCCTTAAATCCTATTGACAAGATAGGGTTTCTGTGTTATTCTATTCCCATAAAATAAATAGGAATTAGGTGATTGCATGAAAGACACCCTGCAAAAAATCCCATATATTTACGCCGACAATGCCGCCACCACCCGGGTCAGCCCCACGGCGGTAGCCGCCATGCTTCCGTATTTTGATACCCTGTATGGCAATCCCTCCAGCCTGCACACCTGCGGGCAGGAAGCGGCCGTTGCCCTTTTACAGGCACGGGAGACCGTCGCTTCCCTTCTGCATGCCGACCCAAAGGAGATTACCTTTACCTCCGGCGGCAGCGAAGCGGATAACCAGGCGCTGCTGACCGGCGCTCTGCTGGGGGCGCGCAAGGGGAAAAAGCACATTATCTCCACCAAATTTGAGCACCATGCGGTTCTGCACACGCTGGACAAGCTGAAAAAAGAGGGCTTTTCCGTCACCCTGCTGGATGTGCATGAAAACGGCATTGTGCGGCCGGAGGACGTGGCCGCTGCCCTGCAGGAGGACACGTGCCTGGTCTCCATTATGTTCGCCAATAACGAAATCGGAACCCTGCAGCCCATCCGGGAGATTGGGGCCCTGTGCCGCGAGAGGGGCGTTTTGTTCCACACCGATGCCGTGCAGGCCGTGGGCCATGTGCCCGTGGATGTGGTGGAGATGAACATCGATATGCTGTCCCTGTCGGCCCATAAATTCCACGGGCCCAAGGGCGTGGGTGCGCTGTATGCCCGCCGCGGCATCCGTCCGTCCATTCTGATCGAGGGCGGCGCCCAGGAGCGCGGCCGCCGTGCCGGAACCGAGAATATTCCCGGCATTATGGGCATGGCCGTAGCCATGCAGGAGGCCGTGGATCACATGGAGGAAAATGCGGCGCGGATCACCGCGCAGCGGGACCGGATTATCGAGGGCCTGTCCAAAATCCCGTATGCCTGCTTAAACGGCGACCGGGAACACCGGGTACCCGGCACCATCAACTTCTGTTTTGAAGGGGTCGAGGGCGAATCCCTGCTGCTGCTTCTCGATATGAGGGGCATTGCCGCTTCCTCGGGCAGCGCCTGTACCTCCGGCTCGCTGGATCCCAGCCATGTGCTGCTGGCCCTGGGGCTTCCCCATGAAGTGGCCCACGGCTCTCTGCGCCTGTCGCTGGGGGATGACATCACCGCCCAGCAGGCCGACCATATTGTACAATCCGTAACCGAAGTGATTGCGTATCTGCGGAATATGAGCCCCGTGTGGGATGAATTGGAAAAGGGCGAGATTGCCCATTGGTTAACGAAAGAAGGAGGCAGAAATCATGCTGTACAGTGAGAAAGTCATGGATCATTTTCAGAACCCCCGCAATGTGGGAAAAATGGACGATGCCGATGGGATCGGTGAAGTGGGCAATGCCGTTTGCGGCGATATCATGCGCATGTATATCAAAGTGAAGGACGGCGTAATCACCGATGTGAAGTTCAACACCTTCGGCTGCGGCAGCGCCATTGCCACCAGCTCGATTGCCACCGAGATGATCAAGGGGAAACCCATCGAGGAGGCGCTGAAGCTGAGCAACAAGGCCGTGGTAGAGGCGCTGGACGGCCTGCCGGCCCACAAGATTCACTGCTCGGTGCTGGCGGAAGAGGCGGTCAAGGCGGCCGTAAAGGATTATTACGATAAAAATGGCATTGCGTATGATCCCGAGGAGCTGTGCACCGGGGATTGTGCGGCCTGCCATGCCCACGAAAACGGATGACAAAGGTACTGATTGCCATGAGCGGCGGCGTTGACAGTTCGGCGGCCGCCGCTCTTTGTTTACAGCAGGGATTTTCCTGTGCCGGCGCCACCATGAAGCTGTACGAAAACGAGGAGATCGGCGTGCACAGCCGGACCTGCTGCTCGCTGTCCGATATTGAGGACGCCCGGGCAGTGTGTGCGCGCCTGCACATTCCCTACTATGTGTTCAATTTCACCCGGGAATTTCGCCGGGACGTGATGGAGCCCTTTGCCGCGTGCTACCGGCAGGGCAGCACCCCCAACCCCTGTATCGAGTGCAACCGGCACTTAAAATTCGACCGGCTTTTCCGCCGGGCGCAGGTGTTGGGCTATGATTATCTGTGTACGGGGCACTATGCCCGCATTGAACAGGATACGGTCACCGGCCGGTGGCTGCTGAAAAAAGCGCGGGATGAGAAAAAGGATCAGAGCTATGTGCTGTATGGCATGACCCAGGAGCAGCTGTCCCACACACTGTTCCCCCTGGGGGATCTGTGCAAGGAGGAAACCCGGGCCCTGGCCGCCCGGCTGTCCCTCTCCACCGCCCAAAAGCAGGACAGCCAGGATCTGTGCTTCGTGCCGGACGGAGACTACGCCGCCTTTCTGCAGAGGTTCACCGGCGAAACGCCCACCCCCGGCCCCATTGTCACCCTGTGGGGCGAGACGCTGGGGCAGCACCAGGGATTGTACCGCTATACCATCGGGCAGCGGCGGGGGATCGGCATCCCCTATCCCGAACCGCTCTATGTCGTTTGGAAGGATCTTGCGAACAACCGGCTGGTCCTCGGGCGAAATCAGGACCTGTTCTCCCGGCGGTTCTGGGTGGAAAAGCCGAATCTGATCGCCTTTTCCTCCCTGTCCCGGCCCATCCGGTGCACAGCCCGGGTGCGTTATCACCAGCAGGAGGAGCCCCTTCTGCTCACCCCGCTGCCCGATGGCAGCTGGCAGGGGGAGTTTCTCACCCCGCAGCGCGCCATTACCCGCGGGCAGGCCGCCGTTTTTTATGATGGGGACCGGGTGATCGGCGGCGGAGAGATCAGCCGCACCGAGTTGGATTCCTCTTTGGAAGAAGCCACCTGAAAAATCTTTCTCCAATCAGACAGCAGGCCCCCGGTTTTGCGACCGGGGGCCTGCTTGGCGGTGATAGAAAAATTTAACCCATGTGTTTTTAGGAAGTGATGTGGTCAAAATCACGTTGCTTTCTCTTTCTGTACAGGTAGCCGTATAGTGGCATACAGGATGCAATTTCTTTGTTCAGAATGAAGTGTCGCAAAACAGCCCGGACATTGAAAAGTCCGGGCTGTTCCAATTTGTTGGCGCATATACTACTATTGGTATAGAAAAGCGCCATCTCTCTTCTAAGAAATTGTGTTTACTTGACAAATTTTCTTCGGTATAGAGAGCTTAAATTGCTGCAACATTAGCACAGACAAAATGCAATTTGAGGTTTAACCTTCCCTCCAATAATTGCATCCATTTCGGTTACTAGGATAGTTGTATCCTCCGTATCCTCCATCACAGTAAACCCTTCCGCTCGAATCGGTATCATTCCAATCGGCGTACCTACAGTCACGACAATTGCCGCAAAAAGTTCCTTCCGGCAATTTGATTTCAACTTTACTATACATGAGTTTCCCTCCTTTCATACGATGCTCAACTCATCGTTTTTTATATTAACCATCTTTCCATCGTGTATCGCCAAATATGACACTACTATTTTCTCTGGTAACACAACAACAGGAAAGTATAGTTCACTAATGTGTGTCGGCATGGCTTGCAAGATAACATTTATGTAGGCCATATCTCCATCTGACAAGGTTTGTACTCCAAAAAAATGTGTATGAAAAATGCCATGAAAAACAATACCTTTGCTTTGCCAATTTTTTATGGTATCGTTTAGAAAATCAACATTCGGAGAATAGAAGCATCCACAATGTATGGGACACCCTGCATCGACCTGACATTCACAAATGACACCATCAATGCTCCCCAGAATTCCACCAATTTCAGGTGGAACAGCAGGCATAGAGTCGAGTATGCGTTGATAAACACTTGCCAAAATTTTCATAGACTTATAAAACCTCAATTTTCAATGCTTTCATAAAATTGCTTACAACAATAGATTATCCTCCAGTGATAATTCGGACAAGTTTCAAAATTGCCAATATGATTAAGCGTGCAAACTCTATGTAAGCAAAAAGCAAAGCAGCAATAGCTATCAACACATATCTCAACCAACATTTTTTAGGGTCACAAAGCAATTTGCTCATATTGTTGTCAACAAATCTTGTCGCACCTTTGATTCCAAAGATAAAATAGCAGAATACAAAAATTATAAATATAATAGTTCCAAACGAAGTTTCCACGGCCATTACCTTCTATTTGATAATCATGATGAACCAAAAATTGAAATCTCCAAGTGTGCAGGACTATTAAAATCTTTTACCATCAACAATCAATAACATCATTCTAGAATAATCCATATACTGATCACCCGGTTTTCTTCATTCATCAAATTCATTATTTGGCGCATACCATTGTGTTGGAAGCATCGACATAATCTTCATTTGGCATATACCAAGCATCCGGTACACCCATATACCACTTTTTCCACCTTGATATTTCTCATATTCCATCTTTCTTATACCGGTCTTGCTCTATCAACAGATCGGCCATATAGCCAAGCAGGGCATCCAACCCCCCATCTTTAAAATTGTCGCAGATATAATCCATTGGAGAAAAACCAAGCCAAAACTGTACATTGTTCTTTTTGCAGCTATATATCGTCTCCGTCTTTCCATGAGTGCTTTGGTAATAAGCACAGGTATTGCAACCATCTGAACTACCACATTCATGATGCCGGAACCCAGCATACTGCAGAACCTTCTCTCCATCTCGCTCGAATTTAGAGCATACATCTACTCCACCAACGTCATGATTATGTAGAGAACATACAAATTTCTTTCCTCCGAAAAACTTGTTTTTAGTTTTGATATGTTTACATAGTCGACACGATCTTTCATTACTCATGCTACTTCCTCCTTTTTACAGTACCCATTTTGCTATAAAGTGTACTTTTCAGAAATGACTTTCGTATAGTTCAGCACAACACAACACAGCGAAAAACTTGTCAATTCATTATAGACAAGGTGATGATTTCGTGCTAAAATATAGCTAAATAACGAAGTGGCCTGTTTTACAAAAAGGTACACCTTTTTGTAAAATTTAAAATTAATAACCTTACAACAATTCTGACTTTTCGTAAATCTCTGCTCGGTATCGGAATGTAGCCAACGGCATTTTGCACTCCTTTGCTGCGGCTGTTCCTGTAATCTTACCTTGCTTCCAACGTTGATAAGCACTATGGAAATTTTCCGGCAATGGCTTTAGGGGTCTGCCAAATCTTACTCCTCTGGCTTTTGCGGCGGCAATACCTTCTGCTTGACGCTGCCGGATATTAGTGCGTTCATTCTCTGCAACAAAACTGAGAACCTGTAATACTATGTCACTGAGAAATGTTCCCATCAGATCTTTTCCCCGGCGGGTATCCAGCAATGGCATATCTATCACTACAATGTCGATTCCTTTGTCTTTCGTGAGAATGCGCCATTGCTGTAATATTTCTTCATAGTTACGCCCCAGACGGTCAATGCTCTTGATATAGAGCAGATCGTCTTTTTTTAATTTTCTCAGTAATTTTTTATACTGCGGCCGATTGAAATCTTTTCCGGATTGCTTATCTAGAAAAATATTTTTTTCCGAAACACCAACCTCTAGCAGGGCGATTTGCTGCCGATCCTCGTTCTGTTCTCTGGTACTGACACGGATATATCCGTAAACTTTTCTTTCGATATTAGGGCCCTCCCTTACATTTCTGCCGTGCAAGCTCATATTCGATTTGTCAACTATAACGACGGTTTTGTTCATTCGATGATTCCTGACAACATGACAATATAACAACCGCAAAAATGGATTTCGTCAATATACAAAAATAAGCGATGCCTAGTTCTAAAACCAGGCATCGCTTATTTTGCTGTTGACACTCCACTTGACAGATACCGTAAAATGGAAAATTTGTTTCTCCACGGTTTATGCCGAAAAAGGGGCCGGGAATTCCCGGCCCCTTTTTCGGCGGGGGCGCCGCCCCTGTGGCGGCCGCCCCCTGTCATTCTTTCTCCAAAAATATTCACAGCAGCTGGCAGACCAGATCGCCCATCTCGCTGCAGGAAACCTTCTTCATGCCCTCCACCCAGATATCCGGGGTGCGGGCCAGGTTCAGCGCCTTCTCCACGGCCGCGTCAATCGCGGCGGCCGCCTCGGGCTGCGAGAGCGAATACTTCAGCATCATCCCCGCCGACAGGATCGTCGCCAAAGGATTGGCG
>JALENG010000021.1 GCA_022767925.1 Clostridia bacterium
GGACCGGCTTTTCCAAACCGGGAGCGCCCTGCTGCTGGGCGGTGCGCTGGGCAACCTGCTGGACCGGGCCAAAAACGGCACCGTCACGGATTTTCTCCATTTTGACCTTCCCGGCCTGCGCCGGCTGATCCTGAACCTGGCGGATATCTTTCTTCTGGTCGGCAGCCTGCTGCTCACCGTCTCCCACCTGGGAAAACTGCGCCCTCACTGAATCACAAAAACAGACGGCCGCCCCACTGAAAAAGGGCGGCCGTCTGTTCTGTTATTCCTCGACATCGATCTGTCTGATTTAGTAAGGGGTCCAATGGATTTTGTTCCATACAGCTTTCCTATCTCTATTGCGGGCGTATCGAGCGCGCCTGCCGGGAGGGGAAACAAAAGAGGTGGGCTTCCCACAGGCTCTCCCCCCTTTTTTCGTTTTCCTCAGCGGTCCACATCAATCAGCACCTTCATGGTGCTCTCCCGGTTTTCGTCGATATACTGGTACGCCTGCAGATAATCCCGGAACGCAAAATGGCTGCTCATCAGCGGAACCAGTGCGATCTTCTTCTGCTCCACCAGCTCAATGGCCGTCACATAATCCTCATGGCGGTACATCATCGTGGTGTTCAAATCCAGCTCGTGGTCGTTCAAAACAGCTAGATCCACATGGGCCATACCAGCGTACACCGCCACCAGAATGATGGTGCTGCCCTTGCGCGCATTGGCAATGGCCTGTCCCATGGTGATATCGTTTCCAGCACAATCGTAAATCACATCCGCCTTATCCGGGCCAAAGAATCCCACAAATGCCGCCGCGAAATCCTCTTCCTTCGTATTCACGGCCCGATCCACGCCGCACTCCAGCGCCTTCTGCAGCCGGGTATTGCTGACATCGGTGATCATCACCCGGCGAGCCCCCAGGGCCTTGGCTGTCTGGGCCGTCAGGATTCCAATGGGACCGGCTCCCAGTACACAGATGTCCTGCCCGCTAATATCGCCGGCGCGGCGCACCGCATGAACCGCCACGGCCAGCGGCTCGATCATGGCACCCTCGTCAAAGGTCATGCTGTCCGGCAGGGGGGTGACTTTCGAAGCATCCACCGCAAAGTACTCGCTGGCGGTGCCGGTCGTCTGAAAACCCATCACTTTCAGCTCTTCACACAGGTTGTACTTTCCGTGGGTACAGGGGTGGCAATGGCCGCAGGTCACCTGGGGCTCGATGGTAACCTTCTGTCCGACGGACAAACCGGTAACCCCCTCGCCCAACGCCTCGATGGAACCGGAGACCTCATGTCCCTGGGTCACCGGATATGAGGTAAACGGGTGCTTTCCGTGGTACACATGGATATCGCTGCCGCACACGCCGATCCGATGAATTTTCACCAGCACCTGCCCCTTTTCCGGCTGAGGAACCGGGATTTCCCGGAACTCGATCACACCGGGGGCCGTCATCACCTGCTGCAGCATCGTCTCTTTTCTCATTTTGTGCTCCTTCCCTTCCATTTATTAAGGTAAAAATAATCCATTACAAGCCGGAGAACCGTCCTTGCTTTCATTATAACAATCCTATGGAAAACTGCAACCAAAACCGCCATTTTTCTTTTCATGGCTTTTCCTCCATTGACGGCATCCCAAAATCCCCCTATAATGAGAGAAAGATTTTGTTTGCATCGGAAAGGAGCTTTTTCATGAATTATCAGGAAGTTCTGCAGAATGCCCGCGGCCACATGGGCGCCTGTAAGGCGTGCCCCGTGTGCAACGGGGCGGCCTGCCGTAATACCATTCCCGGCCCCGGCGCCAAGGGCATGGGCGATACCGCCATGCGCAACTTTGACAAATGGCAGCAGATCCGCGTGAATATGGATACACTGTTCCCCAGCCGCCCTGTGGATACCACCTTCGAGCTGTTCGGCCGCACCTTTGCCGCCCCGTTTTTTGCCGGTCCGGTAGGCGCCGTCAGTATGCATTACAGCGATCTGTACAATGACCTGACCTATAACAGTGTGCTGGTTTCGGCCTGCGCCGAAAATGGCATTGCCGCTTTCACCGGCGACGGACTGGACAGCCAGGTGATGGTGGCCGCCACCAAGGCCATCGGGGAGAAAAATGGTCTGGGCGTTCCCACGGTAAAGCCCTGGAACCGGGACACCATCCGGCAGAAAATGGAACTGGTCAAAGCGAGCGGTGCATTCGCCGCCGCCATGGATATTGATGCGGCCGGGCTTCCCTTCCTG
>JALENG010000028.1 GCA_022767925.1 Clostridia bacterium
CCTTTCAGTATGTCGTTTTTTAGCAGTCTGAGGGTGCCGTTACTAAACACAGAACCTATGTTTTTTATTGACGGAAATTCTCCACCAAAAAATCGTGGGGGACGATGCCCTCATCGTCCCGTGTGCGCAGTAATTAATCCCATCCCGTATGGGACGACGCCCTCGTCGTCCCGTGCATAAACAAAACCTCCCGCAAAATGATACAAACATGGGCGGATGTGGGCATCCGCCCCTACGATTTTGTGTTCGTCTTAATTGCTCGGGCAGATGTCTCATTCTCAATGTCATCCCGTAGGGGACGACGCCCTCGTCGTCCCGTGCATAGACGAAACATCTCGCAAAATGATACAAACGCAGGCGGATGTGGGCATCCGCCCCTACGGAGTCTGTTCAGAGAGGGGGATGTTTGAATGGTGTCTGTTTGGAGGGGTCTGTTCGTTTGGGACATTCGAACAAGGTTTCAGCGCATACAAACCGCACCGGAATCCGCTCCCAAATCGAAAATTTTATAAATGCAGAACATGAAGAATGAACATCCACGCCAAACCGTAATAAATTACAACGGCAATCAGGTCGTTCAGCGTCGTAATGAAGGGTCCCGAAGCAACGGCTGGATCAATCCTCAGCTTTTTAAAGAGAATCGGAATCGCGGTACCCGAAAGACTGGAAAGAAGCATTGCCCCAAGCAGTGCCGCTCCGGTACAGAACGAAACCGAAAAAGCCACCGTTGCCGCCTCTCCCTTTCCCCAGAACAAGTACAGACCAATCAGCACAAAGGACATTATACCGAGAATCGCTCCGTTACAAAATCCTACTCTGGCTTCTTTTAGGACAAAGCGCATTTTCCGTCCCGCGGTCAGCTGTTCATCCATCAGCACCCGTATGGTAACGGCGAGAGATTGCGTGCCGACATTTCCCGCCATGTCAAGGATGAGCGACTGGAAACAAACCACCAGCGTCAGACTCGCCACAACCTTTTCGAACAGTCCTACGACCGCAGACACAATCAGCCCCAGCCCCAGCAGAATCACCAGCCAGGGCAGGCGCTTGCGGATGCTCTTTCCAAGGGGCTCGTGCAGATCCTCTTCGGCCGTCAGACCGGCCAGCTTCGCGTAATCCTCGCTGATCTCGTCATCGCTCATCTGGGTGATATCCTGGGCGGTCAGCACACCCTGCAGGGTGTTATCCTCCCCTAGTACGGGGATCGAGTCCTCGGAATAGCTCTTGATGCGCTCGATGCAGTCCTCGATCAGCTCGCTGGCGTATACATAAGGATACGACGTCCGGGTGATTTCCTCCAGCGCGGTGCCGTCCCTTGCGATAATCAGATCCTTCAGATCAATGGCGCCGTAGTACACGCCGTCGGAATCCACCACATACAGCGTGGAGATATTGTCGTTCTCGGCGGCCTGGTCCACCAGCTCGCGCATGGCCTGCCGCACGCTGATCCCGCTGGAAATGCGGATATAATTGGTGGTCATTTTGCTGCCGATCTCGTCCTCATCGAACGAGGCCAGCAGCGAAATTTCGCTTCTCGCGTCATCGGCCATCAGCGCGATGATGGAGCTGCGCTCTTTTTTCTCGATCCCCTTTAAATACTCCACCACGGTCGGGGTTTCCAGGCGGGAGAGGATCTCGATCCTCTTTTTCATGTTCATCTCTTCCAGATAATCATACAGCTCGTCGGCGTATTCCAGAATCTCGGATAAGCTGTCGATGTCCAGAATGTTGTAAAATTTGCTGCGCTCCTCCCTGGTCAGCAGGGAGAGGGCGGCGGCGATATCGTTCTCGTGATAGCTGAGGATCCGCTCTTTTTTCAGTTTCGGGGCCAGACTGCTGCGGATAATCTCGGCAATTTCACTTTTGTAATCGGGGTGCCCCATGGGGGCCATAATCTCTGCGGCCATTGCTCGTTTCCTCCTTTGCCTGAATCAAAATGGCAGCGCGCAGGAGAGCAGCGGAAAAATGGGCGCAAAAAACCCATTGCCGCTGCTTCCAAAACGGTTTTGCTGCCGAAAGCGGCCTTCCTGAGACGAAAGGCCGGTTTTCCCGCACCTGTGCGGTGCCGGTGAAGGGCCGTTTTTGGAAGAGGACAATGGTTCTCATACGGAAAAACTGCCGGGGAATCCCCGCACAGTAAAAATCAGAATACAGACGGCGGCACAGCGCCGGGAGAATTCTGTTCTGGTATGAAAACCGTGTCCGTACTTCGGCCGCTATTGCCAGTGTCCATATTCTCACCTCACAAAAGAAAAAATATTTTTTCGGGATCTTTTTCAATTTTATCACAAACCTTCCGGAAAGACAAGGCGGAGAGAGCGTCCGATTCCGGCTTTCTTTTCCGGCAGGCGCCCGCCGCCGGAAAAATTCCTTGCCTTTTGGTGCTTTTTGTGCTGTAATGAAAAAAACCGCTGCCTTGGCAGTGGAAAAGGAGGAAAAACACATGGCGCGTATCGACCTGCTGCCCAGCGGCGGCTGCCAGTATAAAGCCAATCTGCATTGTCACAGCCATTTGTCGGACGGGGAGTTTTCCCCGGAAAAACTGCGGGACATTTATCGGGAGAAGGGGTACTCCGTTCTGGCGGTGACCGACCACAACCGCCTGGTGGAGCACAGCGATTTAAACCGGGAGGACTTTCTGATGCTGACCGGGTATGAAGTGGATTTTCTCAGTGGGGAGAAACCCGACTGGATGCAGTGCCGGTGCTGCCACCTGAATCTGTACAGCAAAACCCCTACCCCGTCCGGGCAGCCGGACGAAGGGTTATCCCGTGCCTATACGCCCGACAGCGTGAACGCCATGATCCGAAAGGCGGGGGCCATGGGATTTCTCGCCTGCTACAATCATCCCCAGTGGTCCATGGAGACCCAGGAAGAGTACGGCAAATACGAGGGATGCTTTGCTATGGAGGTGCGCAACTACGGCTGTACGGCCGACGGCGGGCAGGACAGCAACAACATCCTTGTGTATGAGGATATGCTGCGCCACGGAAAACGGCTGGCGGTGGTGGCCAGTGACGACAACCACAATCACCATCCGCTGGATCATCCGAACAGCGATTCCTTCGGCGGGTTCACGATGATTGCCGCCCCCTCTCTCTCGTATCCTGCGGTGATCGCCGCGCTGGAGAAAGGGGACTTCTATGCGTCCGGCGGGCCGCTGATCACCGCTTTGTATGTGGAAGACGGCGAACTGGTGGTGGAATGCCCACCCTGCCGGGAGATCATCTTTGCCTGTGAGAGCCGCCGGGCCCTGCGCGTGGCCGGCGAGCCGCTGACCGGCGCCCGCTTCCCCCTGCTGCCTCAGGATGGCTATGTGCGCATCGAGGTGGCTGATGAAAAGGGAGAGCGCGCCTTTACCCGGGCCTATTTCCCCGGAAAGGACTTTCCAAAGGCGTTCTGCGGCGGAGAATAAGCGAAAGAGAGGAAAACCCCTGTGCAGATACGAATCGCGAAAACCGAAGACCTGCCCGCCATTATGGCCCTGTACGAGCAGGCCAAGCGCTACATGAAGCAGACCGGCAATCCCACCCAGTGGGCCGGGGCCTATCCCCAGCCGGAGCAGGTGCGGGCCGATATGGAAAAGGGGCAGTGCCATGTCTGTGTGGAGAACGGGCGGATCGAGGGGGTGTTCACCCTGATTTTCGGGGAGGAGCCCACCTACCGGGTGATCGAACAGGGGGCCTGGCCGGATGAAAAGCCCTATGCCACCCTGCACCGCATGGCCAGCAGCGGGCGGGTGCCGCGGGTATCGGATGTGTGCTTTTCCTATGCCAAGGCGCGCTTTGCCCGGCTGCGGGTGGATACTCACCGGGACAACGGCCCCATGCGGCGCGCCATCGAGCGAAACGGCTTTGTGTACTGCGGGGTGATCCATGTGCAGGACGGGTCCGCCCGGCTTGCCTATCAGTTTACGGGAAAAGAGGAGAAATGATCATGATTTGCCTGATCGGATATGAGAAATGCTCCACCTGCCAAAAGGCGCGGGCCTGGCTGAAAAGCCGTGGGATTGCCTATACGTTCCGCCCCATCCGGGAGCAGCCCCCCACGCGGGAAGAGCTGCTTGTCTGGCAGAAAAAAAGCGGCCTGCCGCTGACCCGGTTTTTTAATACCAGCGGGGGCTCGTACCGGGCGCTGGGGCTGAAGGACACGCTGAAAAGCAAAACGGAGGACGAGCAGCTCGCTCTGCTGAGCGCGGACGGCATGCTGGTCAAGCGGCCGCTGCTGGTGGCGGAGAACTGCGTGCTGGTCGGATTCCGGGAGGAAGAGTGGAACCGGGCCCTATCCCGGTGACAGGAGGAGATAGGATGGATGAGATGATGGAAATTCTGCGGGAGCTGCTGGCCATCGACAGCCCCACCGGGTACACCCGGCGGGCCGCCGGATGGGTCAAGGAGAAGCTGGAGAGCTGGGGCTTTGCCCCGCAGATGACGAACAAGGGGTGCCTGTGCTGCTGCCTGGGCGGAGAGGGGGATCCGGTGATTGCCTCGGCCCATCTGGATACCCTGGGCGGTATGGTGGCCGAGATCAAGGAGAACGGGCGGCTGCGCATCACCAACCTGGGCGGGCTGAACGCCCACAACTGCGAATGTGAAAACTGCCGCATTTACACCCGCGGCGGCGCGGTGTACGAGGGCACGCTGCAGATGAACGACCCCTCAATCCATGTAAACGGTGACTATCACACGCAGGAGCGCTCGTTCGACACCATGGAGGTGGTGATTGACGAGCCGGTGAAAAACCGGGAGGAGACGAAAGCGCTGGGGATTGAGACCGGGGATGTGGTGTGCTTTGACCCGCGCATCCGTTTTACGGAGAGCGGATACATCAAAAGCCGGGTCCTGGACGACAAGCTGTCGGTGGCCATTCTGCTTTCGCTGGCACATCGCGTGGCAGAGGGAGAAGTCACCCTGCGCCGCCGGGTGTACCTGTTCATCACCGTGTATGAGGAGGTGGGCCACGGCGCCAGCGGCGCCCTGCCGGCCGGGGCCCGGGAGATTTTGAGCGTTGATATGGGCTGCGTGGGGCAGGGACTTGCCTGTGACGAGCGGATGGTCAGCATCTGCGTGAAGGACAGCCGCGGCCCCTACGATTATCAGGTGACGGGCGAGCTGATCCGCTGCGCCAGGGAGAACGGAATCGCCTATGCGGCGGATGTGTACCCGCACTACGGCTCGGATGCCGACGCCGCGCTGGCGGCCGGATACGACCTGCGACACGGGCTGATCGGGGCGGGGGTGTACGCCTCCCACGGATACGAGCGCGCCCACCGGGACGGCGCCGAAAACACCCTGAGGCTTTTGTGTGCGTATCTGGGGGCATAAGAGAACCGGGGTCTGCTTTACAAAAAGCAGGCCCCGGTTTTTTGTTTCCTTTACAGCATACGGGTTTCGTTGATGACCAGCTCAAACGTCAGCCCCAAAAAGGCGGCGGCGCTGCGGCACAGCGTCATGCGCTGGAGGAAGATCTCGAAATAATCCATCACCGCGCAGATGCCGGTGTCGATGCGGATGGAGAGGGTTACGATCTTTTCCTCCGGATCTACCAGCAGGCGCGAGCTCTCGGCCGCAAAGTTCACCCGGTCGTGGATGTCAAAATCATCCCGGCTGCGGGTCGAGCGCACCCGGCTGCGGCGTACATCGCTCTTGTCCGCCAGAATCAGCGCCGCGGACAGGGGCGTGACGGCGGCGGCCGTGCCCTCGTCGTGGTTGCCGATGGCGGTCATGATGGCCGTGGCCTCGTGCACGTCCATCCCGGCGCGCAGCAGGATGGGATATGCCAGCAGGGCGCCCGACAGCGCATGGTTGCAGCGGTTGACCGCGTTGCCGATATCATGGATAAAGCCCGCAATGCGCCCCAGCTCGCAGGTGCGCCCGTCATACCCCAGGGCGGCCAGAATGTCGCCGGTGCCCTTGGCTGCCATCCCGGCGTGGCCGTACCCGTGGTCGGTAAAGCCGATGACCCCCAGTGCCTGATCCCCGGCCTCGATCAGGGCGCGGATTTCCTCGTTGTGGCGGATCTGATCAAACGTAACCATTCCATTCTCTCCCTCTTTGTGTTCTCCTTTTACTATACCGCATGGCTTTCCGCCGCGCAACCGGCGCCCGGTAAAGTTCCTGTAAAATTTCCAGAAAAAAGCAGACAAAATACGGGGTGATTAATTGACATATGTTCATAACAATGGTACAATGACCGCAGATTCAAAAAGGAGGGATCTGCATGGGGAGGCCCCGGAAATGCCGGTGTATCTGTTCCAAACCCCGGGTGACCCGTTTTCTGCCCGAAAACGGCGGGCAGGGGTGCGCCGTGATCGGCTATGATGAATACGAAGTGATGCGCCTTCTCGATTTTGAGCACTACAGCCAGGAGCAGTGTGCCCAAAAAATGCAGGTTTCCCGCCCAACGGTGACGCGCATGTACGAGCACGCCCGGCATCAGATTGCCGACGCGCTGGTCAACGGGCGCGAGCTGGTGATCCGTGGGGGCGACGTACTGGTGTGCGCGCACCTAAAGCCCGAGTGCGCAGGGGTGGTCCACTGCTGCCACCGGGAAGAGGCACAAAACGGGGAGGAGTAACCGCCCCCTGATCGAAAGACCGTATGACACAAAAGGAGAGTGGAACCATGAGAGTTTTGATAATCGGCGGCGTGGCGGCCGGAACCAAAACCGCTGCGAAGGTCAAGCGCCTTTCGCGGGATGCCGAGGTGACGATTCTGACCCGCGACCGGGAGATTTCCTATGCCGGGTGCGGGCTGCCCTACTATGTGGGCGGCCTGATCGAGGAGAGAAGCGAACTGGTGGTCAATACCCCGCAGATGTATGCATCCCTGACCGGGGTGCAGGTGTACACCGGGCAGGAGTGCACCCGGGTGCTGCCTGACCGGCACCGTGTGCTGGCCCGCGATACGGAGACCGGCGAAGAGAAGAGCTATGAGTACGACCGGCTGGTGCTGGCCGTGGGGGCCTCGGCGGTGGTGCCGCCGGTGCCCGGAGCGGATCTTCCCGGGGTATTCACCATGCGCACCCCGCAGGACGCCGAACGGATCCGCGATTGGGTAAAGGAACACGCCGTGCGCCGCGCCGTGGTGGTGGGCGGCAGCTTTATCGGGCTGGAGGCGGCCGAGAACCTGCAGACGCTGGGGCTCTCGGTGACCATTGTGGAGATGGCGCCCCAGCTGCTGCCCCATATTCTGGACCGCGAGATGGCCGATTACGCAAAGCGCCAGCTGGTAAAAAGCGGCATCCGCGTGATGACCAGCACCACCCTGACCGCTCTGTCCGGAGAGGGGAGCGTGCAGGCGGCCCGCACCTCCGCCGGGGACGTGCCCTGCGGGATTGTGATCGCAGCGGCGGGCATCCGCCCCAACACGGCGTTTTTGCAGGATACGGGTCTTGCCATGGAAAAGGGCGCCGTCTGTGTGGATGAGAACCTGCAGACCAGCCTGCCCGATATCTATGCCGCGGGGGACTGCGCGCTGGTGAAAAACCGGCTGACCGGGGCCCCCCAGTGGTCGCCCATGGGCTCGTCCGCCAATCTGGAGGGCCGCACCCTGGCCCAGGGCCTGATGGGAAGAAAAGCGGCGTACCCCGGCGTGCTGGGGACCGGCGTGGTGAAAATGCCCGGCCTGTCCGCAGGGCGCACCGGCCTGACCGAGGAGCAGGCCAAAGCGGCCGGCTTTGACGTGGAGACGGTGGTGGCCGTGACCGATGACAAGGCCCACTACTATCCGGACGCCGCCTTCTTTGTGACCAAGCTGATCGCCGAGAAGAGCAGCCACCGGCTGCTGGGCATGCAGGTGCTGGGGCCCGGCGCGGTGGACAAGATGGTGGATATTGCCGTGACGGGGCTGAACATGGGCGCCGTGCTGGAGGACTATGACAACGGGGATTACGCCTATGCCCCGCCGTTCTCCACGGCGATTCATCCATTTGTACAAACTGTATATATTCTTGAAAATAAACTTTCTGGCGATTTTGTCAGCCTGACGCCCGCCGATTACGCGGCCGGAAAGGCGGACAAGTACCGGGTGATCGACCTGAGCCGCGAGCAGGCGATCCGCGGCGCCGATAAGGTGGAGCTGACGGCGGTGAACGGCCCGCTGGAGGGTGTGGAAAAGGACGAAAAGCTGCTGCTGGTGTGCAACCGCGGCAAGCGCGCCTATTTTCTGCAAAACCGGCTGCGCCATTATGGCTATACCCAGACTCTCGTGCTGGAGGGCGGCACCTTCTTTAACGAGGTGCGGGTGAAGAACGTGCAGGCCTCCGTTTCGCCCGAGGAGATCACCCGGGTAAAGGCGCTGGGCTTTCTGCACGACAAGAATACGCCCGACCGCTTTAACGGCCGCGTGATCACCCGCAACGGCAAAATCACCGCCCAGGAGGCCCGCGCCATCGCCGAGGCCGCCGAGCGGTTCGGCAGCGGGGCGGTCACCATGACCTCGCGCCTGACCATGGAAATTCAGGGCGTGCCCTTTGAGAACATCGAGCCCCTGCGCGAATTTTTGATGCAGGCCGGGCTGGAGACCGGCGGCACCGGTTCCAAGGTGCGCCCGGTGGTCTCCTGCAAGGGGACTACCTGCCAGTACGGGCTGATCGACACCTTCGCCCTGTCGGAGGAGATCCACGAGCGTTTCTTCCACGGGTACAGCAGCGTCAAGCTCCCCCACAAGTTCAAGATCGCCGTGGGCGGCTGCCCGAACAACTGCGTAAAGCCCGATCTGAACGACCTGGGCATTATCGGCCAGCGGGTACCGCAGATCGACTATGACAAGTGCCGCGGGTGCAAGGTGTGCCAGGTGGAGAAGAGCTGTCCCATTCAGGTGGCCAGCGTGCAGGACGGCAAAATCGTTGTGGACGACAGCCAGTGCAACCACTGCGGCCGCTGCCTGAATAAGTGCCCGTTCGGCGCCTTTGCCAACAGCGTGACCGGGTACCGCGTGTATATCGGCGGGCGCTGGGGCAAGCGCGTGGCCCAGGGCCGGTACCTCGACAAGGTGTTCACCGACCGGGAGGAAGTGCTGAATGTGGTGGAAAAGGCGATTCTGCTGTTCCGCGAGCAGGGCATTACCGGCGAGCGGTTCGCCGACACGGTGGCCCGGCTGGGCTTTGAGAATGTGCAGGAGCAGCTGCTGAGCGACGATCTGCTGTCGCGCAAGCAGGAGAACCTAACCGCGCAGAAGCACCTGAAGGGCGGCGCCACCTGCTGATTTTTGGCAGAAAAAGAAAAACGGCAAAAGAAAAAGCGGCCGGGGGAATGTTCCCTCCGGCCGCTTTTTGGCGGGCAGACCTGTGCCGCTTGCGCGGTTCCTTTGGGGCTTGACAAACCGGGGAAGAGGGAGTATCATAAAAGAGAACAAATGTTCTATTTTATGAGGAGGACGTTCCCATGACGGTGGAAGAAAAGCTGACAATTTTGACCGATGCCGCCAAATATGATGTATCCTGTACCTCCAGCGGGTCGAGCCGCGGCGGGCAGAAGGGCGCGCTGGGCAATACGGTGGCCGCCGGGCTGTGCCACAGCTTTTCAGCGGACGGGCGGTGCATCTCTCTTTTAAAGGTGCTGATGACCAATGTGTGCATTTATGACTGCCGGTACTGCGTGAACCGCCGCAGCCACGATACCCGCCGGGCCGCGTTCACCCCACGGGAGCTGTGCGAGCTGACCATCGGTTTTTACCGGCGCAATTACATCGAGGGGCTGTTTCTGAGCAGCGGCGTGATGAAAAGCCCGGATTACACCTGCGAACAGCTGATCGAGACCCTGCGGCTGCTGCGGGAGGAGTACCGGTTCCGGGGGTACATCCATGTCAAGGCGATTCCCGGGGCCGACCCGCGCCTGCTGGAGAGGCTGGGGCAGCTGTGCGACCGCATGAGCGTGAATATCGAGCTGCCCTCGGAGAAGAGCCTGCACACGCTGTGCCCGGAGAAGACGAAGCAGTCCATTTTGCAGCCCATGGGGCTGATCGCCGGGAAAATCGAGGAAAACCGCCACGACCTGGCCGTTTACCGGCGGACACCGTCGTTTGTGCCCGCGGGGCAGAGCACCCAGATGATTGTCGGCGCCACCGGGGAGAGCGACCGCCAGATCCTGACCCTGTCTGAGGGACTGTACCGGAAGTATACGCTCAAGCGGGTGTTTTTTTCGGCGTATGTACCGGTGGTGGAAAACGCCCTGTTGCCCGGAAAGGACACAAAACCACCCCTGCTGCGGGAACACCGGCTGTACCAGGCGGACTGGCTGATGCGCTTTTACGGATTTTCCGCCGGGGAGATACTGGATGAGCAGCACCCCAATCTGAACCCCCTGCTGGACCCCAAGTGCAGCTGGGCACTGACCCATCCGGAGTTTTTTCCGGTGGAGGTCAACCGCGCGGATCTGCACACGCTGCTGCGCGTGCCGGGGATCGGCCCCAAATCGGCCCGGGCGATTCTGACGGCCCGGCGCAGCGCCTCCCTGCGGTTCGAGGACCTGAAAAAGCTGGGGGTGGTGCTGAAGCGCGCCCAGTATTTCCTTACCTGCCGCGGGCAGGCTTTGCCCGGATTGCGGGCCACGCCCCGCACGGCCCTGCGGGACCTGATTACCCAGCAGGGAAAGGAACTGCTGGGGGAGAGCGAGGGGGAGCAGCTCAGCCTGTTTCAGACGGCCCGGCTGGGCGAGAGCAGCCTGCGGATTCTGCTGGAAGAAGGAAGGGGGCAGGCCGGATGACGGAACCGGTGGTCTATCGGTACGACGGCAGCTTTGACGGGTTTCTGTGCTGTGTGTTCGAGAGCTTTTCCCGAAAGGAGATCCCCGTGATGATCCTCCCGGCGGAGGACGAGCAGGCCACGCTGTACCCCGAGCGGTGGATCGAAACACAGGAGGACCATGCCCGGCGGGTGGAAGCGTCGTTTCCCAAAAAGATGTCCCCCCAGGCCGCGCGCTTTGTTAAAGAGGGGTTCCTGACCTGCCTGCCGGAAAAAGAGAGCGCCTTGCTGCGGTTTATCCGGCAGGGGTACCGGTACGGCGGCAGCGTCCTCTCCCGCCTGACGGACGAATCGGTGTATCCCCTGCACCGTGCGGTGAAAAACCTGCACAACGAGGCCCACTGTTTTCTGGAATTCCTGCGCTTTTCCGAGTACCGGGGGGCGTGGGGCCCGGAAGGGAGTCCGGATGCCGGGGAGGATCAGGCACTGCTCCCGGCGCCGCCGGAGCGGACGGTGCTGGCCGCAGTGATCGAACCCAAAAGCCAGGTGCTGCCCCTGCTGGCGCCGCATTTCTGCGACCGCTATCCGGAGGAAACGTTTCTGATTGCGGACAAAACCCACGGGCAGGTGCTGTACTACCATCCGTACCGGCCGCAGATCCTGACAGCGTCGGATTTCACCCTGCCGGACCCCGGGGAGGA
>JALENG010000036.1 GCA_022767925.1 Clostridia bacterium
TCTATGCCGATTTTGAAAAGCTGTTCGCCTTTTCCCTGCCGGAGGAGGAGCAGAAACAGCTGTGTCAGGCGGCCGAACAATATACATATCAGGTGATGCAGCGCTCGTTCGATACGCTGCAGTTTTACCACAGGATTACGGAGGAATAATCCGGGAAAGAAAGGAATAGGATGAAACAGGAATATGCACAGCGCCACCTTCGTGCGGTGGAGCTTGACAAGATCCTGCAGATGCTGGCCCGGGAGACGGCCTGCAAGGAGGCGGAGGAGCTGGCCCTGGCCATCGTGCCGGAGACCAGCCTGACGGCGGTGGAAAAAATGCTGCAGGAGACCGACGACGCCTATGTGCTGATGGCGCGGTTCGGTTCGCCCTCTTTCGGGGGATTGTGCAGCATGGAGAACGCCCTGCGCCGTGCCCAGGCGGGCGCCGCCCTGCTGCCGTCCGAGCTGCTCCGGCTGGCCGCGCTGCTGCGCACCCTGCGGGGGATTCTCGACTGGCGCAGCCGCAGCGAGGGAGTATCGGTCAGTATTGGCTGGCGCTTTGAATGCATTCAGCCCAATAAGTATCTGGAGGAGAAAATTTTCACCTCGATCGTCAATGAGGAGGAGATCGCCGACGCGGCGTCCGTAAAGCTTTCCTCCATCCGGCGGAAGATCCGCGCGGCCTCCCAGCGGGCCCGGGACCATCTGGATAAGATGATCCGCTCGCCCCAGGTGGTCAAATACCTGCAGGATCCCATTGTGACCATGCGCGAGGGGCGCTTTGTGGTGCCGGTGCGCAGCGAGTTCCGCAATGAGGTGCCGGGCCTGGTCCACGATACCTCGCAGACCGGCGCCACGGTCTTTATCGAGCCCATGAGCGTGGTGCAGGCGAACAACGAGATCCGCCTGCTCCTCTCGGAGGAAAAGGCGGAGATCGAGCGGATCCTGCTGGAGCTGTCCGGGGAGGCGGGCACCTTTGCCGACAGCATTATCGAGAGCACCCGCCATGCCATTGCGCTGAACGTGCTGTTTGCCAAAGGGAGCCTTGCCTATAAAATGAAAGCGGTGCGCCCGAAAGTGAACGGCAGCGGCCGTATCCGGCTGCTGCGGGCACGCCATCCGCTGATTGATCCGGAGAAGGTGGTGCCCACCGATATCCTGCTGGGGCAGGATTTTGATACCCTGGTGGTCACCGGCCCCAATACCGGCGGCAAAACCGTCTCGCTGAAAACCACCGGCCTGCTGTGCCTGATGGCCATGTGCGGGCTGATGATCCCCGCCGGGGACGAGAGCGAGGTCTCGGTGTTCGACCGGGTGCTGGTGGATATCGGGGATGAGCAGAGCATCGAGCAGTCCCTGTCCACGTTCTCGTCCCACATGGTCAACCAGATCCGCATTCTGGAGCAGGCCGACGAGCGCACCCTGGTGCTGCTGGATGAGCTGGGCGCCGGAACCGACCCCATCGAGGGCGCGGCCCTGGCCGAGGCCATGATCGAAGCCCTGCGCCGGAAGGGCGTGCGGCTGATGGCCACCACCCACTATGCGGAGCTGAAGGCCTATGCCCTGCGCACACCCGGGGTGGAGAACGCCTGCTGTGAATTTGACGTCAAGTCCCTGCGGCCCACCTACCGGCTGTTGATCGGCGTGCCCGGAAAATCCAACGCCTTTGCCATCGCCGGGCGGCTGGGCCTGCCGGAGGAGATTGTCAGCCGCGCCAGGGACCTGGTATCGGAGGAGAGCACCCGGTTCTCCGACGTGGTGGAAAAGCTGGAGGCCGGCCGGCAGAAGCTGGAGGACGAGAAGCAGGCGGCCTCGCAGGCGGCCCGCGAGGCGGAAAAAGCCGAGCGGGAAGCGCAGGCGCTGCGCAGCCGGGCCGAACTGGATGCCCAGCACACGCTGGAGCAGGCCAAGGTGCAGGCCGCGCGCCTGGTCTCTCAGACCCGGGCGCAGGTGGACGCCCTGCTGCAGGAGATGGAGGAGCTGCGCCGCCAGAAGAACAAACAGGCGGCCAACGAACAGAAGGCCCGCCTGCGGGCGGGGGTGCGCCAGCTGGAAAACACGGCGGATCCCATTGACCGCAGCCGCCTGAATGAGGGGTACGTCCTGCCGCGCCCGCTGAAAAAGGGGGACAGCGTGCTGATTTTTGATATCGACAAAAACGCCGTGCTGCTGGAGGATCCGAAGGACGGCACCGTGCTGGTGCAGGCCGGGATTATCAAAACGCGGGTCGATGTGAAAAACCTGCGGCTGCTCACCGAAAAGCAGATCGAAGCGGCAAAGCCCAACCGCCGGGAGCGGCGGGTCACCCGGGCGATGGCCGGGGGCAGCGCCCACAACGACAGCGTCTCCCAGAGCGGGCGCCTCAATGAGATTGACCTGCGGGGGAAATCGGCGGAAGAGGCGCTCAGCGAACTGGATCTGTTCCTCGACCACGCGATGCTCAGCAATCTGCACGAGGTCACCGTGATCCACGGCAAGGGCACCGGTGTGCTGCGCACGGCGGTGCAGCAGCACCTGCGCCATCACAAGGCGGTGCGTTCCTTCCGCCTGGGGGTGTACGGCGAGGGCGAATCCGGCGTGACCATTGTGGAACTGAAATAAAGAGGGAAAAACGGCCGTGGAAAGAAATTTGCGCGGCCGTTTTCGATTGGATGGCGATCCGGTAAAAAATCGGCATAAAAAGGGGGAAAAGCGGATGAAAAAGCACCGGATGCGCCGGATATGGGCCCGCCTGGCGGCCGGGCTGGCGGCCGGGCTGACCGCTTTGGCGGCGGTCCTCGCCGTGCTGGTTTTCGCTTTTCCGGGGGAGAGCGGAGCGTGCGAAGACGTGTCGTCCGGGGAGCTGCTGCGCCGGGCGGCCGGGGCCGCGCTGGCGGACAGCACCTTTTCCATCCGCTGCGAGGAGATCAACGGCTGGCTCTCCCGCCACAGCGATGGGGAGCTTTCGGTCTGGGCGGGGGAGAAACCCGACCAGCTGTGCTTTTCCCTGCCGGTTTCCGTCGGCCCCTTTTCGGCCCGGGCGAACGGGTGCGTACAGATCAAGGAGGAGGACGGGTGCCTGACGGGGACGGTGCAGTCCGTCTTTCTGGGGGCGCTGCCGGTCTCTCCGGCCTGGGCGCTGTCGAAAGCGCCGCTGCCGGATTTTGTCGCGGTGCAGGGACAGACGCTGATCGTCGCCCTCCCCTCGCTGTCCCTCGGCGCCCTGGGGATCTCGGCCTCGCTTTCCGTTGTCTCCTGCTCGTATGAAAACGGGGTGTTCCGTATCAAAACCGATCCGGCGCTCTCGCTGCTGGGGCAGGCGCTGGAGGGGCTGCTGCAAAGGGCCCTGGGATAGGCGGATGCGTGTGCCGCGGGGTTTCCGGCCGGAAAAATCCCCGGGGATAGAATCCCCAGTTGACAAACCAGGGGAAATATGGTATAGTATCACCTGTAAAGAAAACAACTTTACAGATAAGGGGGCGCAGGCGGTGGCCAAGGATCTCGAGATTTCGTTTTTGTTGGATTTTTACGGCGATATGCTCACGGAAAAGCAGCGCGAAATGATCGAGTATTATTACAACGACGACCTGTCGCTCTCGGAAATCGCAGAGAATCAGGGGATCACCCGCCAGGGCGTGCGCGATGCCATCATGCGCGCACAGGGCCAGTTGAAGGAGATGGAGGAGCGGCTGGGTCTGGCCCGCCGTTTTCACCGGATGCGCGACGGCCTGTCCCGGATCTGCGATGCGGCCGTGGCCATTGAAGGATATAATGAGCAGGCGGGCAGCATTGCCGCCATTTCCGAACAGGTGGGCCTGATTCTGCAGATCGCCCAGCAATTGTGCGAAGAGGAAGAACAGGGCACCACCGGGGAATAATCACAGGAAAGGGAGGATCCCATGGCGTTTGACGGGTTGGCCGAAAAGCTCGGCAATGCGTTCAAAAAACTGAAGAGCAAGGGAAAGCTGAGCGAGAGCGACGTGAAGGAAGCCATGCGCGAGGTGCGCCTGGCCCTGCTGGAGGCGGACGTCAACTATAAAGTCGCCAAGGATTTCACCAAAACCGTGACCGAGCGGGCGGTGGGCAGCGATGTGATGGAGAGCCTGACGCCGGCCCAGATGGTGATTAAAATCGTCAATGAGGAGCTGACGGCCCTGATGGGCGGGCAGCAGGCGCGGCTGCAGTCGCCCTCCCGTCCGCCGGCGGTGGTCATGCTGTGCGGCCTGCAGGGCGCCGGTAAAACCACCCATGCGGCCAAGCTGGCCGCCTGGCTGAAGCGGCAGGGGCACCGCCCGCTGCTGGTGGCGGGCGATATCTACCGCCCGGCTGCCATCCGGCAGCTGCAGGTGGTGGGCGAAAAGGCCGGGGCCGAGGTGTTCGAACGGGGCACGCAGGATCCGGTCCGGACCTCGCAGGAGGCCATCCGCTATGCCCGGGACTACGGCTTTGATTTTGTGCTGATTGATACGGCCGGCCGCCTGCAGATCGACGAGGAGCTGATGGACGAGCTGCGCCGCATCAAAGAGGCGGTGGCGCCCACTGATATCCTGCTGGTGGTGGATGCCATGACCGGCCAGGAAGCGGTGAACGTGGCCAAAACCTTTGATGACCTGCTGGATATCTCCGGCGTGATTCTCACGAAATTAGACGGCGATACCCGCGGCGGTGCGGCACTTTCCATCCGCGCCGTGACGGGCAAGCCCATCAAGTTCACCGGCGTGGGCGAGAAAATCGGGGATCTGGAGGCGTTCCACCCCGACCGGATGGCGTCCCGGATTCTCGGCATGGGGGATGTGCTCTCCCTGATCGAGGAAGCCCAGAGCCGGATGGATGAGAAGGCGGCCCGCGAGGCCGGCGAGAAGATGATGCAGAACCGCATGGATCTCAACGATCTTCTCAGCCAGTTCGAGCAGGTGAAGAAAATGGGCCCCTTAAAGGGGATCCTCAGCAAGCTCCCCGGCGTGGAAAAGCAGCTTCGGGATGTGGATGTGGACGACCGCATGATCGACCGGATGCAGGCGATTATTCTCTCGATGACGCCGGCCGAGCGCGCCCGCCCGCAGATCATCAACCCCTCCCGCAAAAAGCGCATTGCCGCCGGCTGCGGCATGAAGGTGGAGGATGTAAACCGTCTGCTGCGGCAGTTCGAGCAGATGCAGAAGATGGTCAAGCAGATGAAGGGCGGCAAGGGAAAGCGCCGCGGCATGATGCCGCCGGGCTTTATGCCCCCGATGGGATAACCGAATCTTACTCCATGAGGGGGAGGATCCCCCTTCTTTGGTGAAGAGATATATTCAATTTTTTACTTTATTGTATGTTGGAGGTACACACACTATGGCAGTAAAAATCAGACTTCGCAGAATGGGCGCGAAAAAATCCCCCTTCTATCGCATTGTGGTAGCGGATTCCCGTTATCCCCGCGACGGCCGTTTCATCGAGGAGATCGGCTACTACAACCCCATGGTCGAACCCAAGGTTGTCAAGGTTGACCCCGAGAAGGCCAAGAAGTGGATTGCCAACGGCGCCCAGCCCACGGATACCGTGAAGGTTCTGTTTAAGAAGCACGGCGTGCTGTAATGGTTTGACCGGTAACGCAGACAGGAGGTACATCCATGCAGGATTTGCTGGTATTGATTGCACGGGGCTTGGTCGAAAAGCCCGAGGAAGTTCGTGTGGATGCGGACGAACCCCTGGAGGACGGCACGGTGGTCTATCACCTGCATGTCGCCGAGGAGGATATGGGCCGGGTCATTGGCAAACAGGGCCGGATCGCCAAGGCGATCCGCGTTGTCATGCGTGCGGCGGCCACCCGTCAGGACGGGAAAGTGGTCGTGGAGATCGACTGAAGAAAGCGAGCAAAGGGACTGTGACCGGTGGTGTTGCAGCCCCTTTTCTTTTCCGCCGCGCGGAGAGGAAACGGGAAAGGGGAAAAGGCATATGCGCAAAGAGTATCTGGAGGCGGGCCGCATTGTGGGCACCCACGGGGTCAGGGGTGAACTGCGGATGGAATCCTGGTGCGACGACCCGGCGTTCCTGCGCGGGGTGAAGACCCTGTACTGGGATCCCAACGGCGCGCAGAAGGTGACGGTGCAGCACAGCCGTGTGCACAAGAGCTTTCTGCTTTTGACGCTGGAGGGGGTGACCAGTGCCACCATGGGGGATACCCTGCGCGGCAAGGTACTGTATTTTAAAAAATCGGATGTGGCGCTGCCGCAGGGCCGCGTTTTCGTGCAGGATCTGCTGCAGTGCGAGGTGTACGACGAGGAGACCGGCCGCCTGTACGGGCGGGTGACGGATGTGATCACCACCGGTGCCAACGACGTGTACGAGATTACCGACGGGCAGGGGAAAACCTATCTGTTCCCGGCGGTTCCCGCCATGATCGGGACCATGGATGTGGAAAACGGCAGAATGACCGTGCGCCCGATCGGGGGGATTTTTGACGATGCGGATTGACCTTCTGACGCTGTTCCCCGAGATGTGCGAAGCGGTGATGAGCGAGAGCATTATCGGCCGCGCGCGCCGGGGCGGGTTTCTGCAGGTTTGCTGCCACCAGATCCGGCAGTACGCCTATGATAAGCACCAGCGGGTAGATGACTGCCCCTTCGGCGGGGGGAAGGGGATGCTGATGATGGCCGAGCCCATCGCCGCCTGCATCGACGACCTGACCGCCCATCTGGGGGAAAAGCCGCACCTGATCTATATGTCCCCGCTGGGGAAGGTGCTGAACCAGCAGCGGGTGCGGGAGCTGGCACGGATGGACAACATCGCCATTCTGTGCGGCCATTACGAGGGCGTGGACGAGCGGATCCTCGATACCTATGTGGATGAGCAGATCTCCCTGGGGGATTTTGTGCTCACCGGGGGCGAGCTGCCGGCGCTGGCGCTGGCCGATGCGGTCAGCCGGATGATCGACGGGGTGCTGGCGGATTCCGCCTGCTTTGAGGAGGAGAGCCACTATGCCGGGCTGCTGGAGTACCCGCAGTACACCCGCCCGGCCGTATGGCGCGGCCGGCCGGTTCCGCCGGTTCTGCTCAGCGGCCACCACGGGAAAATCGCCGACTGGCGTATGGGACAGCAGCTGCTGCGCACCAAAACCCTGCGCCCGGATATGATGGAAAAGCTGATCCTGGACCGGAAAAAGGAAAAGCTGCTGCGGGAAGCCGAGGCGGAAGCGGCAGCTTCGTCACAGGAAAAATGAAGGCGCTTTTTCCCGCCTTTGCACAAATTTCCCGTGGGGAAAAGAGAAACCGGAAGATCCCGGGAGAAAAAGGCGCCTGTATGACGGCTTGGAACGGCTTTCGTGCAAAATGCGGAAGATTCTTCGGACAAGTCCGCCTATTTTTTTCCACTGAAATGGCAAAATGCACAAACGCCGAAAAAACAAAAAACCGGGTCATGTGTAGGAAGCCAAAAATCGCAAAGGTTTGTTGACGAAGGGTCGAATTGTGATATAATAACGGTAATCGAGATAATCTTTCTGTTTTGTGGCAGTCTATTTTCTATAGGGTAAAAAGACAAATACCAAACAAGAAATGTAGGAGAGTGAATCACATGTTCGTTAAAGAAGTTATGGTTCAGAATCAGGTCGGTCTGCATGCCCGTCCTGCCACTTTCTTCATCCAGAAAGCCAATGAGTTCAAGTCTTCGATTTGGGTGGAGAAAGAGGAGCGCCGTGTCAACGCGAAAAGCCTGCTGGGCGTTCTGTCCCTGGGCATCGTGGGCGGCACCAGCATTCGCATCATTGCCGATGGTTCCGATGAGCAGGAAGCCGTTGACAGCCTCGTAGAACTGGTGAAGTCCGGCTTTGCCGAGTAAGGCTTCACAAAGTCATCTTGCTTTGCGAAAAAAGGCACCGCTTCGGCGGTGCTTTTTTTGTAGCGATTCGGGGAAGGGGGAGAAAAGGTGGAGGAGAGAAATCCGCATATCCAGCAGCTGCGCCGCCAGGCCATGAAGCTGCCGCTGCATCCGGGGGTGTACCTGATGCACGACAAAACCGGTACCATCATCTATGTGGGAAAGGCCAAGGCGCTGAAAAACCGGGTCAGCCAATATTTTGGCTCGCCCAAAAACCACCCGGAAAAGGTGCGCCGGATGGTCAGCCAGGTGGAGTGGTTTGAGTATATCCTGTGCGACAGCGAATTCGAGGCCCTGGTGCTGGAGTGCAGCCTGATCAAGCAGTACCGCCCCAAGTACAACATCCTGCTGAAGGACGACAAGGGGTATCATTATATCCGCATCAGCCCCGGCGAGTGGCCGCGCATCAGCGAGGCAAAGCAGGTGGCGGAGGACGGCGCTTCCTATGTGGGGCCGTACGTCAGTTCGTGGGCCGTCAAACAGAGCATTGACGAGGCCCAAAAGATTTTTCAGCTGCCCAGCTGCAGCCGGCGGTTTCCCCAGGAAATCGGAAAGGGGCGGCCGTGCCTGAATTATTTTATCAAGCAGTGCTCAGCGCCCTGCCGGGGAAAGATCCGGCCCGAGGAGTACCGCGAGCAGGTCAGGCAGGCCCTGGATTTTCTGGAAGGGGGCTCGGCTGCGGCGGTGAAGCGTATGACCCGGGAGATGGAGCAGGCGGCGGAAAACCTGGAATTTGAAAAAGCGGCCCGGCTGCGGGACCGGCTGGCGGCCATCCGCAAGATGAGCGACCAGCAGAAGGTGGTGGCCTCTTCGGTGCCCGAGCAGGATGTGATCGCCATGGTGCAGAACGAGAGCGAGCGGTGCTTCGAGGTGTTCCGCTTTCAGAACGGCCGGCTGTGCGACCGCGAGACCTTCTTTGTGAAGGACGGCGGCGGCGACCGGGAGGCCCGGGGGGAATTTCTGCAGCAGTATTACGGCATCCGCGACCGGGTTCCGCCGCGGGTGACGATGGACGATTTTCCCGACGGACAGGAGCTTCTGGCGCGGTGGCTGGGGGAGAAGGCCGGTCGGAAGGTGACCATCCACATCCCCCAGAAGGGCGAGCAGAAGCAGCTGGTGGAAATGTGCCGGACCAATGCGGCCGAACAGCTGGCCCAGCGCACCGGCCGGAATACCGGCCACGAGACTGCCGCGCTGGATGAGCTGGCCCGGCTGCTGGGGCTGGAAAAGCCCCCCGTGTATCTTGAGGCGTACGACATCTCCAATCTGGGCGGCGGGGAGAATGTGGCCGGCATGGTGGTATTTGAGAACGGCCGGCCGCTGAAATCCGCCTACCGCAAATTCAAAATCAAGACCGTGCAGGGGCAGGATGACTACGGCTCGATGCGGGAGGTGATCACCCGCCGGCTGGAGGAGTACGAGAAGAACCGGGATTCCGGCGAGGGATTCGGCCGGCTGCCGGACTGCATCCTGCTGGACGGCGGCAGCGGCCATGTGGCGGCGGTGGCGCCCATCCTGCAGCAAAGGGGATATTCCATCCCGCTGTTTGGCATGGTCAAGGACGACAAGCACCGCACCCGCGCCATTGCGGCCGGCGGCGGTGAGGTGGCCATCCACAGCAACCGGGCCGCCTTTACCCTGATCGGTACCATCCAGGAGGAGGTGCACCGCTTTGCCATCGGGTTCCACCGGCAGCAGCGCAGCAAAAATCACATCTCCTCCACGCTGACCTCCATCGAGGGGGTGGGGATCACCCGGGCAAAATCCTTGCTGAAGTATTTCGGCACCATGGCGGCCATCCGCCGGGCCTCGGCCGAAGAGCTGCGCGCCGCCCCGGGGATGACACGGCCGGCGGCGGAGAAGGTCTATCGGGCGCTGCATGAAGAAGAGGAAGCGGAATTTGAGGGGGACAGTTGACTTTTCGCCCTTGCCATGGGATAATAAAAACGATTATCGGGTATTCCCCGGTGGAAAGGGAAGAAACACATGCGCATTATTACAGGGGCGGCCCGCGGCCGCCGTCTGATCACATTGGAGGGAGAGGCGGTCCGCCCCACACCGGAGCGTGTAAAAGAGGGCCTGTTCAGTATGCTGCAGTTCCGGCTGGAGGGGCGCCGGGTGCTGGACCTGTTCGCCGGTTCCGGCCAGATGGGGCTCGAGGCCCTCTCCCGGGGCGCGGGCGAGGCCGTTTTCGTGGACAGCTCGAAGGCCAGCATTGAGGTGGTGCAGAAAAACATCGTCTCCACCGGGCTCTCCCAGGGCGCCCGGGTGCACCACATGGATTCGCTGCTGTTTCTGCAGAGAAAGCAGAAGCCCTTTGACATTGCCTTTCTGGATCCGCCGTACCGCACCGGCCTTCTGCAGCAGGCGCTGCCGCTGACGGCCGCTTTGATGAACGACGGCGGGCTGATCATCGCCGAACATCCCCAGGATGAAGAGGTGCCCGAAGCGGCGGGGGATTTTGTGCGGGGGCGGGAGTACCGCTATGGGAAAATCCTGCTGACCGTATACCATCATAAGGATGTGGAAGTATGAGCATTGCAATCTGCCCCGGCAGCTATGATCCCGTCACGCTGGGGCATCTGGATATCATCACCCGTACCAGCCGGATTTTTGACCATGTGATCGTGGCGGTGATGATCAATCCCAACAAGAAGACCTCGTTCACCGTGGAGGAGCGGATCGACCTGCTGCGGCGTGCCACCGAGGGGATTCCCGGGGTGGAGGTGGTCGGCTTTACCGGCCTGCTGGCGGATTACGCCCACCGGCGCGGGGCCACGGCCATTGTAAAGGGCCTGCGCGCTGTGACGGATTTTGAGTATGAATTCCAGATGGCGCTGACCAACAAAAAGCTGGCCCCGGATGTGGAAACCCTGTTTATGACCACCCGCAGCGAATATATGTACCTCAGCTCCAGCATGGTCAAGCAGGTGGCCATGTTCGGCGGGGATATCTCCGAGGATATCCCGGCCTGTATTCTGGAGGATGTAAAAAAACGGATCTGCTGTGAGCGGAACAGCGAACAGCCGAAATAGGGAAAGGGCCTTTTGGCAAAAGAGGACCGGTGGAAAGGAAGCGTAAAGATGAGCCAAGTTGTAACCGTGGATGATCTGCTGCAGGAACTGGAGCAGATGGTGAAAAACGCCATGAAGCTGCCGCTTTCCGGAGGGAGAGTGGTGCTGGACGGGCAGAACGTGGAGGATATTCTGATGGATATCCGCGACGCCATGCCCCAGGAGTGCCGGCAGGCCCGGGCCATTGTGGCGGACCGCAGCAAGATCCTTCAGGATGCCAAGCGGGAGGCGGAGTCGATTATCCGCGTGGCCGAGGAGAAGGCCCGCACTATGGTCAGCCAGAACGAGATTGTCAAGCAGGCCCAGCAGAAGGCCAACGACCTGATGAACCAGACCCAGCAGAAGTGCCGGGAGATGCGCCGCGTTTCCAATGAGTATGTGGATGACCTGATGCGCCGCACCGACGACGCCCTGGCGGCCAACCTGTCCGAGCTGCGCAAAACGCGCCAGAGTATCAAGGCCACCCAGCGCAATTCGACCAGCCGCTGAAAAAATCTCCCCCGCAGCCCCTTTTTGTTTTTGCAGAGAATCCCCGTGGATTTCCGTTTGGCGGAGGTCCGCGGGGATTTTGTCGCCTTTTGAAAAAAAACAGGGGAAAAAGAAGAGAAAAACAGGAAAAAACACGGACAGAATTTGCTCTCTTCCCAGGAAAAACCATTGCAATTTCTTCGGGGATGCTTTATAATAAACGAGAAAAGGTGGCAAATTGTGCAGGTTTTTCCCAATTTGGGGCAATTCAGTGGAAGGTTAGGGGCAAAATCGATGTTGATGGGGCAGTTCCAGCATAATATCGATCCGAAGGGCCGGGTCACCATGCCCTCCCGTTTCCGCGAGGATCTGGGGGATGCGTTCTATGTGACCAAGGGCCTGGACGGGTGCCTTTTTGTCCTTTCCTCCGCCCAGTGGGACAAGCTGACGGAAAAAATGGGCCAGCTGCCCATCTCGAAGGCCCGCAGCCTGCAGCGCTTTTTCTTCTCCGGTGCTTTTTTCACCGAAGTGGACAAGCAGGGCCGCATTCTCATCCCGCCGTCTCTGCGGGAGTATGCGGGACTGACTAAGGAAGTGACCATTCTGGGGGCCGCCACCCGGGCCGAGATCTGGGACAGCAGCCGCTGGAATGCCTATAACGAAGAGCAGACGCAGGAGAATCTGCTCAGCGCGATGGAATTGTTGGAGATTTGATCGGAAGAAGAGGGAGACGGGATGGAGACAGCTTTCTACCACAAGCCGGTATTGTTCCGGGAGACCATTGCGTCCCTCTCCATCCGTCCGGACGGGCTGTATATCGATGGCACGGCCGGGGGCGGCGGCCACAGCGAGGCGATTCTGCAGAAGCTGACAAGCGGACGGCTGCTGTCCATTGACCAGGATCCCGATGCCATTGCCGTGTGCCGCCGGCGGTTTGCCCCGTATGGGGAGCGCTCGCAGCTGTGGCAGGGCAATTTCGGGGACATGCAGTCCATCGCCGCGCAGACCGGTTTTCTCCCCTGTGACGGGGTTTTGATGGATATCGGCGTCTCCTCCCACCAGCTGGATACCCCGCAGCGCGGCTTTTCCTACCACGCCCAGGCGCCGCTGGATATGCGCATGAGCCAGAGCGGGCCCACCGCGGCGGATCTGCTCGCCTCCCTCCCGGAAAAGGAGATCGCCCGCATTCTGTGGGAGTACGGAGAGGAGAAGGCGGCCGGCCGCATCGCCCGCGCCATTGTGCAGCAGCGGGAGAGTACCCCCATTACCACCACGCTGCAGCTGGCGGACCTGGTGCGGGAATCGGTTCCCGCCGCCGTGCGCCGGGGGCCCGGGCATCCCGCCCGCAAAACGTTCCAGGCGCTGCGCATCGCCGTGAACGGGGAACTGGACCGGCTGAACGAGGGATTGGATGCGGCGTTTTCGGTGCTGCGAACCGGGGGCATTCTGTCCGTCATCACCTTCCATTCGCTGGAGGACCGCATGGTCAAGCAGCGCATGGCCTCCTGGTGCGAGGGATGCACCTGCCCGCCGGAATTTCCGGTGTGCGTATGCGGAAAAAAACCGAGGGCGGAGCTTTTGTATAAAAAGGGGCTGTCCGCCTCGGAGGAAGAATTGCAGGAAAACCCGCGGGCCCGCAGCGCCAGGCTGCGCGTTTGCCGCAAGCTCTGCGCGGGGCCCCCGGAAAACGGGGACCAGAGCAGGGCAGAGTAACAGCGACCAAAAGGAAACCCGATTTTTTGAAAAGGAGAGCTGATCACAGATGGCCATGAACCGAACCGAAGCATATGACCTCTCTTTGTTTGATACCCAGCCGATCACAGGCACAGCTGTTCCCAAGCCGCGGCGTGAAGCCCCGGTTCCGGCCGGCAATGTGATCCACCTCCCGGAGCAGGAGGTCCACCGCCGTGCCCACCGCCGGCGCAGCCCCATGCGCACGCTGGGATTTTTGACCGCCCTGCTGGGGATGCTGACGATTGTCACCATGATGATCTTCAATCAGGTGCAGCTCAACGAGCTGACCAACAGCATCAATCAGGCGGAAAAGGCGCTGGGCGAGCAGCAGAGCATCTATGTGCAGCTGCAGATGACGGCGCAGGATGGAAAATCCATGACGGACGTGGAGAAATACGCCGAGCAGGCCCTGGGGATGAAGCCCATCAGCGAGGGGCAGATCACCTATATCGCCTTAAACGACAGCGACAGCGGCGAGGTGCTGCATGATGCCGGCCAGGGGAACTGGTGGGATCAGGTGGTGCGGTTCCTCTCGGGGCTGTTGTCATAACGGTGCCGAATGCATACATACACTGGAATGCCGGGCTTTATTTGGAACGGTGTTGCAGTCCGATAAGGAGTTAAGACGGTTTCCGGAGGAGACATTTTTGCAGGGATTTCCGGAGAGGAACCTCTTAACTCTTTTTCTGCTATTATCTGGAAAAGAAGAAAGGAGCGGCTATGGCTTCCGGAACCACTCTTCGTATGTGGCGCCGAACCCTGATCCTGCTGGTTTTGCTGATCGGTGTGGGTTTCGGCCTGATTCTTTTTAATTTAATCCGTTTGCAGCTGGTCGAGGGCGAAGAGCTGAAATCCCAGTCGCTGGATCAAAGCCTGCGCACCACCAGCCTGTCCGCCCAGCGGGGCAGCATTTACGACTGCAACGGGAATGTTCTGGCCGAGAGCGCCAGCGTATGGACCGTAGCGCTGGAGCCGGCCTATATCGAGGATGAGGAGACCTGCCGCCTGCTGGCCGAGGGCCTGTCGGAGATTCTGGATATGGAGGAGGAGGACGTCTACGCCCTGACGCAGAAAAACACCTACTTTACTTATGTCAAGCGCAAGGTCGAGACCAGTGTGCGGGACGAGATCAACGCCTTTTTACAGGAGAACAACATCAAGCGCGGGGTTCAGCTGATCGAGGACTATAAGCGCTATTATCCCTACGGGGACTTCCTCTCCCAGGTGCTGGGATTTACCGGCGTGGACAGCCAGGGGCTCTCCGGGCTGGAGATCCAGTACGACGAGGAGCTCAGCGGTACATCCGGGCGGCTGGTCACGGCCAAAAACGCCGCCGGTACCGATATGCCCTTTGAATACGAGCAGAAGATCGAGGCCCAGGACGGCAGCAACCTGTACCTGACCATCGACAGCAACGTGCAGTCCATTCTGGAGGAGGCCCTCAAGCAGGGGATCGTGGACAACGTGGTGCAGGAAGGGGCCGTGGCCATCTGCATGAACGTGAAGACCGGGGCGATTCTGGGCATGGCGGTCGAGGGCTCGTATGATCCCAACGACCCGTTCACCCTGGCGGACGAGGCCCTTCAGCAGGAGATTGACGCCCTGCCCGAGGGGGAGCAGGACAAGGCGTACAACAACGCCCTGCAGAAGCAGTGGCGCAATAAGGCGGTCTCCGATACGTATTATCCCGGCTCGGTTTTCAAGATGTGTACGGGTTCCATGGCCCTGGAGGAGGGCATCGTCACCGAGGAGACCACCTTCACCTGCACCGGCGCCACGGTGGTGGCCGGGGAAACGCTGCACTGCTGGGCGTCCCGCCATGGGACCGAGAACTTTGTGCAGGGGCTGTGCAATTCCTGCAACCCGTACTTCATGTGGCTGGGGGAGCAGCTGGGGGCCTTTACGTTCTTTAAATACTTTAACGCCTTTGGCTTTACCGAGAAGACCGGGATTGACCTGCCCGGCGAGGGTGCCACCCTGTACCACGGCGCGGATATGGGTCCCGTGGAGCTGGCCACCGAATCCTTCGGGCAGAACTTCAGCATTACCCCGGTGCATATGATCACGGCCTGCGCGGCGGTGGCCAACGGGGGCTATCTGGTGCAGCCCCATCTGGTGGAGCGGATTGAGGACAGTAACGGCAATATCCTCTCGACGGCCGATACCACCTATCGCCGGCAGGTGATTTCCGAGGATACCAGCAGCCGCATGGTCTCGATCCTGCACACCAATGCCACCTCCGGAACCGCGAAAAACGGGTATGTGGCCGGGTACCGGATCTGCGGAAAAACCGGCACCTCCCAGAAGATTCTGGAGGATAACATTGATAAAACCAAAAAGCACTACATCGCTTCCTACTGCGGCTTTGCCCCGGCGGATGACCCGGAGATCGCGCTGCTGATCTTCTTCGATGAGCCGGAGGGCGAGAGCTATTACGGCAGCGCAGTGGCGGGGCCGGTGTTTGCCAGCTGCATGAGCCAGATTCTGCCGTACCTGGGGGTTGAGCCCATTTATACCGAGGAGGAGCTGGAGCGCCTGGACACCACGGTGGAGAGCGTGACCGGCGAAGGCGCCGATACGGCGAAGACAAAGCTGGAACAGCAGGGCTTTACCGTGATCGTAAAGGGCGACGGCGACACCGTGCTGGCCCAGAACCCGGCGGGCGGCGAGAAAATTCCCAAGCAGGGGACCGTGGTGCTGTACACCACTGAGGATGCCCAGCAGGAGACCGTGACGGTGCCGAAGCTGACGGGGCTGTCCCTGTCCGAGGTCAACCAGACCGCCGTGAATGCCGGGGTGCAGATCCGGATTACCGGGGCGGCCCTCTCCAGCGGCGTGTGCGTTTCCCAGTCCCAGAGCATTGCAGAGGGGGAAAAGGTGAAACAGGGGACCGTGATCACCGTGAACTTTATTGAATCGGACACGGTCATGTAGCAAATATTCGGGGGACCGGGGGTCCCTATGTCTAAAACCGGAAAGATGTGCTATAATATCTCTGTATGCAAAAGCCGCAGGCAAACGCGGGTGCGCTTTGTGTGCGGGGATATGGATTCCGGCGGAAGGGCCCGGCGGCATGCCGGGCGGCCCCGGAACGATGAAGAAACAGCCCATGCCCCCTTTTCAGGCGGGCGTGGACGGAAAAGGTGGAGAAGTACATATGAGTGGATTGTGGACGTTGTTGGCGGCGGGGATCGCCTTTGGTGTGACGGCCCTGCTGGGAAAATGGATGATACCCTTCCTGCATAAGCTGCATTTTGGGCAGACCATTCGGGAGGAAGGGCCCCAGTGGCACCAGAAAAAGCAGGGAACCCCCACCATGGGCGGGCTGATGTTCATGATCGGCACCGTGCTGGCCGTGATTCTCTGCGTGCCGCTGTTCTATCTGAACGTGCAGGAGGATACCCTTCTGCAGAAGACCCATGTGTTTGCCGGGCTGGGTATGGCGCTGCTGTTCGGGCTGATCGGCTTTCTGGATGACTATATCAAGGTGGTCAAAAAGCGCAACCTGGGCCTGACGGCCATTCAGAAGCTGCTGCTGCAGTTCCTGGCGGCGGGGGCGTATCTGGCGGTGCTGGCCATTTCGGGCGGCGATACCGTAACCATAATCCCCTTCTTCGGTTCCCTGGATCTGGGCTGGTTCTACTGGCCGCTGAGCGCGGTGGTCATCGTGGGCGTGGTCAATGCGGTCAATCTGACCGACGGTATCGATGGCCTGAACGCCTCGGTCACCTTCTTTGTGGGTGTTTTCTTCATGCTGATCGCCAGCCTGCTCAATATGTACGGCATGAGCATTTTTGCCGTGGCCGTGGCCGGCGGGTGCCTGGGCTTTCTGCTGTGGAACTTCAACCCGGCCAAGGTATTCATGGGGGATACCGGTTCGCTGTTCCTCGGCGGGGCGGTGTGCGCCATGGCGTTCGGCCTGGATGTCCCGATTCTGATGCTGCCGCTGGGCGTCATCTATTTTGTGGAGATCCTGTCGGTGGTGCTGCAGGTGATCTATTTCAAGCTGACCCACGGCAAGCGCCTGTTCAAGATGAGCCCGATCCACCACCACTGCGAGATGTGCGGTTGGAGCGAAGTGAAAATCTGTGTGATTTTCGGGGTGATCACGGCCATTGGGGGCGGGGTTGCCCTGCTGCTGACGATTTTCGGCCTGTGAGAAAAAAACTTTGATTCTGTGAGAAAGGAGGGGACGCCATGCGTTCGGTCCCACAGGCGGGCCCAGCTGCCCGCTATTCCGAAGTCTCTGTGCCGGAAACCGGCAGGAAGAAAAAACGCGTCCGGAAGAAATTCAAGATTTTCAGTGCCCGGGAAGGCGTGGACCGCCCCCTCTTTTATCTGATTCTGGTCCTGCTGGTGCTGGGGCTGATTATGCTCTTCTCCGCCAGCTATGCCTATTCGTACTACTATTTTGACAACAGCTATCACTTCATCACCCAGCAGGCGGGGTTTGCCCTGGTGGGATTGGTGCTGATGGGGCTGATCTCGTTGTTTGATTACCATCATCTGCACAAATTTGCGGTCCCGCTGCTGCTGGTCACGGTGCTGCTGCTGGTCCTTGTCAAGGTGCTGGCGGGCACCTCGATCGCCCCGATATTGAACGGGGCCAATCGCTGGCTGTATGTCGGGCCGGTGAACTTCCAGCCGTCCGAGATTGCGAAATTTGCGCTGGTGTTGATTTTTGCCCATCTGATCTCGATCAATTACCACAAAATGGGCACCTTCCGCTACGGGGTGCTGCCGTACCTCATTATCGTCCTGCTGCTGGCCGGGCTGATTCTGGTGGAAAACCATGTGTCGGCCACCGTCATCATACTGGCTATTGCGGCGGTGATGCTGTTTGTCGGCGGGGTAAAGCTGCGCTGGTTTGCCGTGGCCGGGGGCCTGGTGGGGGCCGCCATTTTGTACCTGGTGCTGTATTCAGACAAATTCAGCTATGCGCTCGATCGTATTATGGGATGGCTGAATCCCTTTGATCCTCCGCAGGGCGTGGACACCTGGCAGACACAGCAGTCACTGCTGGCCATCGGTTCGGGCCAGGCCCTGGGGCTGGGGCTGGGACAAAGCCGCCAGAAGTACCTGTACCTGCCCGAGCCGCAGAACGACTTTATTTTCGCCATTGTGTGCGAAGAGCTGGGGTTTGTGGGTGCGCTGGTGGTGATCCTCCTGTTTGCCCTGCTGATCTGGCGCGGCATCGTGGTGGCCCTGAATGCGCAGGATAAATTCGGAACGATGCTGGGGGTGGGCATCACGGCCCAGGTGGGCATTCAGGTCATCCTGAACATCATGGTGGTCACCAATACCATCCCCAATACCGGGATCAGCCTGCCGTTTTTCAGCTATGGCGGCACATCGCTGGTGATTCTCCTGTGTGAAATGGGGGTTCTGCTCTCCGTTTCCCGCAGTTCCAGTCTGGATAAGACATAGTTAGGAGGATGTTTGTGAGAGTTCTGTTTGCAGGCGGCGGGACCGCCGGCCATATCAATCCGGCGCTGGCCATTGCCGGTTATCTGCGCGAAAAGCAGCCCGATGCCGAGATTCTGTTCATCGGCAACCGGGGCGGTATGGAGGAAAAGCTGGTGCCCAAAGCCGGGTTTGCCATGAAGACCATTGTCATCTCCGGTTTTCAGCGCAAAATGACCCCCAAGGCCATCGCCCACAATGTGAAAACGCTGACCCGGGTGGTCACCTCGTCCCATCAGGCCCGCCGGATCATCCGGGAATTTGCCCCGGATCTGTGCGTGGGCACTGGCGGCTATGTCAGCGGCCCGGTGGTTCGCACCGCCATGAAACTGGGGATCCCGGCGGTGATTCACGAGCAGAACGCCTATCCCGGCGTGACCAATAAAATGCTGTCGGCGGATGCGGCCCGGGTGATGATGGCGGTATCCGATGCCGAAAAATACATGAAGCCCGGCGCCCGCTGTGTGCTGACCGGGAACCCGATCCGCCCCGAGATCCTGCGGGAGGAGAGGGCGGCCGCCCGGAAAAAGCTGGGCGTGGATGACCGCCCGCTGATCCTGTCCTTTGGCGGCAGTCTGGGTGCCCGCAAGGTGAACGAAGCGGTGGCGGAGCTGATGACGCACACAATCCCCGGCGGAAAATTCCAGCACATCCACGGGTATGGCCAGTACAGCCGCTGGATGCCCGACCTGCTGCGGGAAAAGGGGATTGACCCCGACAAGACCCCCCAGCTGGATCTGCGGGAGTATATCCACGATATGCCCGTGTGCCTGGCCGCGGCCGATCTGGTGATCAGCCGTGCCGGCGCCATGACCCTCAGTGAGATTCAGGCCACCGGCAAGGGCTCGATCCTGATCCCCTCCCCCAATGTGGCCGAGAATCACCAGTTCCACAACGCCATGGCCCTTGTTAACCGCGGGGCCGCCGAGATTGTGGAGGAGAAGGACCTGACGGGCGACGTGCTGTGGGAGAAGGTGCAGAAGATTTTTGCCGCCCCCGGCGGAGCCGCCGCGCTGGGAGAGAATGCCGCCAAAATGGCGATCCGCGATGCCAACGAGCGGATTTACCGCGTGATGATGGAAGTGCTGCAGGAGAAGAGGGCCTGACCGCTCAATGACCGGTTTTTTTCCCCGTGCATAGTATGGAACAGTTTGAACCGAACCGGTAGAAAGGGTGTTCCGACTATGGCAGTGCTCGTCATTGATGGACCGTGCCGGCTTTGCGGCGAGGTGCGCGTACATGGGGCCAAAAACAGCACGTTACCCCTGTTGGCCGCCTGTCTGCTGTGCCGCAGCCCGGTGGTGCTGCACAATTGCCCCCGCCTCACGGATGTGGATACATCGATCAAAATCCTGCGGCATTTGGGGTGTATCGTACAGCGCCGGAAGGATGATCTGTGGGTGGATCCGCGGGCGGTGTGCGGCAGCACGATTCCCGAGGATCTGATGCGGGAAATGCGCTCCTCCATTGTGTTTTTGGGGGCCCTTTCCTCCCGGATGGGGCAGGCGCGCCTCTCATTTCCCGGAGGATGCGAGCTGGGGCCGCGGCCCATCGATCTGCATCTGCGGGCGCTGGCGCGGCTGGGCATGGATATCCGCGAGGACCACGGCGAACTGCTGTGCAGCGCGCCGGGCGGCCTTTCGGGGTGCAGTCTCTCCCTCTCCTTCCCCAGCGTGGGGGCGACCGAGAACATTCTTCTGGCCGCCTGCTGTGCCAAGGGGACCACGGTGCTGCACGGCGCCGCCCAGGAGCCGGAGATCGCGGATCTGTGCGATTTTTTGGGTAAATGCGGGGCCCGCATCCAGGGCGCAGGGGGAAGCACCCTTCGGATCGAGGGGGTCTCCCGCCTGACGGGATGCGAGCACACGGTGATGCCCGACCGGATCGAAGCCGCCACCTTTTTGTGTGCGGCAGCGGCCACCGGGGGCGAGGTAACGCTCTCCCATGTGATTCCGCGGCACATTCTCCCGGTTACCGCCGTTCTGGAGGAAGCGGGGTGCCGGATTCAGGAGGAGGAAAACCGCCTGCGGATTACGGCGCCGCCGCGGCTGCATGCGGTGCATGCCGTGCGCACCATGCCGTACCCCGGCTTTCCTACCGATGCCCAGGCCCCCATGCTCAGCGCCCTGTGTACGGCGCAGGGCACCAGTATGCTGACCGAGACGATTTTCACGGCCCGGTTTAAGTATGTGGGCGAGCTGCTCCGGCTGGGTGCCCATGTGAAGGTGGAGGACCGGGTGGCCGTGGTAGAGGGCGTCTCCCGCTTAAGCGGGGCGCCGGTGATGGCGCCGGACCTGCGGGGCGGAGCGGCCCTGCTGCTTGCCGGGCTGTGTGCCGAGGGGGAGACCGTGATCGATGGGGTCAGCCATATTGACCGCGGGTATGAGAAAGCCGAGGAGAGCTTCCGCCTGTTGGGCGCGCAGGTGTGCCGCCTGCCCGGCGGAAGAGGGGAGGAAAAACAGTCCCTTTTATAAAAACAGGGAGAAGGAAAAAGGAGGGAGAAGCCATGCAGCAACAAAGACCGCAGAAGGCAAGAGCGGTGCGGCAGCGCCGGGGGGCCACCCAGCGGGCCAGGCGCCGCCGGCGCATGCTGATCATCTTTTATCTCCTGCTCTTTCTGTTTCTGGTGGTGGCGGCCATATCGCTGTCCTTAACCGTGCTGTTCCGAATCAGCCGGATCGAGGTCAGGAACGAGAGTATCTACACCCAGGAGGAGATCCTGCAGGCCTGTGCGATTTCCGAGGGGGAGAACCTGTTTTTGGCGGATGTGGACGGAGCCCGCGGGCGCATCGAGACCCAACTGCCCTATACGGCACAGGTGACGGTGGAGCGGGACTTCCCCTCCGGGATCACGGTCACCGTGGGGCAGGCCACCGTTTCGGCCGCCCTGATCCAAAAGGACGGGACGGTGCTTTTAATCGGCGCGGATCACAAAATTCTGGAGCAGGTTTCCGCCGTGCCCCCGGGTGTTCTGCAGGTCAGCGGCCTTCAGGTGCAGGATCCCACCCCGGGTTACCGGGCCCGGTGGGAGGACGAGGAGACGGCCTCGGTCTTCTTTGCGCTGCAGCAGGAGATGCAGGAGGGAGAGCTTTCGCCCATTACCTCGATGGATGTGGGCGATCTGTACCGCCTGACGGTGGTGTATGACAGCCGGATTACCGTGAATTTCGGGGGTCCGGACGATTTGCAGATGAAAGTCGCGGCGGTGAAGAAAATCCTGACCCGGGAGATCGGCGGGGAGGAAAGGGGTACGCTGGACGCCTCCTTAACCCGGGACAGCAAACGGGTCTATTTTAAGCCGGAGGAGTCCTCTTCCCCGCAAAAGGACCCGCCGGACGAGCCGTCCTCCGATCCGGAGAGTGAGCCGTCCTCCGACCCGGAGAGCGAGCCGTCCTCCGACCCGGAGAGTGAGCCGTCCTCCGACCCGGAGAGCGAGCCGTCCTCCGATCCGGAGAGCGAACCGTCCTCCGACCCGGAGAGCGAGCCGTCCCCCGATCCGGAGAGCGAACCGTCCTCCGACCCGGAGAGCGAACCGTCCTCCGACCCGGAGAGCGAGCCGTCCTCCGGGGACGAGCCGTAACCGGCCGCCGGCAGCGGATGCCGGGCCCCGTGGGAAGAGAAAATTTTTCCCGAGGCAGGGCGCAAAAAAATTGTGGCAGACTGATGAATTTCGAGAAAATTTTCTTGTAAAAATTCCGAATTCGTGGTACGCTATGAGAAGATTATATCTTTGCATATAGCGAAAAAGAATATATGCAATTCTACATATACAGGAGGATGAAGCGCAATGGCATTTGAAATTGACAGCCCCGCAGATTATGAGGTACAGATTAAAGTAATCGGTGTTGGCGGCGGTGGTGGAAATACCGTAAACCGCATGGTCGAGAGCGGCGTGCAGGGCGTGGAATTTATCAGCATGAATACGGACCGTCAGGCCCTGAACCGTTCCAAGGCCGAGGAAAAAATTCAGATCGGCGAAAAAATCACCGCCGGAAAAGGAGCCGGTTCCCGTCCGGAAGTCGGCGCCAAGGCGGCGGAAGAGAGCCGGGATGCCATTGCGGCCGCCATTCGCGGGGCCGACATGGTGTTCATCACGGCCGGTATGGGCGGCGGAACCGGAACGGGCGCGGCCCCCATTGTGGCCGAAGTGGCCCACGATATGGGCGTGCTGACGGTGGGCATTGTCACCAAACCCTTTGAGTTTGAGGGCAAGCGCCGCATGGCCCAGGCGGAAGAGGGCATCCGCAATCTGCGCGAGCACGTGGATTCGCTGGTGGTGATCCCCAACGAGCGCCTGAAGCTGGTCAGCGAGCAGCGCATTACCCTGCTCAATGCCTTCAAAATTGCCGATGACGTGCTGCGCCAGGGCGCCCAGAGCATCTCGGATCTGATCAAGAATCCGGGCATGATCAACCTGGACTTCGCCGACGTGACCTCGGTGATGAAGGACGCCGGCCTGGCCCATATGGGTGTGGGACATGCCTCCGGCAAGGATAAGGCGGAAATGGCCGCCAAAGCGGCAATCTCCAGCCCGCTGCTGGAGACCTCCATCGACAGCGCCAACGGTGTGATTATCAATGTCACCTCCTCGCCCGATATCGGCCTGGATGAAATTGATACGGCCGCCAACATGGTGCGCGAGCAGGCGGATCCCAATGCCAACATCATCTGGGGCGCGGCCTTTGACGAGAACATGGAGGACGAGATGACGGTCACGGTGATCGCGACCGGCTTTGACAAGGAGAAGACCAGCGCGGTGCTGGACGGCACGGCGGCCAAAGCCGAACACGCCAAGGCGGCTCCGGTGGCCCCGGCGGCTCCGGCGGCGCCCAAGGTCCCGGATCCCGATGCGTTCCTGGCCGAAATCAATAAGATTTTCCGCGACTGAAGTAGAGAACCGGTATACCAAAAAGCGGCGTTTCCCCCATAAAAGGGACGGAAGCGCCGCTTTTTTTGCGCCGTCGGCGGAAGAAGGGGCCGGCCTTTTCGGGAACAGCCCTTTGGGCGCGTTTTTGGGGGGAAAACGCGCCCGGAAACTTTTTCCCCGGCGGCCCCGATTGTTTACAAATTGTTCTTGAAATCGGCGGAGAGATGCGTTACAATAAAATTAGCACTTAAAGCACGAGAGTGCTAAAATATTATCGAAAGAAACCGAGGTTGAATGTTCCCATGGCACTGAAGCAATTTAAGTCGGAATCCAAACGTCTGCTCGATCTGATGATCAACTCCATTTACACGCACCACGAAATTTTTCTGCGCGAGCTGATCAGCAACGCCAGCGACGCCATTGATAAGCTGTATTACCATGCCCTGCAGGACGGGGATACCGGCCTGAACCGCAGTGATTTTTCCATCACCCTCTCCGCCGATAAAGAGGCCCGCACCCTGACCATCTCGGACAACGGCTGCGGCATGTCCCAGGAGGATCTGGAGAACAATCTGGGCGTGATCGCCAACAGCGGTTCGCTGAAATTCAAGAACGAGAACGAAAAGCAGGAGGATATCGACATCATCGGCCAGTTCGGCGTGGGCTTCTATTCCGCGTTCATGGTCAGCGATGACGTAACGGTGGTCAGCCGCGCCTATGGCAGCGAAGAGGCGTATCAGTGGCACTCCAAGGGCGCCGAGGGGTACAGCATTGCCCCCTGTGAAAAGGCGGACGGCCACGGTACCACGATCACCCTGCATCTGAAGGACGATACCGAGGACGAGAAGTACAGCGAATACCTGGACCAGTACCGCCTGCAGAGCCTGGTGCGCAAGTACAGCGACTATATCCGCTATCCCATCCGCATGATGATGCACAAGAGCAAGCTGAAAGAGGGGACCGGCACCGACGGCAAGGACCCCGAGTGGGAGAGCGTCGACGAGATGGAGACCCTGAACAGCATGGTTCCCATCTGGCACAAGAAGAAAAATGAAGTGACCGACGAGGAGTACAACAACTTCTATCAGGAGAAGTTCATGGACTGGCAGGCCCCGGCCCGGGTGATCCGCACCAGCACCGAGGGCACGGCCACCTATGACGCGCTGCTGTTCATCCCGTCGCAGGCGCCGATGGATTACTATTCCCGCGATTTCGAGAAGGGCCTGCAGCTGTATTCCAACGGCGTGATGATTATGGAGAAATGCGCCGACCTGCTGCCCGACTGCTTCAGCTTTGTCAAGGGCGTGGTGGATTCGCAGGACCTGTCGCTGAACATCTCCCGTGAAATGCTGCAGCACGACCGCCAGCTGAAGCTGATCGAGGGCCGCCTGGAGAAGAAGATCAAGAGCGAGCTCTCCTCCATGCTGCAGAACGACCGGGAGAAGTACGAGCAGTTCTTCAAGAATTTCGGCCTGCAGCTGAAATTCGGCGTGTATGCGGATTACGGCGCCAAGAAGGATCTGCTGCAGGATCTGCTGATGTTCTATTCCTCCCACGAGGGCAAGCTGACCACGCTGCAGGAGTATGTGGAGCGCATGAAGGAAGAACAGAAGGATATCTACTATGCCTGCGGCGATACGGTGGCCCACATTCAGCAGCTGCCCCAGACCGAGCTGCTGCTGGATAAGGGGTATGAAATCCTGTATCTGACCGATAATGTGGACGAATTCGCCCTGCGTATGCTGGGCAAATTCAGCGACAAGGAGTTCAAGAACATCTCCTCCGATGATCTGCATCTGGAGAACGAGGAGGAGAAGAAAGAGGCCGAGCAGAAGGTGGAGGAGAACAAGGAGCTGCTCTCCTTTATGACCGATGCCCTGAAGGACAAGGTGAAGGCCGTGGTGCTGTCCCAGCGGCTGAAGAGCCACCCGGTCTGCATTTCCACCGAGGGCGCCGTCACGCTGGAGATGGAAAAGGTGCTCAATTCCATGCCCGGCAACGAGAAGGTGACGGCCCAGCGCGTGCTGGAAATCAATGTCAACCATCCCATTTTCCGCAAGCTGCAGTCCCTGTACGAGGGGGATAAGGCGAAGGTGAAGGAGTACGCCGAACTGCTGTACACCCAGGCCATGCTGATCGAGGGCTTCCCGGTGGAGGACCCGGTGGCCTATACCAACAAGATCTGCGAGCTGATGGTAGGCGAATAAGATTGTTTCCCTGAGGGTCCCCTCTTTGAAAAGAAGAGGGGGCCCTCTTTTTCTGTACCGCGCCAAATGAACCGGGGCACATTGACATTCCCGGAGAAAAACGGTATGATAACTTTGTTAGATAAGGAACCGCAAGGAGGGAAAATCCCATGGGATTTACAAAACGGCTGGTGCTGATGGCGCGGCGCCACTGGGGAACACTGCTGATCGCCATATTGGGCATTATCGCGGCGGCCCTGCTCAACCTGGTCACACCGGAGATCACCCGCCGGCTGACCGCAGGGCTGCAGATCGGGGGCGGCATGACCGAGCAGCTGCTGATTACCTATGTGCTGGTGCTGGCGGGCGCCTATCTGGTGCGGGCGGTGTGCCGGTTTATCCAGCTGGGCATCTCCCATCTGGCCGCCTGGCGCTTTGTCCCCGAGCTGACGCTGACGGTGTACGACAAGCTGCAGTCGCTCTCGCTGCGCTATTACCACGATAAACAGACCGGCGATCTGATGAGCCGCATGGTCAACGATACCCGCCAGATTGAAGTTCTGGTGGCCCACGCCATCCCCGATCTGGTCAGCAATGCGCTGATCGTCCTGGGCGTGGCGGTGATGCTGTTTGTCATCAATCCCACCCTGGCGCTGTTCACGCTGATCCCGGTGCCCTTTGTGGTGCTGCTCAGTATGCAGTATTCCAAAAAGGTGGCGCCGCTGTACCGGATCAACCAGCGGGTGCTGGGTCAGCTCAACGGCGTGCTGCAGGACAATGTCTCCGGCATCCGGGAGATCCAGACCTTCGGAAAAGAGCAGGCCGAGCACGAGAAGATCGAAGAGGAGTGCAAGGTGTACTCCCGGGTGAACATCCATGCGAATTTCGCCAATGCGATGTACCAGCCGCTGGTGCAGTTTCTCACCTCGCTGGGCACGGTGATCGTCGTGGGCCTGGGCGGAATGATGGCCCTGCACGGCGAAATGCCGGTCAGCGATGTGGTGGGCTTTATGATGTACCTGTCCCTTTTCTACGAGCCGCTGGCCACCCTGGCCCGGTTGGTGGAGGATGTGCAGCAGACCTATGCCGGTGCGGTGCGGGTTTTCGATATTCTGGATGCCGAATCCGAGATTAAGGAGGACGAGCACCCTGCTGAAATGCCCGAACCCCGGGGTGAAGTGGTGTTTGACCACGTGACCTTCTGGTATGATGAAAAAGAGCCGGTGCTGGATGACGTCTCGTTCCGGGCACAGCCGGGCACCATGGTGGCGCTGGTGGGCCCCACCGGGGTGGGCAAAACCACGGTCACCTCGCTGATCGAGCGCTTTTACGATCCGGTTTCCGGCCGGGTTCTGTTGGATGGGCAGGATATCCGCCACGCGCGCCTGTCGGATGTGCGCGCCCGCATCTCCATGGTGCTGCAGGATACCTTCCTGTTCAACGGCACCATCGCCGAGAACATCGCCTACGGCGTGGAGGGCGCCAGTGAGGAGCAGATTCTGGCGGCGGCCAAAGCGGCCCATGCGGCCGAGTTTATCGAGCGCATGCCCGATGGATACCAGACTCTGGTGGGCGAGCGGGGCGTGCGGCTGTCCGGCGGGCAGAAGCAGCGCCTGTCCATTGCCCGGGCCATCCTCCGCAATACCCCGGTGCTGATTCTGGACGAGGCCACCTCGGCCGTGGATACGGAGACCGAGGCCGAGATTCAGAAGGCCATTGACGAGCTGGCGGGAACCCGCACCATTCTGGTCATTGCGCACCGGCTGTCCACCGTGCGCCGTGCGGATCAGATCCTGGTTCTGGAAGAGGGAAAGGTGGTTGAGAGCGGCCGCCACGAGGAGCTGCTGAAGAAAAACGGCGTATACAAAAAGCTGTGCGAAGTGCAGGCCATTGCACAGGCATAAAAAACCGGAGAGAACCGCTTTTTTCGAAAAAGCGGTTCTTCTTTTTTGGGGGAAAGTCTCCTTGTACCTGTGAAAAAATTCGGGTATAATGGGAGCAGGAAAAAAGGGGGTGTTCTCCATGAGGAAAAAAAGACAGAGGACCGCGGTTTTTCTGCGGCTGGTGATGGCGGGCCTTTTGCTGCTTTCTGCCTGCAGCGCGTCCCAGCCGGCTTCCGCAGGGGAGGGCAGCGCGCCGCAGGGGCAGGAGTACGATGTGGCCTTTCCCTCGGATATCAGCGGCACCATTGATTTCTATCAACCCTCTACCCATTGGGTGGATGGATTTGACGAGCTGATCGGGGAATTTTCCCGGTGGTACCCCAACATCACGGTGACCCAGCGGGTCGATGCTTCCACGGATTTTGTAATGCGGGCCGATACCATGGGGGATATCTGGCTGAACAGCGGGCCGGACAGCGTCTGGCAGCGCCTACAGAAGGAGGGGCTGCTCCTCGATTTAAGCGGCCAGCCGTTTTTGGAAGAGAGCGATTACATCGATTTATACCGC
>JALENG010000143.1 GCA_022767925.1 Clostridia bacterium
CGAACTCGCTACCTCCACCTTGGCAAGGTGGCGCTCTACCAGATGAGCTACATCCGCAAAATTGGTGCCTCCGATCGGAATCGAACCAATGACACGGGGATTTTCAGTCCCCTGCTCTACCAACTGAGCTACAGAGGCATATATGGCGACCCGGAACGGGCTCGAACCGTCGACCTCTAGCGTGACAGGCTAGCGTTCTAACCAACTGAACTACCGGGCCATACTGGTGGAAACAATAGGACTCGAACCTATGACCCCCTGCTTGTAAGGCAGGTGCTCTAACCAGCTGAGCTATGCTTCCGTTTTAGCCGCTGTCTCTCAGCGGCGTTATTAAATATACTATAAATCGGGGGAAAAGTCAACCCCCTTTTTAAAATTTATTTTTCTTCTTTTTGGCGGGCCAGTTCATCCAGTTCCTTCTGGCTGATGCGGTACTTCTTCCCGCAGTACTGGCAGGCGGCCTCGGCATAGCCGTCCTCTCCGGCGAGCGTGCGGATTTCTTCGGGCTTCAAAGTGGAAAAGGCACGCAGCACCCGCTCTTTGCTGCAGTTGCAGCCATAGGACAGCGGCGTCTCGTCCAGTTTTTCCCACTCCATCCCCGCAAAAACCAGCCCGCAGATCTCCTCCATCGTCATTCCCTTGGCCAGCATGGTGGTCATAGGGCTGAGGGTCTTCAGGTTTTCCTCCAGCTGTTCCGTGGCTTTCTCCAATGCACCGGGCAGTACCTGCACCAGGATTCCCCCGGCCAGCGTAGGCTCTCCGGCCTCTTTATCCACCAGCACCCCCAGGGCGCAGGCGGTGGGAATCTGTTCGCTGGTGGCATAGTAGGAGGTGATGTCCTCGGCCACTTCGCCCGAAACCAGCCGGGCCTGCCCGATATAGGGCTCACCCTCGCCGAAATCGCGGATCACAGCCATCAGGCCGTTCTTTCCGATGCCGCCGCCCACATCCAGTTTGCCGTCGCCGCGTACGGGGAGCTGGGTTCCGGGATTCTGCACATAGCCGCGCACATGACCCCGTCCGTCACCGATGGCCACCACGCTGCCCAGCGGGCCGCCGCCGTTCATCTTCACCGTTACCGAGGAACCGGGCCCCTTCAGCAGGGCCCCCATCAGCGCCGCCCCGGTCAATAACCGCCCCAACGCGGCCGAGGCCACCGGTGAGGTATGGTGCACCTGATGGGCAACCAGCGCAATATCACTGCTGTCCGCCGCAATGGCCATCAGGCTGCCGTCCTTTGTTATGGTACGGATCAATCGATCCATGCTGTTTCATTCCTTTCTGTTCCGGCACGTTTTTAGCTTCGCCACAAAAACCGCGCGCTGGGTATCCTCTTTCACCGGGGAAAACGTATTTTCCTCCAGAATCTCCAGCACCTGAAAGCCCGCCTTTTCCAGCATGGCAGTGATTTCCTCCAGCGGATAGGCCCGCTCGGTGAAATGCTCGCTGCTGCGGCGGTACACGCGCCCCTCTTTTTCAAAAAAATCCAAATCAATATGAACCCGGTGCGAGGTGGGATCATACCGGTTCTGCCAGGCGCAGAACACCGTTTCCGTATCATAAAGGAACGCATGGTTCCCCAGAATCTCCTCGTGCTTGTACAGGGTATTCACATCGAAAATAAACAATCCGTCCTGCTCCATAAACAGCGCCACCCGTGAAAACGTGCGCTGCACATCCTCCGGTCCCGGCAGATGATTGATACTGTCCAACGTACAGAAACAGGTGGCAATGGTGCCATACAGGTCAATCTGCTGCATTTTCTGGCAGAGGAACAAAATGGAAAGGCCTTGCTCGCCAGCCTTTCCCTGGGCCTGGGCCAGCATATCGGGAGAAGCATCGATCCCATATACATCCAACCCGCGCTTTTTCAGTTCGCAGGTCAGGCTGCCGGTACCGCAGGCCAAATCCAGCGTGATCCCCGCTGGATGCTGCCACCGCTCCAGCAGGCGGCAGAGGTAATCCGCCCGCTCGGCATACCCGACGTTCTGGGTTAGGGCATCGTAATACTGGGAAAAAGCGGTATAGGAACTCATTTCTCTTTTCCCTCTTGCTCCATGCGGTCGAACACCAGCGCATAGCCGTCACTGCCGTAATCCAACGCGCGCTTGACACGGCTGATCGTCGCCGTCGAGGCGCCCGTCCGGGCCACAATCTCGTTATACACCATCTTTTTTCGCAGCATGTCCGCTACCGTCAGCCGCTGGCTGATGGCTTTGATCTCCGGTACCGTGCACAAATCCTCGAAAAATTTATAGCAGTCCTCCCGGGTTCTCAGGGACAGGATCGCATCAAACAGAAAATCGACATATTCGTCCTGAATCTTGGAATTCACAGAACCGCCCCCCTTCCATATATGCAGTATTGTAGCACAGCAATGTGGAAAAGTAAAGAAAAATCCCCCTTTTGTCCGCCCGGGATAAACAGGGTGGACAAAAAAGGGGATCTTTTTTCTTACAATTTACCGGCGCTTACAGATCGTTGCGGATCAGATCCTCGTAGCTCTCCCGGCGGACCACCACCCGGGGCGAACCGCCGCGCACCATAATGACCGGCGGCCGGCACACCCGGTTGTAATTACTGGCCATGGAGTAGTTATAGGCACCGGTGGACAGCACCGCAATGAGATCCCCGGCCTTCGGCTTTCCCATCTTCACATTCTCCTGGATCAGATCGCCGCTCTCGCAGCAGCGCCCGGCCACGGTGGCCGTGTAATCGGGCGCACGGTCGGCGTGATTGGCCAGCAGCACATCATAGGCGGACTGGTACAGAATATAGCGCGGGTTGTCTGTCATGCCGCCGTCTACGGCCACATAATTGCGCACCCCGGGGATTTCCTTGACCGAACCCACCGTATACAGCGTCAGCCCGGCTTCGCCCACCACGGAGCGGCCCGGTTCAATGTACACATACGGCACGGGGAAGGACAGCTCACGGCACTTCTTGTGGATGGCCGTCGATACCTCCCGCATATAGTCGTTGTAGGGCACGGGCTGGTCCGCATCGGTATACCGAATGCCAAAGCCGCCGCCCAGATCCAGCACCCGGACGGTCACGCCGGTCTTCTCCCGTACATCCTGCATGAACTGCAGCATGACCTTCGCCGCCTCCACAAACGGAGCGATATCAAAAATCTGGGATCCGATGTGGCACTGAACTCCTTCCAGATCCAGGTTGGGCAGGGCCAACGTCTCCTGCACAGCCTGCATGGCTTCCCCGGTCTCCAGGGCGAACCCGAATTTAGAGTCGATTTGACCGGTGCGGATGAACTGATGAGTGTGCGCGTCGATCCCGGGCTTGATGCGCAGGGATACGGTGGTCACACGGTTCATCACCTCGCTGAACTTCTGGATCAGGTGCAGCTCTTCAATGTTGTCCACCAGAATATGGCCCACCTTCTGCTCCAGGGCATAGCGGATCTCCTCGCAAGTCTTGTTGTTGCCGTTAAAGTGGATGTGGGCGGGGTCAAAACCGGCCGCCAGGGCCGTGTACAGCTCGCCGCCGGACACGATCTCCAGGTCAAAGCCCTCGCTTTTCACAATGCGGCACATTTCCTTGCAGCAGAATGCCTTGCTGGCGTACACCGGGGTTCCCTGCCCGCCATAGTACATGGCAAAGGAGTCCTTGTACGCCCGGCAGATTTTTCGTATCAGCCCTTCGTCCATTACGTACAGCGGCGTGCCGAACTGTTCGGCCAGATCAACCGTGTCACAGCCGCCGACTACCAAATGTCCTTCTTCGTTCACCTTCAAATGTTCGGGAAGCATAGTGGGTACCTCTTTCCTTCAAGCTTTTTCTATACCGGCCGCCGCATCCTGTGCCGCGGCCACCTCGGCGCAGGCCTTTTCCAGCATTTCTTTCAGCTGGGCCAGGCCCTCGCCGCTTTGGGCGGAGAAAGGAAGCACCGTGATCGGCACTTCACTGAAATAGTTTTCAAACCACTCCTTCTGTTTCTGGCGGTTCGTCTTGTTGAGCTTATCCACCTTGGTGCCGACCACCAGAAAGGGGATGTCGTTTTCGATCAGAAAACGGAGCATATTCTGGTCCTCCTCGGTGGGCGCATGGCGATAATCGAGGATCTGCACCACGGCGGCAATGGGCCGCCCCGCCGCAAAATACCCCTCCATCAGTTCACTCCAGCGTTTCTTCTCCGACTGGGACACCTTGGCATACCCGTAACCGGGCAGATCCACCAGCCGGGCCTCTGGCAGGCGGAAAAAGTTGATCGTGGCCGTTTTTCCGGGGGTTGCGCTGACGCGGGCCAGTGCTTTCCGGTTGACCAGTTTATTGATCAGCGAGCTTTTTCCCACATTGGACTTGCCGGAGAAGACGATCTCCGGCAGATCCGCTTTGGGAAGCTGGCCGGACACGCCGGCCGATATCTCAAATGTGACATTCTGAAAATTCAAATGGGTACCTCCGTTTCTGGGGGCATTTTCCCCGTCCTTTTCCGTTTCTCTCATTCCTGCACCGTCCGATTGGCGGCGGAAGCGGGGATAACCGGGCGCCCGTTCCCAGCGGGGGGCACCGGCGCATGGGCACGGGTTTTGCGGCCCGGCTTTTCCGTCAGTGCCCGGGGCAGCACCTCATCCACCGAGGAAACCGGCACAAAGGTGACCGCCTCTTTCACCACGGGGTCCACCTCAACGAGATCAGCCGTATTCTCCGCCGGGAACAGCACGGTTTTGATCCCGGCGCGGTACGCTGCCATGGTCTTCTCCCGCAGGCCGCCGATGGCCAGCACCCGGCCGCGCAGCGTCACTTCTCCGGTCATGGCCACATCATGGCGCACCGGAATCCCCGTCAAAGCCGAGGTGATAGCCGTCACCATGGCGATTCCGGCCGAGGGCCCGTCCTTGGGGACCGCCCCCTCGGGGCAATGGACATGGATGTCCTTTTGGGCATAAAAGTCGGCGGGAATCCCCCAGTCGCGGCTGCGGGTGCGGATGCAGCTGATGGCAGTACGGATACTCTCCTTCATCACATCGCCCAGCGAACCGGTCAGCTCGGTTTTCCCGGTGCCCTCCATGACCGCCACTTCGATGGGCAGCATCTCGCCGCCTACCGAGGTCCAGGCCAGGCCGTTGACCAGCCCCACCTCGTCCTTCCGGTTCTGCTCCTCCCGCTTATAGCGGCGCGGGCCCAACAGTTCCTCCAGATTTTTAGGCGTGACCGACAGACAGACGCTCTCCTCTCCGGACGGGGCGGAAACGACATTTTTTGCGGCCTTGCGGCAGAGATCCGCGATCCGCCTCTCCAGCGTACGCACCCCCGCCTCGCGGGTGTAATTTTCAATCAGGTCCCGCATGGCCGCCGGGGTGATACGCAGCTGGCTGGGGTCAAGGCCGTTCTTCTTCCGTTGTTTACTGAGCAGATGGCGCGTGGCAATCTGGTATTTCTCCTCTGCCGTATAGCTGGGCAGCTCGATCACGTCCATGCGGTCGTACAGCGGACCGGGGATGGTGGACGCATCGTTGGCGGTGGTCAGGAACATCACCTGGCTGAGGTCAAAGGGCATATCAATAAAGTGGTCCTGAAACGCATTGTTCTGCTCGGTATCCAGAACTTCCAGCAGAGCCGAGGCCGGATCGCCGCGGAAATCCTTGCTCAGTTTATCGATCTCATCCAGCAGAATCAGCGGATTGCGGGTGCCCGCCTGCTTGACGGCCGCGATAATGCGCCCGGGCATCGAGCCCACATAGGTGCGGCGATGGCCTACAATTTCGCTCTCATCGTGCACTCCGCCCAGGGATACCCGGATGTATTTGCGCCCCAGTGCCTCAGCAATCGAACGGGCAATCGAGGTTTTACCCACGCCGGGAGGTCCCACCAGGCACAGAATCTGGCCGCTGCTCTGCGGCGCCAGCTTATGTACGGCCAGGGCTTCGATGATGCGGTCTTTTACCTTCTGAAGGCCGAAGTGGTCGCGGTCCAGAATCCGGCGCGCCTTTTTCAGATCCACATGCTCCGGGGAGATCGTATTCCACGGCAGATCCAGGCATGTCTCCAGATATCCCCGGATGACGCTGCCCTCCTGCGAACCGTAGGGCATTTTGGACAGGCGGTCGCATTCGCGCAGCAGCTTTTTCTCCTGCAGCTCGGGCAGCTTCAGCGCAAGGACCTTCTGCCGGAATTCCTCCGACTCCTGCAGGGGGTTTTCCTCCTCCCCCAGTTCCTCAGCGATAGTCTTCATCTGCTCGCGCAGATAGTAATCCCGCTGGTTTTCGTCCACGGATTTCTGGGTTTTCTCGTTGATCTCCGCTTCCACGGCCAGCACTTTCAGCTCTTCATCCAAAATTTCGCTGAGCAGGCGGATGCGCTCCTGCGGGTCGCATTCATCCAAAATCTCCTGCTTGACCTCATAATCCAGCTGCACGTTCGCCGCCACAAAGTCCGCCAGCACGCCGCAGTCCTTTTCGCTGATCACGCGCATGATTATATCCGGCGACATGGGGTGGTACAGGCGCACATACTCCTCAAACTGATTCTGGATGCGGCGGATATATGCCTCAGCCCGATAGGTTTTCGGGCCCTCAATTTTCTCATACTCCTCCACCATGGCGCGCAGATAGGGCTCTTCGCTCTCGGCTTTCAAAATCGCCGCGCGGGGACCGCCCTCGACATACACACGCACCGCCTCGTCACCGGCTTTCAATACCTGCTTGATCGAGGCTACTACGCCCATGTGGTTCAGCGCTTCTATACTGGGTTCCGACTCGGACAGGTCCTTCTGGCTGACCAGAAAAATGCGCTGCCCCTTCTCCATGGCCGCCCGCAGCGCCGCAATGGATTTCCGGCGCCCCACCTCAAACTGCAGGGACATTCCCGGAAACACAACCAATCCGCGCAGCGCGAGTACCGGCAAGCCGTCATGTACGACTCGAATTTCTTGGGTCATGAATGGTAACTCCTTCTCTTTCGATCTCTCTTCGTTCTCTTTCCACAAAAGTTCTCCCATAAAAGGAAAAAGCCGCTGCTGATCAGAGGAAATGTTCCTCTTACACCGCAGCGACCTTGTTGCGAATCAAAACTTACCCGCATGGGCAAAGAGGGCTTTTCCGGAAAAAAGAGAATCAAGCGCCGCGTTTCCCCAGCGCGCCCACCCGGATTTTTACCGGCTTACGGTCCGCATTCCGGACCGTCTCGGGCGGTTCTCCCTTTTCCACCGTCTCCTTCGTGATGGTGATTTTCTCGATCTCGTAATCACTAGGAACCTCGAACATTAGCTTCTGCAGGATTCCCTCCATAATGGAGCGCAGCCCGCGGGCGCCGGTACGGCGTTCCAGCGTTTGGTGCGCCACCGCATGCAGAGCCTCCTGTGTAAAGCACAGCTCCACCTGATCCAGCTGGAACAGCTTTTTATACTGCTGTACCAAGCTGTTCTTCGGCTCGGTCAGAATCCGGACCAATGCCTCCTCATCCAGGCCCTCCAGCGCCGTAATCACCGGCAGACGGCCCACCAGCTCGGGGATCAGCCCGTAGCGGACCAGATCCTGCGGGATCACCTGTTTAGCCCAGGCCGTGGTCGCCAGCTCGGTCTTGCTCCTGACCTCGGCGCCGAATCCCAGTGCCGACGAATCCTCCCGCCGGCTGATCACCTTCTGCAGGCCGTCGAAGGCCCCGCCGCAGATGAACAGGATGTTTTTGGTGTCAATCTGAATAAATTCCTGCTGGGGGTGCTTGCGCCCGCCCTGGGGGGGAACGTTGGCCACGGTGCCCTCCAGAATTTTCAACAGGGCCTGCTGCACACCCTCGCCGCTGACATCGCGGGTGATCGAGGGATTCTCGCTCTTGCGGGCGATCTTGTCGATCTCATCCACATAGATAATGCCGCGCTCGGCGCTCTCCACATCGAAATCCGCCGCCTGGATCAGGCGCAGCAGGATGTTCTCCACATCCTCACCCACATAGCCGGCTTCGGTCAGCGTAGTTGCATCCGCAATGGCGAACGGCACGTCCAGAATTTTTGCCAGCGTCTGGGCCAGCAGGGTTTTGCCCACGCCGGTGGGGCCCAGCATCAGGATGTTGCTCTTGCCGATCTCGACCCCCTCGTCCCCGTAATACAGGCGCTTGTAGTGGTTGTACACCGCTACGGACAGGGCAACCTTGGCCTCGTCCTGTCCGATGACATATTCATCCAGCATCTCCTTGATCTCGCGGGGCTTGGGAAGGACGATGGACGTGTCCTTTTTCCCGGAAGAGCGGCCCGCCGCGGGGGTCTCATCCGCTAAAATCGAGCTGCACAGTTCGATGCAGCTGTCGCAGATAAACACACCCGGCCCCGCGATCAGGCGGCGCACCTGGCTCTGCGGTTTCCCGCAGAAGGAACAGCAGAGCTCTTTCTCCTCAGTTGTATTGGCCAAAACGAATCACCTACCGGTCTTTATCTTTTTTCGATGACCTTGTCAACCAGGCCGTATTCCATCGCCTGCTGCGCGGTCATAAAGTTGTCGCGCTCGGTATCGCGCTCGATCACTTCCAGCGGCTGCCCGGTGTTCTTCGCCAGAATTTCATTCAGGCGCTTTTTGATATCCAGGATGTGCTGGGCGTGGATATTGATATCCGTGGCCTGCCCCTGGGCACCGCCGCTGGGCTGGTGGATCATAATATCGCTGTTGGGCAACGCAAACCGCTTGCCCTTGGTCCCCGCCGAAAGCAGGAAGGCGCCCATGCTGGCCGCCATCCCCATGCAGATGGTGGAAACGTCGCAGCGAATGTACTGCATGGTATCATAAATCGCCATACCGGAGGTCACCGAGCCGCCGGGGCTGTTAATATACACACTGATGTCCTTCTCCGGATCCTGCCCCTCCAGATACAGAAGCTGGGCGACAACCACGCTGGCCATCGCGTCATCTACTTCCCCGGTCAGCATGATAATCCGGTCATTCAAAAGGCGGGAGAAAATGTCATACGACCGCTCGCCGTGTCCCGTCTGCTCGATTACATAAGGTATCATTGCACTCATCTCAAGAATCATTCCTTTCATCTTTCCCGCACATCATCTGCCGAAAATACGAACCGATCCCCTTCTCCATCCTACCTCAAATCCCCGTATTTTGTCGAACGGGGGTAAATCGATATTTGCCCGCCGCAGAACACACGGCGGGCAAATACACAACACAAAGTATACGCCGAAAAACCTGTCCTTATGCAGAAAACAGAATTATTCCGCAGCCTTGATAACGGCGTTGTCGCGAACCAGATCGATGGCCTTCTGCACCACAACGTCCTTCTTCAGCTCCTCGGCCGGGATGAAGCCCTTGACCTTATCCACTTCCATCTGATAGGCGTCGGCCAGCTTCTTGTACTCGTTCTCCAGATCCTCGTCCGTTGCCTCGATGTTCTCCAGAGCCGCAATTTTCTCCAGAGCCAGACGGATCTTCACCTGGCGGGTGGCCTGGGGACGGAACTGCTCGCGGATGCTGTCCTCAGTCTGGCCGGTGTACTGCATGTAGGTCTTCATATCCAGCCCCTGGGACTGCAGACGGTAGGCAAATTCCTGCACATCCTCGTTCATGCGATTGACGTACATCGCCTCGGGGATCTCACCCTCCAGCTTCTCCACCAGCTGGTCGATCAGCTGATTGTCGGCGTCATCGTTCACCTTGTTCTGGCGCGCCTTGGTCAGCTTGTCCTTCAGGTCATTGCGATAGGCCTCCACGGTGTCGAATTCGCTGACGTCTTTGACAAAGTCGTCATCCACCTCGGGCAGCTCTTTCTTCTTGATCTCGTGCAGCTTGATGGCGAACACGGCATCCTTGCCCTTGAGCTCTTCGGCGTGGTAATCCTCCGGGAACTTCACGTTCACATCGAATTCGTCACCGGTCTGATGGCCCACTACCTGCTCCTCAAAGCCGGGGATGAAGGAGCCGGAGCCCAACTCCAGGCTGTAGTTCTCGGCTTTGCCGCCGTCAAAGGGCACGCCGTCCACACTGCCGTCAAAATCAATCACGGTGATGTCGCCGTTCTCGGCGGCGCGGTCCTCCACGGTGACCATGCGGCTGTTGCGGTCCTGCACCTTCTTTACCTCGTTGTCGATGTCCTCTTCGGTTACGACAACCTCGGGCTTCTCAATCTCCAGACCCTTGTACCCGTCAATGGCCACCTCGGGCTTTACGGTGATCTTTACCTTGAATTCCAGATCCTTTCCCTTGCCGATCTGCACCAGGTCGAAGTCGATCTGATCCTCGATCATATCCAGTCCGGACTCCTTCACGGCCCCTTCCAGAGCCGCCGGGTACAGCATATTCACGGTGTCCTCGTAAAAAGCGGACTCGCCATAATATTTCTCAACATACGCACGGGGCGCCTTGCCCTTGCGGAAGCCGGGGATCGTAATCTTCTTGTTTTCTCTCTGGAAAACCTTCGTCATGGCGCTGTCAAATTCAGCCGCCGGGACGGTGATGGTCAGCTCGTAGCGGTTGGTATCAACCTTATTGGACGCTTTCAGACTCATGTTACTGGTTCCTCCTGTAAAATTACAGATTATCTACATGATTATAGCATAATTCTTTTCAATATACCATACCCAAAAGAAAATATTTTTCGCGGTTCAAAAAATGCGCTGAGGGACAAATTTCACATGATCGCAGGAGAGCAGATGCATGCGGATCCCCTCATATTCCCCCACCGGAGCGCGCTTTGCCGCCTGGCGGCCGTGGATATGGCCATAGTAACAGTCGTGGATCCCATACTGCTGCAGCAGGCTGAGAATGGGCTGGCACCGGGCCCCGTCATAAATGGGCGGATAGTGGAGAAAGACCACTGGGGTTTTCCCCAGCTTCTGTGCCTCATCCAACGACGCTTTCAGGCGGCCGGCCTCGCGGTTGACGATTTTCTGGTCCTCCTCACTCATGGATCCCACCAGCCAGCCCCGGGTTCCACACACGGCGTATTCCCCCACCGGCACCGCGCTGTTGTGCACAAACGTCAGGTTGTCAAACCCCTTTTCACACAGATAGGTGTCCATTTTCCGCCGGGTGGTCCACCAGTAATCATGGTTGCCCTTGAGAAGCAGTTTTTTTCCCGGCAGCGCGTGGAGATAGGCAAAATCGCGCTCCACATCCTCCAGTTTCATCGCCCAGGAGATATCCCCGGCAATCACCACCGTATCCTCCGGCTGTACCAGACGGCACCAGTTCTCCTGCAGGCGCCGGGTGTAATCCTCCCATCCGGGAAAAACATCCATAGGTTTGTCCGATCCCAGCGACAGATGCACATCCGAGATCGCATACAGTGCCATTTCCTTTCCTCCTGCTCTCAGATTCCCGCCAGGCGGCGCACCGCCTCGCGCATCCCACTGACCGCCGTCACATCGGTAAAGCGGACGGATTTCTCCTGCAGAGACGCAATAGGCGCGGGAATCGAAGTTCCGGTTTTTTCCGCCAGCCGGGCCGCCAGGGCAAACCCGTCACCCTGCATTTCCTCTCCCAGCGCATTGAGAACACTCTGCGGGAATTTGTAGGCGCTGGCGGTAGAGGCGATCACCGTGTGGTGCGTGTCTCCGGTCTCTCGACGGTACTTTTCATACACGCACACCGCCACTGCGGTGTGGGGATCACACAGATATCCCTTTTCCTCCTGCAGAGAAGCGATCGTACGGGCGGCCTCTTCGTCGCTGCACCAGCCGGCGGAGAACCTCGCCTGGATTCTCTCCCGGGTCTTTTCATCCACCGTATAGGTGCCCTTTTCATTCAGATCCCGCATCCAGGCGCACACTTTTTCCTCCTGCCCGCCGCTCATGGCGTACAGCAGGCGCTCCAGATTGCTGGAGACCAGAATATCCATCGAGGGGGAGGTGGTACAGTGGAACGGACGCTTCTTATCATAGGTACCCGTCTGCAGAAAATCGGTCAGCACATTGTTTTCGTTGGAAGCGCAGACGAACCGGTGCACCGGCAGACCCATGCAGAAGGCGTAGTATGCCGCCAGAATATTGCCGAAGTTGCCGGTGGGCACCACGATATTGATAGTTTCGCCCAGGGTAATCGTCCCCTCTGCCACCAGATCACAGTAGGCCGAGAAGTAGTACACAATCTGCGGCAGCAGGCGGCCCCAGTTGATGGAATTGGCCGAGGAGAACATCATCCCATGACCGGCCAGCTCCTGCTTCATCGCTTCGTCGGTGAAGATCTTTTTCACGGCCGTCTGGGCATCATCGAAGTTCCCCTCGATGGCGCAGACCCCCACGTTTTTCCCTTCCTGGGTGACCATCTGGCGCTTCTGCATATCACTGACGCCATCGCGGGGGTAGAAAACCAGCACCTTCGTCCCCGCCACATCGCGGAACCCCTCCAGGGCCGCTTTGCCGGTGTCGCCGCTGGTCGCCACCAAAATCACTGCCGTGCGGTCGGGATGCACCCGTCGCATACTGCAGGTGAGCAGATGCGGCAGAATCTGCAGGGCCATATCCTTAAAGGCACAGGTGGGCCCGTGCCACAGTTCCAGCATGGTCACCGATTTCTCCAGTTCTTTGATCGGGGCCGGATGGCCGCCCTCAAATTTGTCCGCCCGGTAGGCGCTCTCAACGCACCGGTCAATTTCTTCCGGGGTAAAATCCGTCAGAAAATCCCCCAGCACCTTTTTGGCGCGCCGGCGGTAATCCATAAGCACCATGTCCGACAGAGTACCGGCGTCGTACTGCGGCAGACTCTCTGGCACATACAGGCCGCCCCCGGGAGAAATCCCGCGGCAGATCGCCTCGCTGGCCGTGATAGGTTCCTTGTGGTCACGTGTACAGGTATAAAGCATTGGTCACACACCTCGTATGTAGAATAACGGTCCGAAAGGCCGAAGAAAAGCAGGCAAATCCGTCAATGGCGGGTAAAAAACGCAAAGGCATTGTGGTAGAAAATGGCGTCCAGCGTCTCCTCCGAGAGCTTCAGTTCTTTATAAAACAGCTCGTACAGTGCAGGGATGGAGGAAATCCCCCGCATATCCGGCGGTAGGGGACAGCCGTCGAAATCGCTGCCCATGGCCAGCACCTTCTCCCCACCCCGGGAGAGAAAGTGGTCGGCGTGGCGCAGGATATCCAGCGTGCGGGCCTTCTCTGCCTCGTTCCGCAGAAAGGAGGTGCAGAAATTCAGCCCCACCAGTCCGCCGCGGCGGACGATCTCTGCAAACTGCTCATCAGTCAGATTCCGCGGCGCCGCGCACAGGGCTTTGCTGTCGCTGTGGGTGGCGATAAAGGGCCGGGATGTAGTTTCGCACAGATCCCAGAACAGCTTTTCGCTGGCGTGGGAGACATCCATCACACAGCCGCCCTCGGTCAGGGCGTGCACGGCTCGGCGGCCGAAATCGGTCATGCCCCGGTCGTCCTCTTCCAGGATGCCGCTGCCCAGCTCGTTTGCGCCGTTCCAGGTCAGCGTCAGCACCCGCACGCCCCTTTCCAGCAGGTCCTCCACATGGGAAAGGCTGCCCCCCAGGGCCGCCCCGCCCTCCACCGTGAGGATCGCCCCGCACAGGCCCTTTTCCGCGGCGGTGCGGATGTCCTCCCCGGTGCGGCACAGCATCATACGGTCAGAATTTTTCTCCGCCTCCCGGAACAGGGCATCGCTCAGCGTCTCAAAATAGCGGTAGGCTTTTTCCCCCCGGTATTCGTCTGGGATAAAGGCGGCAAAGCACTGGCACCACGCCGACAGAGGCTGCGCGCCCTGCAGGGAAATATGGGCATCGTTTTCCCGCAAAGCCATCCCCTCCCGGGCGCACCGGGTAATGGTATCACAGTGCAGATCAAAAAAGCGCATCCGTTCTCTCTCCTTTCTCAGGCCTCAAATGCCCCCGGCAGATACCGGAATTCCCGCACCTTCCCGCTCTCCCCCAGGTACACCGCCGCCGCGTCAAAACGCGGCTGCAGCGGCCGGTATTCCGGCTTTTGCTGCAAAAACACCTGGGCGGTGCGGATCACCCGGCGCTGCTTGCCCCGGGTAATGGATTCCAGTGGATCGGTCAGCCCGTCGTGTTTGCGGGTTTTCACCTCCACAAACAGCAGAAAGCTTTCATAGCGGGCAATGATATCCACTTCGCCGTAACGGCACTGCCAGTTCCGGTACAGGATTTCGGCCCCCTTTTTCTTCAGGCGCCATGCGGTGTATTCCTCACCAAACTGTCCGCTGTCCATCTCACTTCTCCAGAATTTTTTGAAGGAAGCTCTGCCGGTGCAGCGGGCAGGGCCCGTATTCCCGCAGGGCCTGCACATGGGCGGCTGTCCCGTACCCCTTGTGCTGTTCAAAACCGTACTGGGGATATTCCCGGGAAAACTGCACCATCACGCGGTCCCGGCTGACCTTCGCGAGGATCGAGGCCGCCGCAATGCTCATGCTCAGGGCGTCTCCTTTTACAATGGTCGTGCCGGGAATGTCCAGGGGCGGCATGCGGTTCCCGTCAATCAAAGCGTAGTCCGCTGTAAGAGGCAACGATTCCACGGCCCTTTTCATGGCCCGGTACGTCGCCTGCAGAATGTTGATTTCGTCAATCTCCCGCTCATCGGCCCAACCGATCCCATAGGCAAGCGCCTTCTCACAGATCACCGGGAACAGCTCTTCCCGCTTTTTCTCCGACAGCTTTTTGGAGTCGTTGACTCCTTCAATCACAAGGCCCGCTGGCAGGATCACCGCTGCCGCGCACACCGGTCCGGCCAGCGGGCCGCGCCCGGCTTCGTCTACGCCGCAAACGGCGGTGTATCCCTGTTCCCGGGCCTCTCCCTCATACCGGAACCACTCCTGCGGGGTGCGCAGGTTTTTCTCTCTTTTTCCGCTCATTCATGCACCTGCTCAATCGAAATCCGGCCGATTTTTCCACCGCGGAACTCATCCAGCACGGTGATGGCCGTGCGGTCCAGATCCACCTCGCCGCCGCGCACCAGAAAGCCGCGCTTTTTCCCGATCTTCTCCAGCATACCAAAGCCGTCCAGTTCCTGCAGCTCTGCTTCTTCCAGTTTATACCGCTCGCCGACCTTACCGAGATACCCCTTATTCTGCAGGCACTCCAGCAGCCGGGCCGCCAGATGCTCCCGGTCCAGAATATCGTCCTTCACCGCGCCGGTGAACGCCAGGCGCTCGCCCACGCGCTTGTCCTCAAATTTGGGCCACAGCACGCCGGGGGTATCCAGCAGCTCCAGCCCGTTGCCGATGGTAAACCAGCGGTTTTCCCGGGTGACACCCGGCCGGTCCTGAACCTCTGCCTTGCCCTTTATTCCCTTGCACAGTTTATTGATCAGCGACGACTTTCCCACATTGGGGATGCCCACCACCATGACGCGGATGGGCCTGCCGACCATGCCCTTCGATTCCCACACGGCAATGCGGTCCCTGAGCACCTCGCGCACAGCCGGGGCAAACCGATTGACCCCGCGCCCGGTTTTGCAGTCCACCTCCAGCGCGGTAATCCCCTTTTCCTTATAATGGCAGACCCATTTCGCCGTTTCGGCGGGGTCCGCCATATCGCACTTATTCATTAGGATCATCCGCGGTTTCCCCCGGATCAGCTGCTGCAAAACGGGATTGCGGCTGCTGACGGGCACGCGGGCGTCGATGATCTCGGCCACCATGTCCACCTTGGGCAGGCATTTTTCAATCTGGCGCCGGGTGCGCGTCATGTGCCCCGGAAACCACTGAATGGACTGTACCTCACTCATCCATAAATCCCTCCGATCCTGTCAAACGGATACAACCGGAAAAAGACAATGCCCAGGATGTTCTCCTCCGGGATCATCCCCACCGCGAGGTACCGGCTGTCCTCCGATACCATCCGGTTGTCGCCCAACACGAACACACATCCCTCGGGAACCACCTGCGGGAAGGAGATCATCTCCTCCTGGGTGTTCACCTTCACCGTGATCCCGTTGCGAAGGCCGAATTTCGTCTCGTCCAGCGCCTGGCCGTCCACATAGACGGTCCCGGTCTCAAAATCAATATCCACGCTCTGGCCCCCGGTGGCGATCACCCGCTTGATGATCGGCTCTTCCAGCACATCCACCGCCACGACTACGTCGCCCTGCATCAATTCACCGTGCAGGTCGGTCACCAGCAGCCGGTCTCCCCCCTCAAAATTGGGGAGCATGGAGATCCCGTTCACCGTCACCACCCGGCAGAGGAAGGTAAAAACCAGCACGACCACCACCACGGCAGCCACTATTTCCTCCATCCAGTCAAAACAGGCGCAGGTTCCTTTCCCTGCCCGTCTGTGTTTTCTCCCATTCTCTTCGTTCATAGACAATCCCCTGTGCGGCGCCCGCTGCGCCGTCTTTCCGTTATCGGATCAAATATATGAAAAAAAGGGACACTCGCATGTCCCTTTTCCCACTCGATTATCAAACCTGTTCTTTGACCTTAGCAGCCTTACCGACTCTGTCGCGCAGGTAGTACAGCTTCGCTCTGCGAACCTTACCGCGGCGAATGACCTTCACTTCTTTTACATTGGGGGAGTGAATCGGGAAAACTCTCTCAATGCCTACGCCGTAGGAAACGCGGCGCACGGTGAACGTCTCGCTGATGCCGGAACCCTTGCGGGCAATGACCGTGCCTTCGAACATCTGGACTCTCTCTTTGTCGCCTTCACGAATGTTGACGCCGATGCGGACGGTATCGCCCACTTCGAACGCAGGGATTTCCTGCTTGACAGAGTCCGCCGAAATAATCTTCAGTGCATCCATGTTTTTTCCTCCTAAATTTCAGACATTCATCCGGGAAAGCTCCCGCAGAGGACTGTCCGCTTCAATGTATCGGATATTCCGCCCATTGAACCCCATCGGCAGGTTTTATCAGGGAGCCGACGGTTTCAAATGCTTATCTATGATACCACAAGCCCATGGATTATGCAAGCTTTTTTTCCTGTTTTCCACCGTTTTTTTCACCGTCATCCCGCCGTTTTTCGGGGCGGAGAACCGGCTTTTTCGTGCATTTCGCCTTACCGGTAGGGCTCCATTTTTTCATTAAACAGGCAGGTGCGGGCCGTCCGGTCGAACAGGGTGAGGCCCCCGTATTTCTCCGCGGCGCTCTTCACCAGCGAGGGATTGACCCCACCGGAAAGTCCGATGGGCAGGGTAATGGACAGGTGCAGCCTCCCCTCCTCCGTTTTCAAGGACCAGTCGGTGAGATACGGCGCAAGGTTAAAGTCCTTAGGGCCCTTTTTGGTGTGCTTTTCCACAATCAGCTCTTCCCGTCCCATCACGTCCCGCAGGATTTTTTCCGCCTCCCCGGCGGGGACAGGATCGGGATCGTAGGAGATCTCGTAATGGGCAAAGGCGATCTCATGGGTAGCCATGACCGGCTCGGTCACATCGTACACGTGGATATCCAGCGGCAGGGCGCCGTTCAGCTTTTCTATCAGCGTCTCTTTGTCCATCTCCTCCAGCAGGCGCACGTCCATGCACTCCCGCAGGCCGTCCATCCCCAGGGACAGGGGCATGGCAAAGCTGACGAACACATGGGGATTGAACCCCTGGGTATACCACAGGGGCAGCCGCGTTTTGTGGAAGGCCCGGGACATGCAGCGGTTTAAATCCAGGTGGGAGATATACCGGGCCGTGTCCTTTTTCTCAAACCAGATTCGCACGTTTTTCAACGCAGATCCCTCCCCCATAGCAGCCAGCGCCGCAGGCCGAGCATTCTTCCCGGCAGTTTGCCGTTGTCTCCCCCCGATAGGCACGGCGGCACTCCTCGATCAGGAACGATTTTTTCACTCCGTAATCCAGATGGTCCCAAGGGAGTACCTCTTCAAACGAGCGGCGGCGGTTGGCATAAAACTGCGGATCCACCTGCATGTCGCTAAAAACCTCCAGCCAGGTTTTCAGGGAGAAGCAGTCGTCCCATCCGTCAAAATGACAGCCGCGGCGCCACGCTTCCTCCAGCACCGGGCACAGCCGGCGATCCCCCCGGGCGAAAACCGCCTCCAAAAAGCTGGTATCGGCGGCGTGATAATTCACCTGCAGCTTGCGGCTGTGGTTTGCATGGATCAGGTGCTGCTGCTTTTCCCGGAACATTTCCATGGTATCCTGGGGCTCCCACTGGAAGGGGGTAAAGGGCTTGGGCACAAAGGCCGCCGCGCTGACAGTCACACTGACCGCCGGCCCGCGGGGCCGGTCCTTGCAGGCATAAAAGGCGTCGATCACCTTCATCCCCAGGGCGGGGATCCCCTCCACATCCTCCATGGTCTCGGTGGGCAGACCGATCATGAAATACAGCTTCACCCGGTTCCACCCGGCACTAAAAGCGATTTCCACCGTCTTCATCAGCTCGTCCTCCCGCACGTTTTTGTTGATCACGTCGCGCAGGCGCTGGGTACCGGCCTCGGGGGCAAAGGTCAGGCCGCTCTTGCGCACGGTCTTGATCTTGTCAGTCAGCTCGGTGGAAAAGCCGTCCACCCGCAGGGAGGGCAGCGACAGCCCGATCTTTCGCTCTTTGGTCCAGGGGAGCATGGTGTCCAACAGTTCATTGAGCTTTCCGTAATCGCTGGTGCTCAGCGAGGAGAGCGAGATCTCGTCGTAGCCTGTGGATTCGCACAGGGCCCGGCACTGGCGGTCAATGGTCCCGATGCTCTTCTCCCGCAGGGGGCGGTACAGAAAGCCCGCCTGGCAGAAACGGCAGCCGCGGATGCAGCCGCGCATCACCTCGCTGACGGCCCGGTCGTGGACGATGTCAATAAACGGCACCACAAACTTTTCAGGATAATAGGACTGATCCATATCCATCATCACGCGCTTGTGGATCACCGCCGGGACGCCCTCTTTCGGTGTAATGGCCCGGATGGTCCCATCCTCCTGATAGGTGACCTCGTAGAAATCGGGCACATAGCAGCCCTCAATCTGCGCGGCACGGCGCAGGAATTCCCGGCGAGACACCCCTTCCTTTTGGCAGGCGCGGTACAGGTCCATCACCTCCAGATCGACCTCTTCGCCCTCTCCCAGAAAGAAAATGTCGATAAAATCCGCCAGGGGCTCGGGATTACAGGCACAGGGCCCGCCCGCCACCACAATGGGGTCCTTTTCGCCGCGGTCCCGGTTGTGCAGGGGGATATGGCCCAGATCCAGCATATCCAGCACATTGGTGTAGCTCAGCTCGTACTGCAGAGTAAAGCCGATAAAATCAAAATCGGTCAGCGGGTCGCCGCTCTCCAGCCCGTACAGCGGGATGTTCTTCTCCCGCATGCGCGCTTCCATGTCGATCCAGGGGGCGAACACCCTCTCGCACCAGATGTCCTCCCGCTCGTTGAAAAGGCTGTAGAGGATTTTCATCCCCAGATGGGACATGCCCACCTCATAGGTATCGGGAAAGCAGAAGGCAAAGCGCAGCAGCCCCTCCCGCTTCTCCTTGATCACACTGTTCATTTCTCCGCCCACATAGCGGCCCGGTTTATTCACCAGCGGCAGCAGCCGCTCGATCTGCTGATTGATCATGGAATTCTTTCTCCTTTCCCTCTTTTCCCCTGAAAAAAGATTTCTCGAGAAAAGAATTTCTCGGGGAAAAAGAAGGTTCTTGCGCTTTATTATACCGTTTTTCCGGGGGGAATGCAACCGGAGTTCCTCCGCTGAAAGCGGAGGAACTCCGGGGAATTTTCGCAAGCGAAAATTCCCCCGTCTTTTCTGTCCTTTTCCGCCCTTCCCCGTCTTTTCCATTCTTTTCCATCCTTCCCCACCCGGGGAAAGTACTGACCGCGCGCTTTTTCACAGCACCGGCTGGCACAGCAGACAGAATAGCAGATAGCTCCACACGATCAGCAGCGACAGGTTGCCCCGCTGCCGCAGCAGCAGAAAAAAGACCGGCACAGAAAGGCAAAAAAGCAGCAGAAAGGAGAAAACACGGACAAACCGGGCCGCCCTCACCGGGGAGAGGAAGGAGAGCAGCAGGCAGAACAGCGCCTGTCCCCCATCCAGCGGCCAGATGGGGAGCAGGTGGAACAGACTGAGCAGAAA
>JALENG010000112.1 GCA_022767925.1 Clostridia bacterium
TGCTCGATATGGTTCGCTTTGCTTTTGGTAGGTTATGCCTCAAGCAAAAATGGTCTGTTTACAGAGAATATGTGGTTATTCTATACGGTAATGCCAATCCCTGTTTCCTCGGTTGTGTTCGGTTTGGTAGCAAAGCATAAAGGCTATACATACAAGAAGAATGTGATAGGCGGAATGATTATTGCGATACTGCTTTGCATTTATGGCTCCTTTGTATTTATTTTGTAAGAGTATATAGCCATTTATTTGTTTTATGATATGAAATGGAGGCAAAGAAAATATGGAAAAATTCCATTGAATTTGAGAATTTTGAGCGGTGCTTTTCGCGTATCAAATACAAAACCCGCATGAGAGGACTGTTTTACGCGTCTCTCATGCGGGTTTCTTTTTGCGTTTTGACTTGCTTTTCGGTCGGGCTCGGCTGCGGATTGGGCATGGGTTTGGGGACACACCCGCTGGGATTCGCGCCATTGCGTGGGACCCGGGGGAAAAACCGCCCGGTTTTCGGGTGAACGGCTTTTTCAATCCCCCGTGTCGAAAATATTTCTTATTCCTCGCGCAGGAGGATGGCGTCGCAGCCATCTACCTCCCAGTGCAGCTCGTCACCGGGTTCCTGCACGGTTTTGCCACTCCACAGGTCCCGCCAGGTAATGCCGGTGGGAAGGCCGGCCCGGTGGCAGGAGAGGGAGAGGATTTCCTTTTTCTGCCCCCAGTGAAACCAGGCCAGTACCCGCTTTCCTCCGATTTCGGCGGTGAAAGCAGGAGAGGCCGACGCGTTCCCGCTTTCCACCGGGCGGAAGGAGACACGGCTGGCGGCAATTTGATTGACTTCCCGGTTGCCCGAGAATTTGATGGCGCGGGCGCGGGCCTCTTCGCGCTCGTAATCGTCGCTCAGCATCATTACCGTACCGGCAATCACGGCGCTGGTATAGCGGGCCCGGGCTTCTCCCTCGGTACTATCGCGCTCCATACCAAAGCTCCTCAGCAGGCAGATATGGTCCGGGTCATTCATGGCGTACAACCGTCCGTTTTGCCACCAAGCGTAGGTCTGGGCGTTCAGGACATACTCCACGTCCTCGTTGGTGCCGAACGCGTCACAGGAGAACCGCCGCGCATGGCCGTATCCGCAGGGGAACAGCGGGGCAATGGACAGACTGATGAAGAACGGGCGCCCAATGCGCTCCGGTGCCAAAAGATCCCGCAGGAACGTATACCCCTGGGTCAAAGCCTGCCGCCCGGTATGTACCGCCGGGTCATAATGGACACCCTCCATGCCGCCGTGAGTGAGAAAATCAATTTTGACATAGTCAAAATTCCAGCGCACAAACCGGTCGAATTTCCATTGGGTATAGGCCCGCCACAGAGGATGGGTGACATCAAAGGGAATGGCGCCATCCACTCGGGGCAATAACCGTCCGGCCTCATCCTTTACCAGGATTTCCTCAAAGCAGTGACCGGGTACGCCGGGGATCTCCTCCCCGCAGTCCTCTCCGAAAAAGGCGAAGGGTGCGTCGTAAATTCCGGCTTTCTGCCCGTTTTCGTGCAGCTCATCTACCAACGAAATCAGGGTGTCCTCCGGGATGACATTCCACCCGGCGTCGAGATTTGCGTAAGTAACTCCCTGATTGGCATAACCGGCCGGGGACAGCTTCTCCCGCAGGAACTGCCCGGTGGCCTGATAGTTTTTCTCATTCAGCCGGAAGGCCAGCCCCGCCCAGCTGTTAAAGCCGAAGGGAACACCTTCCTTCCACTGCAGAGGCTTTTGCTCCGATGCGATTCGCTCGCCGTATTGTTCCAGCAAATCGCGGTAGTCCCCGCCGTACAGAACGCAGAAACGGGCGGAAGAGACTTCCTTCCCCGATACGGCCCCATGGGGCACGCTGTCATGGGTGCCCTCGTCAGCGATACCGCTCTGTGCATTCAGGGTTTTAGCGTCGCTGGCCGAACCGATTATGGCGTTTTTCCACACATCGTGATCCAGCGCGCCGATCAGCAGCCCCTCCCGGCTCTGTTCGCAGAACAGAACTGTCATATCATAGCTTTTTCTTCCAGCGCGCAGGGGCTGTGCCTCGTACCGCAGCCACATGGTGTTGTCATAGGGGACCAACAGCATTTTGGTCCACAGGCTCTTCCACAGGGCGCAGGTGTTCTGGCTGTCGGCCTGAATGACCAGAGGGATCAGGCGGCGCGCTGCAATTTCGGCACCGCTGCGATCGGATACACGGCACAGGGCAATGGAGGTTTCATTTTTTAGCACTTCGGTCAGGATCAGGCCGTTTTCATCCTCAAAAACAAGGGTCATCCCCTGTGAATCCGGCTGCTGCTGCCGCAATGCGGCCGTGCGGGTGTCGATACGGCGCCCATCCTCGGTATAGGCCTCTGCGTGGGCCATCATTACGGGATGATCATTGCATATCAGTTCAAAAAATCCGTTTTCCCGGTAGTGCCATTGGGCTGTCTGCTTCATGTTCGGTTGTCTCCTCTCGGTGTTTTCTCCAGTATAGCACGGAACGAAAAGAATTGTATGGACAATTTGCGGGCATTTATTAAGAAAACTCTCATTTTTGAGGAGAGGCTGTGAAATCCGATTCCTTCCCCTGGAGCCCATCAAAAAAGTTTTTGATCTCCTCGATAAACAGAAGAGGTTTATCCAAATGGATGACATGCTTTGCCTTTACCCGGCGGTATCCGGCATTCGGGATCAGATGAATAATTCGATTGGCGTCCTCCTGATCAATGGCGCCGTTGAAGGTTCCGTTCTCCTGTGTTCCAAAATCCGCGTGCAGCAGTACAGGGCAACCGATTTGTATCAGAGCCTGTGCATGATCAAACCCGGCCGTAGCTGAACCAATCCATGTGCTGGGCATGAAGCAGCAGCAGTGCCGGTCCCCGATCAGGTCCCTCAGCATAATGGAGGGAAATGGTTCCGATCTGGACATCCTTTTCCTGAAATCCGGCCCGGCAGACTTTTGCATGATAGGGATCCTGATAGTGTCGCAGCATAAGCGAAAACTCTCCTTTATTCAGTGGCGCTCGTCAAAATTATCGTAGGTTTCGCAAAAACGGGCGGCAAAGGCCGGCGGTTCATCCCCGGCATACAGATGAGAGATGTCCCCAAAGGAGGCCATGCGGAAAACCGCGATTCCTTCCTGCCGTTCCTCCGTATTCAGCGTGGTAACCGAAGTGGGGGCCGCCGCCGTGCCCTGCCACAGGACGCAGGGGGAACAGCCTAGCAGGTGGGACAAAAGCACACACTCCAGTCCGAAATGGCAGAAGAAAACCAGGGTTTTCCGGTTAGGAGAGACGGCCCGGTAGAGCATCCCCTCCCGTACATAGCCGTGCTGCGCCAGAAGCCGGTCGAACTCCCGGCAAACCCACTGATATTTCTCCCGGATATTCCCGGAGGTCATCAGCGGGGTGTCCAGAAAAGCGTCCTTGTCATAATAAGCCGGCACCTTGGTCCAGTCTGCCGGCAGCAAATCCCAGGGCAGCCGTTCCTCTCCGGTCAGAGGATCCTTTACCATGTAGGCGAATTCCTGCAGCCAGTCTTTCACCTCGGCCTGGAGGTTCAGCTGCTGCAAAGTCAGCGAGGCGGTATCCCGCGCCCGCCCCAGCGGGGAGACATAGTAGGCGTCCGCCGGGGTGCGCACCAGCTTTTTACACAGCAGAGCGGCCTCGCGCCAGCCCTTTTCGGTCAGGGAATCCTTTTCATAATCGGGATCGCCGTGGCGAATGATTATCAGTTTCACAAAAGAGTCCTCCTTTTTTCACCCTTTACCCATAAGAATCTGGTATCAGTATAGAACAGAAACGG
>JALENG010000144.1 GCA_022767925.1 Clostridia bacterium
GGCCATCTCCGTGATTTTTTGTACCTTTTGCCTCACTTTTTCTCTTCTGCAGAGATATGGATGGCCACTCCGTTCACCTCTACGCCCTCTTCCGCGCGGATCAGAATATACCGGGCCCCGCCGATTATACGGGTTTGGACCAGATCGCTGCGCTGGGGATTGATACGGATGGTCACATCCGGAGTGCGCACCTCAAATTGCTTTTGATTCATCAGATTCTGGGGGCTGATCGTCTCCTCGGGACCGAATACTTCCCTGTATCCTTTTTCAAAAGCCTCGATGCGCTCCGGTGCGACACCGCCGGACTGAAGCAGCCCGCTTATCTCCTGCCGCGATACCCGCAGGGGCTCGGGCACCTTGCGGGCCTTGTGTTCTTCGATCATCGCGCAAAGTCCCTCATGAACCGACTGCACCGCCTCCAGGCTGCACGCCTGTTCCAGTGTCTCCCCCAGCAGATTCTGGAAGGAATCCTGCTGCTCCTTCGCCGGTTTGGGCATGGGGCAGCCAAATACCGCATCGGTAAATTCCGTATAGCCCTTTGCTGTATCCCGGGTGTAATACAATGCCCCATAGATATTGGCGCTGCGGTCATCAAAGGCGGGGAACAGAAACCCCAGCTGCGGCGGTGCAACCAGCCATTCGGGCTGCGGACTGCAGAAAGCATTCTGTACTACGGAGTAGCACAGCGCCGGTTTGCTGGTTTTTACCGGACAAATGCTGCACAACACATAGGAGAATACCTCGTCCGAGGCTTCTTCGATTTTTTCCCCGTCCTTGGCGCGGCAGGGCACATCGTATGTATCGCAGGCCAGCAGAATCAGATAGGTTCCCTCGATATGCAGGCAGGCAATCACCTTTTCATAAAAGGACTGAACGATTTCGTCCTCTTTCAGCTTTGACTGGCGTAGGGCCATCAGCAACCCGTGCTCGGGGCTGTCGATCACCTGCCGGGTGGAAAAATTGACATCGACCAGATTCTTTCCCACGCTGCCGGACAGTGTTTTTTTCAGTACGGTCAGTACTTTTTCCGATTCCTCCTGGGGCATCAGGGTCAACGACTGGTCAAACTGGGAGACGATCTCCCCCTTTTCGTTGACATAGCAGCCCCGCACATGGGTGATATTTCCTTTGTCCGCCCGAAAACGGCGTCGGATCTCGGCCACCTCTTTTTCGTTCATACTTCTTCCTTCCTTTCTTTTGATTTTTCTATTTCGATAAAAGCAGTCCTTTGCCTATGCAATTCCGCTCTTCTATCCAAAAGAATACCGCTTTCCGGGGGAAAAAAGCCCGAAAAAAATGGTGCCGGCCCTTTTCCGGCAGAAAAAAGGGCGCATCCTGAACAGGATGTGCCCTCTCTCTATGCGGTCCTCAGGGATACTCGAAAAGAAAACAGCGGCTGTTTCCCAAAATAAATCGACGAAAAAATTTATTTGGTAAAGATCATCTTTGTGCCGCCATCTTCAACGGTAACGGTATTACCGCTGAACTGGAATTCGACCGTCTCGCCTTGACTCGTCATCTTGTTGCCTTCCCAGGTAAAGGATTCGGTCTCGCCCATGGCAGACAGCTCGCCCGTGCCGTCCGCATTAAACTGAATGTAAATAGAAGAAGTGTCCATACCCATAGCAGCCGGATCAATCTTCATACCATCGGCTTCGATAGACGAAAGCGTGTACTTTCCTTCGGGGCCTTTGCTGCCATTACCGCCGGAGCAGGCTGCCAGAGCAAATACCATGACCACAACCAGCAGAGCGGCCGTGATTTTCTTCGCTGCATTTTTCATTGACTGTTTACCTCCAAAATTCTCTTTTTTCACGGTACCAAACCCGAAAAAACCTTTGAAGCGCCGCATTTCGCCCCGTTTCGGTTTTTCTACGGATCATTTTTATGGGCATACGCCCAGTATAATATTATTATAGCATTTACCCAACAAAAAGCAAGGAAAAAAAGCGCATCTTTCCCAATATTGGGCGCACATTTTCTCCCGCATTTCCGGTTATTTATACAGAACAGGCTCTTTTCTTCACGATGTGAAAAGAGCCTGTTCTGTTTTCGGCACTTTACAGATCATCCGCATCCTGCACCGGCATGGTGCCATCCCGGCTCTCTCCGGTATAGCTGCCGTCGGTATCCGAGGGAATGCCCCGTTTGTTCTGGGTACGAAGCATGGAAGCGGCCTTTTCCGCTTTTTCCTCTGCCCGGCTGGATGCATTTTCCTTTTCCTGCATACTCTCACCTCCCGGTGAGAGTATGTGAAAAAAGGGAGCCGTTTATTCCTCCTGCTTTTCCAGAATCAGCCGGTAAAGCTGCCGGGCCGGACCAGAGAGCGGCATTCCCTTTTTCTGCAACAGGCAGATCTGCCGCGGCGGCACCTTTTCACAAAGAGGAATTTCCCACACCCTTTCCGCCTGCAGAGCGGCCTGCGCGAGAGAAAGCGGTACAAAGCCGATTCCAAATCCCTGCTGTACCATGGAGAGAATCATATCCACCGTGGCCACCTCGATTTCCGACCGGTAAACAAGATGGTTTTTTGAAAACCATTCCCGGTAAAAAAGATCGGTCATGCTGCCCTGTTCCATCCCGATCCATGGGATCCCACCCCCTGGTACTCCGGTCAACTCCCGCAGGGACCACATCCGGTCGGGCCGCTTCCGGTACTTTTCTCCGGCAATCAGAATCTCCCGATAGGGCGCGAGTATCTGCACGGCAATGGAGGAGGACGTCCGCACCGGAGAAGAAACCACGCCAAAGTCGATCTCCCCACTCTGCAACTCCTTTTCCGCTTTGGGCGTTGTCACGTTGTGCAGCAGCAGCCGGACCCCGGGATAGAGTGTCTGAAATCGGTGGAGTCTGGGAAAAAGGAAGCTGTGCAAGGCCGTCTCGCTGGCACCGATCCGCACACTTCCGCTGATGGGTTGTTCCTGCAGTTCCTCTTCCGCCTGGCGGATCTCCTCGCAGGCCGCTTTGACATGGGTATACAGTCGTTCCCCTTTGGGGGTGAGTGTGACCCCCTGTTTCTGCCGCAAAAACAGCTGGCATCCCAGTTCCTGCTCCAAAACCGCTATACTGCGCGACACAGCAGGTTGGCCGGTCCCCAGAAAATCAGCGGCGCGGGTAAAACTGCCGGTACGGCAAACCGCCTCAAAAATCCGGTAATTCTCAAAACGGGGCATATTCCCCCTCCTAT
>JALENG010000005.1 GCA_022767925.1 Clostridia bacterium
CAGTGCCTGCAGGGGTCGCCCGGCAAAGAAGCCGTGAAAAAACTGATCCTGACGGCCTCGGGCGGTCCGTTCTTCGGCAAAAAGAGGGAAGAGCTGCGCACGGTTACACTACAGCAGGCCCTGAAGCACCCGAACTGGAACATGGGCCCAAAAGTGACCATTGATTCGGCTACCATGATGAACAAGGGCCTGGAGATTATGGAAGCCGGGTGGCTGTTTGATATGCCCGGCGATCGGATCGACGTGGTGGTACACCGGGAGAGCGTCATTCATTCGATGATCGAATATGTGGACCACTCGGTGATTGCCCAGATGGGAGTGCCGGATATGCGTATTCCCATTCAATATGCGATTTTGTATCCGCAGCGGCTTCCCTCGCCGGTCGAGCCGCTGTCCCTGACGAAATACGGCACGCTCACATTTTTTGAGCCGGATATGGAGACCTTCCGCTGCCTGGCGGCCTGCCGCATGGCGATCCGCCGGGGTGGGCTGGCACCGGCGGCCGCCAATGGCGCCAATGAGGCCGCCGTACAGCTGTTCCTGCAGGGGAAGATCGGGTTTCTGGATATCGGGGAACTGGTCATGCAGGCGATGCTGGAGCAGGAGGACGCCCCCTGTGACAGTGTGGAGAGCGTGTGGCAGGCTGACCGGCAGGCCCGCGAGCGTGTATACCGTATGGCGGGCGTTTGATTCCGATGAAAATTTCCCCGGCCGGTTTGACGGGGGAAAAACCGTGATACAATAAACAGCGAAGACGGGCGGCAGAGAATGCCGCAGAAAGGCGGAAAAATTTGGAAACCATACTTCTCATTCTGATCGGCGTACTGCTGTTCGCTTTGATTATTTTTTCCCATGAGTTGGGTCATTTTCTCACCGCCAAGTGGAGCGGTGTGCGTGTCAACGAGTTTGCCCTGGGCATGGGGCCGCGGTTGCTGCATTTCCGCCGGGGAGAAACGGAGTACAGCCTTCGTCTGCTGCCTATTGGAGGCTACTGCGCTATGGAGGGCGAGGATGAGGAGAGCAGCGATCCAAGGGCATTTAACAACGGCAGCGTGTGGAAGCGGATCCTCATTGTAGCGGCCGGCGCGATTATGAACGTGCTGCTGGGAATTTTTTTGATGGGATGTCTGTTGGCAACCCAGGATCGGTTTGCCACTACCACCGTCAGTAAATTTGACGAGGCCGGTTCCATGCTGGAGCAGGCCGGTGCGCAGGTGGGGGATGTGATTGTCAATATCAACGGGTACGAAGTGTACACCGATAAGGATCTTAGCTTTGCCCTGGCGATGGCGGATCCCACCCAGACAGTGGTTACGGTGCAGCGTGGGGAAGAGCGCATCACCCTGCCGGTTATTGATTACACCGAGGGGACCGGCGAGGGACGGGTGCGCCTGGACTTCTATGTGCAGCCGCAGGAGAAGAACGCCGGTACTCTGATTGCCAAATCTTTCTCCGATACTACTTCGGTAGTGCGCATGGTGTGGAAAAGCCTGTACGGCCTGGTGACCGGGCAGTTTTCCATGAATGACGTAGCTGGGCCGGTGGGCGCGGCGCAGGCTATTACCCAATCGGCCGCCGCCGGGCTGGAGAGCAGTTTTGGCGATGCGGTATGCAATATTGTTTATATGCTGATGGTGATTTCGGTCAACCTGGGGGTTGTCAACCTGCTGCCGCTGCCGGCGCTGGATGGTGGACGGCTGCTGTTTTTGCTGATCGAGCTGATCCGCCGCAAACCTGTTCCTCCGAAATACGAGGGTTGGGTGCATGCGGCCGGTTTTGTCCTTCTGATGGGCCTGATCGTGCTGATCACTTTTAACGATCTGTGGCGTTTGTTCACCGGTGCCGGATGGGGCTGATGACGGCCCTTTTGCGGGGATTTGGCAGAGAGAAAGGAAGAAATGTTTATGACCAGACAGGTAATGGCCGGTTCGGTAAAAATCGGAGGAGGTGCGCCGGTATCGGTGCAGAGCATGCTCAGCGTGCCCTCGTATGAAATTAATAAAAGTGTGCAGCAGGCTGTGGCCCTGCAGCAGGCGGGATGTGAGATTATCCGCCTGGCTATCCCGGATAGAGAGGCCGTGCGGCTGATTCCGGCCATCAAGGAGAAGGTCAGCGTGCCGCTGGTGGCGGATATCCATTTCGACTATACCCTGGCGCTGGAGTCTGCGGCCGCGGGGATTGACAAGATCCGCATCAACCCTGGAAATATCGGGGATGACAGCCATGTAAAACAGGTGGCCGATGCCTGCCGCATCCGGAATATCCCCATCCGCATTGGGGTCAATTCCGGTTCCCTGGAAAAGCACATTCTGGCCCGCTTCGGCGGCCCCACGGCCGAGGCGCTGGTGGAGAGCGCCCTGTACCACGCTTCGCTTTTGGAAAAATTTGATTTTACCGATCTGGTACTGTCGATGAAATCCTCGAACCTGGATACCATGATAGAAGCGTACCGGCTGGCCAGCGAGAGGTGTGACTACCCCCTGCATGTGGGTGTGACCGAGGCCGGAACCCGGCGCATGGGGCTGATTAAGTCGGCCATCGGCATCGGCGGTCTGCTGCACGATGGCATTGGGGACACCATCCGCGTGTCGCTGACGGCGGACCCGGTGGAGGAAGTGCAGGCCGGTTTGGATATCCTGCGCGCCATGGGGCTGCGCGGCGGCCCGAAAATGGTCAGCTGCCCCACCTGTGGGCGCACGCGCATTGACCTGATCGGGCTGGCCTCCCGGGTGGAGGAAAAGCTGCGGAATGTGGACAAAGATATCACCGTGGCGGTGATGGGGTGTGTGGTCAACGGCCCCGGAGAAGCGAGAGAGGCCGACATCGGGATTGCCGGAGGAAAGGGAGAGGGACTGCTGTTCCGCCATGGGGAGATCCTGCGCAAGGTGCCCGAGGAAAACCTGCTGGATGAGCTGATGAAGGAAATTGACCGGCTGTGATTGCCGGATGGGAAAGGGGATAGACTGGGCTGATGAATACCGTACGAAGCCTGTTGGAAGGACAGGCCGATCTGACCGGATGCGAGGCGGCGCTGCTGGACAGCGTGGTGGACAGGCTGACGGTGGAGGAAGAGACCCGCGGGGTGGAGATCAGTCTGCGCTGCGGTGCTCTGGTGACCGTGGACGCTTTGCAGATGGCCGAGGAGAAGCTGAAAAAATCGCCCCTGAATCTGGGGCGGGTGCGGTTTCTTCCTCATTATGCGCCGGAGATGTTCCAGCTCTCTTATGTGCCCCAGCTGCTTTTGATGCTGAAGCGGCGGGATGCCAGTCTGAACGGGACCTTCCGCGACTGCATGACCGAGTACTCGAAAGGGGTGCTGACCATCCTGCTCAGCCATGGCGGCGGCGAGATGCTGCTGGCCCGGCACACGGACCGGGCTCTCAGCGAGCTGATCGGCGAGGTGTTCTCCGGTCTTTCGGTCGAGGTGAAGTTTGCCGGCAAGTTGCAGGTGGACGAGAATGATGCGATTCATCTGGCACAGATCCAGAAGGAAGAGGAGAAAAAGCGCCGGGAGGCCGCCGTGGAGGAGATCGAGCGGTATGAAACCCATATGCAGGAGCGCAAGCCCCGGAAAATTAGTGTGCGGCAGGGGGATACCCTGTATCCCACCATTTTGCCGGAGACAGCCAGGGATGTGCTGGGGCGCACCGGGAAGATTAACCTGACCCGCATCGAGGATATCACCCCGGATATTGGTTCGTGCATGATCTGGGGCGAAATCTTCAGCATCGAGAGCAAGGAGACCCGCGACGGAAGCCGCAAAATCTATTCGATCAATATCACGGATTATACCGGCTCGATGACACTCAAGCTGATTCAGGAAGTGCGCCAGTGCCAGGCACTGGATGATCTGAAAAAAGGCGAGAGCATCCTCACCCGCGGACAGATTGAGTACGATAAATACGACCACGAGCTGGTGCTGCGCCCGCGTTCGATCGCCAGGGTACAGCAGCTGCAGGTGGTGGACGATGCCCCCCGGAAGCGGGTGGAATTGCATCTGCACACCAATATGAGCAGTATGGACGGCGTCTCTTCGGCGGCGGACCTGATTCGCCGCGCCCATCAGTGGGGGCACAAGGCGGTGGCTATCACCGACCACGGTGTCGCCCAGGCGTTCCCGGATGCGATGAATGCGGTGGAGGCCATTCGCAAGGAGGACGAGGATTTCAAGGTCATCTACGGGATGGAGGCCTATTTTGTCAATGACATGGTGCCTGCCGTAAAAGGGGAGCTGGACATGCCCCTGAGCGGCACCTTTATCGCCTTTGATATCGAGACTACCGGCCTGTCTCCCCGGCGGGATGCGATCACGGAGATCGGCGCGGTGAAAATCGTGGATGGGCAGGTAACCGAGCATTTTGATACGTTTGTGAATCCCGGCAGGTCCATCCCCCCGAAGATCACGGAATTGACCAGCATCACCGACGAAATGGTGAAGGATGCACCGGATGCCACGGAAGCACTGGCCCGGTTCCGCCGGTTCTGCGGTTCGCAGGAGGTGGTGCTGATTGCCCACAATGCGGATTTTGACGTATCGTTTATGCGGGCAGCTGCCGAAAAAGCGGGCGAAACCTTTGCCTATACGTACATTGATTCCATCCCGATGTGCCGGTCGCTGATCCAGGACATCAAAAACTACAAGCTGGATACGGTGGCCCGCTACCTGAAGGTGGAGGAAAAGCACCATCACCGCGCGGACGACGATGCGTTGGTGCTGGCAAATATCTTCCTGCAGCTGCTGCTGCGCCTGCGGGAGAGGATTAAGGTGGATTCGGTACAGCAACTGAATACCTCTCTGACCGGCGGCGACCCCAAAAAGCTGAAATCCTATCACCAGATTCTTCTGGTGAAGAATAAGGCCGGGCTGCGCAACCTGTATCAACTGATCTCCTTTGCCCATCTGGATTATTTCTATAAAAAGCCGCTGGTGCCCAAAAGCGTGCTGATGCAGCACCGGGAGGGACTGATCATCGGCAGTGCCTGCGAGGCGGGCGAGCTGTTCCGTGCGATCGTGAATAACGAACCCTGGAGCCGCCTGTGCGAGATTGCCTCATTCTACGATTATCTGGAGATTCAGCCCATCGGCAACAACCGGTTCATGATCCGCGAGGGGACCGCGGCGGATGAAGAAGCGCTGCGGGAGTATAACCGCACGATTGTGAAATTGGGCGAGACCCTGCACAAACCGGTGTGCGCTACCTGTGACGTGCATTTTCTGGATCCCAAGGACGCGGATTACCGCAAGGTGCTGATGGCCTCGATGGGCTTTCATGACGCCGGGGAGCAGGCACCGCTGTACCTGCGCACCACGAAGGAGATGCTGGAGGAGTTTGCCTATCTGGGAGAGGAGAAGGCGTACGAGGTTGTGGTCACCAATCCCAATAGAATCGCCGAGTCCATCGAAGTGGTGCGTCCCATTCCCGAGGGGGTTTTCCCGCCGTTTATCGACGGGGCCGAGGAACAGCTGAATTCGATCTGCTGGCAGCGCGCCAAAGAGCGCTACGGCGATCCGCTGCCCGAAATTGTGCAGAAGCGCCTGGAGCGTGAGCTGGGATCCATCAACAAGCACGGCTTCTCCGTTCTGTACATGACTGCCCAGAAGCTGGTGGCGGACAGCGAGGCCCACGGCTATCTGGTGGGCTCCCGTGGATCGGTGGGTTCCTCCTTTGTGGCCTCCATGTCCGGTATTTCCGAGGTCAATCCCCTGGAACCCCATTACATCTGCCCCAACTGCAAGCACAGCGAATTTATTACCGACGGCAGCTATGATTCGGGATTTGATCTGCCGCCGAAGGACTGCCCAGTGTGCGGGCATCCTTATGACCGGGACGGCCATACCATCCCATTTGAGACCTTCCTGGGCTTTGACGGGGATAAAACCCCTGATATCGACCTGAACTTTTCCGGCGAGTACCAGAGCGGCGCCCACCGCTACACGGAGACGCTGTTCGGCAAGGATCACGTGTTCAAGGCCGGTACCATCGCCACCGTGGCGGATAAAACCGCGATCGGCTATGTGAAAAAATACGAGGAAGAAAAGAATATCACCCTGCACCGCGCCGAAGAGCTGCGACTGGCCATGGGCTGCACGGGAATCCGACGGACCACGGGCCAACACCCTGGCGGCATGGTGGTGGTGCCCAAGGGGCACGATATCTACGAGTTCTGCCCGGTACAGCACCCGGCCAACGATGTCAACAGCGACAATATCACCACGCACTTTGACTTCCACTCGATCCACGATACGATCTGTAAACTGGACGAGCTGGGCCATGATGTGCCGACCATTTACCACTATCTGGAGGAGTACACCGGCATCCCGGTGATGAAGGTGAGCATGAGTGACCCTGAGGTGATGAGCCTGTTCCACAGCACCGAGGCGCTGGGGGTGACCGAGGAGGACATTGATTCCAAGACCGGCACCTTCTCTCTGCCGGAACTGGGCACGCCGTTTGTGCGCGGTATGCTGGTGGACTGCCAACCCCAGACCTTTTCCGACCTTCTGCAGATTTCGGGCCTGTCCCACGGTACCGACGTGTGGCTGGGCAATGCACAGGAGCTGATCAAAAACGGCACCTGCACCATCAAAGAGGTCATCGGTACCCGTGACAGCATTATGACCTATCTGCTGCACAAGGGACTGGAGCCGAAGATGGCATTTAAGATCATGGAAATTGTGCGAAAGGGTAAATCAAAAAAGTTGCTGACGGAAGAGCACAAGCAGGCCATGCGCGACCACGGCGTACCGGAGTGGTACATCGACAGCTGTATGAAAATCAAGTACATGTTCCCCAAGGCCCACGCGGCGGCGTACATGATTGCGGCCCTGCGCCTTGGGTGGTACAAGGTGCACAAGCCGGTGGAATACTATGCGGCGTACTTTACCGTGCGCGGGGAGGACTTCGACGCGGCCACAGTGGTAAAGGGCCGTGCAGCGGTCCGCCAGCGGATGAAGGAGATTCAGCAGAAGGGGCACGACGCCACCGCCAAGGAGGAAGCGGCGTTTACCACCTTCCAGATTGTCAATGAGATGCTGGCCCGCGGCATTGAGGTGCTGCCCATCGACCTGTACAGGAGCGATGCCAAGCGCTATCTGGTGGAGGAAGGAAAAATCCGCCTGCCGTTCTCGTCGATGAGCGGCGTGGGGGAGGCGGCCGCCACCAGCCTGCAGCAGGCCCGGGAATCGGGCGGGGAGTTCATCTCGGTGGACGACCTGCAGGTTCGTGCCAAGGTAAGCCGGGCGGTGATTGACATGCTGCAGGAAACCGGTGCCCTGAAGGGATTGCCTCAGAGCAGCCAGATGAGCCTGTTCGGCTGACAGCAGAGCGGGGGCAGCCCAATAGGGTCCCTCCGCTCTTTCTGTGCATAGGGGGAAAGGTTCTTTTGGGGAACGGCCGCCCTAAAGCCAGGAAAATCCGGCGCAGTGCGGTTTTGGGTTGACAAGGATGCATCTCTATGGTATTATGTTACCACGCTAAAGTAAAAGAGGAATGAATCGAATCCTATTTGAATAGAAATATAGGAAATATACGATTTGTATAGAAAGAAAACGACAGAAAGGCGAACCAGAATGAAACACAACCGAAAAATCACCCCAGAGGGGATGAAGGATATTCTGTTGGAGGAGTGCGCACTGCGCCGCGCTTTGCAGCAGAAACTGGAAGCCCTTTTCCAGCAGAGCGGATATCGGGAGGTCGTCACCCCCGGCATCGAGTTTTATGATCTGTTTGATCCGGCCCATACCGGGATTCCCCAGGAATCTCTTTACAAGATGACGGACAACAAGGGCCGTCTGCTGGTTGTGCGGCCCGACTGCACCCTGCCGATTGCCCGGCTGACCGCCACCCGGCTGCAGGCGCTGCCCAAACCCCTGCGCCTGTATTATGATCAGACGGTGTATTGCAACAACCCGGGGCTGACCGGCCGGGATGATGAGCAGCTTCAGTGCGGAATCGAGCTGCTGGGGGCCGGCGGAATGCGCGCCGATCTGGAAGCGATGTTCCTCGCTTCGCAGGCGATGGAGCGGATCGCCCCCGATTACCGGATTGAGATCGGCCACGCCGCCTTTTTCCGGGCATTGGCCGATGAGCTTCCGGTGCAGGCCGAGGACCGCGAGGCCATCCGCCGGGCCATCGAGGCGAAGAATTACTCCTCTCTCTCCGCCATGCTGGATACGTTGCCGGACAGTCCGGCGGTGCATGCGGTGAAACTGCTGCCCCGGCTGTTCGGCGGGCAGGAGGTTTTGGAGCAGGCACGGGAGTTGTGCCGCTCGGAAAAAGCGGCGCAGACGTTATCCGATCTGAAAGAGCTGTATGAAAAACTGTGCGCGCTGGGACTGCAGGGCCATATCATGATTGACCTGGGCCTGGTCCAGCGTAATGACTACTACACCGGCGTGGTTTTCCGCGCGTATTTGCCCCAGTGCGGCGATGCCGTGCTCTCCGGCGGACGGTATGACAGCCTGCTGAACTGGTTTGATCAGCCCATGCCCGCCATTGGCTTTGCGCTGAATGTGGATGCCATCACCGGCGCCCTGCTGCGCGAGGGGGAAGAGGGAGAAACGGCCCCCGATCTGCTGGTCCACGGTGCCCCGGGGTATGAGACGCAGGCGCTCTCTTATATGCGGGAGCGGATGGAAAAGGGAGAAAAGTGCGAGTACTCCGTGTTTGAGACCGAAGAAGAAGCGCGGGCCTATGCCGCGGCGTGCGGAATTGCCCGCCTGGCGATAGTCGGCCGTGAGACAGAGAGACAGGAGGTGACCGCCGGATGAGACCGCTTCGGATTGCCCTGACAAAGGGAAGACTGGAAAAATCCACCGTTGCCCTGTTTGAGAAGGCGGGGATAGACTGCACCCAGGTCCATGAAAAGGGCCGGCGCCTGATTCTCCCCGTGGGGGATGGCAGCATCGAGATGGTGCTGTCCAAAGCTGCCGATGTGATTACCTATGTGGAAAACGGTGTGTGCGATATGGGCGTGGTGGGAAAAGACACCATCATGGAGAACGGTACCCGCTTTTTTGAGGTGATGGACCTGGGTTTTGGAAGATGCCGGTTTGCGCTGGCCGGGCCCAAAGGGGTGGATTTCTACGCCGGTTACCGGGAAAAGATAGTGGCCTCGAAATACCCCAATGTGACGCGCGCGTTTTTTGAAGAGAAAATGATGGATGTGCGTGTGATTAAAATCGAGGGCAGCGTGGAGCTGGCCCCGCTGCTGGGATTGGCCGACGGGATTGTGGATATTGTGGAAACCGGCACCACCCTGCGGGAAAACGGGCTGGAGGTCAAGGAGACCGTGGCGGATATTTCCGCCAGAATGATCGTAAATACGGCCAGCATGAAGCTGCGCAAAGCGCAGATTGAAGATCTGGTGCGCCGGCTGGAAATCGCCCGGGACGCGGAGGAATGAGAGAGGAAGGAAGAGAAAAATGTTGATGCAGACCATTACGGGCAGCGGGGAAGAGTGCCGCGCCTTTGTACAGCAGCTGAAAAAGCGCAGCGATGAAAAGGACCGGAAGGTGGAGGGAATTGTCAGCGAGATCCTGCAGAATGTGCGGGAAAACGGGGACAAAGCCGTACGGGCCTATACGGAAAAATTTGACGGAAAGGCGCCGGAGAACCCCGAGGTTACCCGGGACCAGATGCTCGCTTTGATGCAGCAGTGCGACCCGGCTTTTCTGGAGGCCCTGAAAAAGGCGGCCGCGAATATCCGCGATTTCCACGAGCGGCAGAAGCAGCAGAGCTGGATGACCGCCAAAGAGGACGGCACGGTGATGGGTCAGAGAGTCCGGGGGTTGTCCCGGGTGGGCATTTATGTGCCCGGCGGCACGGCGGCCTATCCCAGTTCAGTGCTGATGAATGCGATTCCGGCCCATGTGGCCGGTGTGGGGGAGATCGTCATGGTCACCCCTCCGGGGAAGGACGGTATGCCCAATCCCGATATCATGGCGGCGGCTGTGGTAGCGGGCGTGAACCGGGTGTTCCTGATGGGCGGTGCCCAGGCGGTGGCCGCGCTGGCATACGGGACCGAGACGGTGCCGAAGGTGGATAAAATTGTGGGGCCGGGCAACATCTTTGTGGCCACGGCGAAGAAGCTGCTGTACGGCACGGTGGACATTGATATGATCGCCGGTCCCAGCGAGATCCTGATTATTGCCGATGATTCGGCGGATCCCCGGTTCCTGGCGGCGGATCTGATGAGCCAGGCGGAGCACGACAAGCTGGCCTCGGCTATTCTGATTACCGACAGTGACCGGATTGCACAGGAGACCGAGCGAGAGCTGTACGCCCAGATGGAGACGCTCTCCCGCCGGGAGATCATTGAGACCAGCCTGCGGGATTTCGGCGCCATGATCGTGTGCAGCAATATGGATGAGGCGGTGGAATTTGCGAATTCCCTGGCTCCCGAGCACCTGGAGGTCTGCTGCCGCGAGCCCATGACCTATGTGGGGCGGCTGGATAACGCCGGCTCGGTCTTTTTGGGAAACTGGTCGCCGGAACCTTTGGGCGACTACTTTGCCGGGCCCAACCATGTACTGCCCACCTCGGGAACCGCACGGTTTTTCTCGCCCCTGTCGGTGGACAGCTTTGTGAAGAAATCCAGCTTCATCGCCTATACCCGGCGGGCGCTGCTGCGGGATGCGGATGAGATCGTTACCCTGGCCCGTGCCGAAGGGCTGACGGCTCATGCCAATTCCATTTTGGTGCGCAAGGAGAAGCAAGATGTTTGAACTGAATGAAAAAATCCGGGATCTCATCCCCTATGAGCCCATCCGCGGGCATTTCGATGTGCGCCTGGATGCCAATGAGTCATTTCTGTCCCTGCCGGAGGATGTGAGGCAGCAGCTGGCCGAAATTGCCCGCACCTTGCCCTATAACCGGTATCCGGATCCGCTGGCGGAGGCGGTGTGCCAGGCTTTCGGTGAGTATTACGGGGTGGATCCCGCCTGTGTGGCGGGCGGCGATGGAAGTGACGAACTGATCAACATCCTGATGAACGCATTTCTGGAAAAAGGGGATACCCTGGTGACGGTTCTGCCGGACTTCTCCATGTACGGGTTTTATGCCCATATGGCCGGCGGACGGGAAGCAGCCGTGCGGAAGGATGACAGTCTGACAGTGGATGTGGATCTGGTGATCCGCCGGGTGCAGGAGGAAAAGGCGCGGATGCTGATCTTCTCCAATCCCTGCAATCCCACCGGGCAGGGATTGTCCCGGGAGGAGGTGCGCCGCCTGCTCCGGGCGGTGCCAGATACCTTGGTGGTGCTGGATGAAGCGTATATGGATTTCTGGGATCAGTCGATGCTGCCGCAGGTGCAGGAGTACGACAATCTGCTGATCCTGCGCACCTGCAGCAAGGCGTTTGCCGGGGCGGGGATCCGGTTGGGCTTTGTGGTGGGGCAGAAGCGTCTGGTCGATGTGGTACGGGCCGTCAAATCCCCCTATAATCTCAACGCCTATACCCAGGCGGCCGGTGTGGTGCTTCTCTCCCGGAAAGAGGAGGAGCAGTGCGCCATCCGGAAAATCCGGGAATCTACCGCGTTCCTGTACGGGGAACTGTGCCGTCTGGCGGAAAGAAGCGGAGTTCTGCAGCGCGTGTACCCCACCTGCTGCAACTTTGTACTGGTCAAAACCGCCCAGGCCGATTCCCTGCACCGGCAGCTGCTGGACCGGGGCATTGCGGTGCGTCGCTTCCCGGGGTATCTGCGCATTACCGCCGGCAGCGAGACGGAGAATGCCCGCGTACTGCAGGCACTGGGTGAACTTTTGGCCTGATTCCTGAAAAAGTTTGCAGAAAAGACAAACTATGCGATACGAAAAAGAGAGAAAACGGGACATGCTCCCCCGAAAGGCGGTTATCTGATGAACAATCCTCGCTGTGCGGAGATTACCCGCACGACCAAAGAGACCGATATCTCCCTATCCCTGTGTTTGGACGGCGGAGAAACGGATATTTCCACCGGGATCGGCTTTTTTGACCACATGCTCACGGCCTTTTCCGTACACGGCGGCTTTGGGCTTTGTGTGCGGGCCGAGGGAGATCTGCTGGTGGACTGCCACCACACGGTGGAGGATACCGGCATTGTGCTGGGTATGGCACTGGGAAAAGCGCTGGGCGACAAAAGCGGAATCGAGCGGTACGGCAGTTTCTTTGTCCCCATGGACGAGAGCCTGTCTTTTGCCAGTGTGGATGTCAGCGGGCGGCCGTTTCTGGTTTTTGAAGGGGAATTCCCCCAGGAGCGCGTGGGCGATTTCGACACCTGCATGACCGAGGAGTTTTTCCGGGCGCTGGCGGTCAACGCGGGAATTACCCTGCATATGAAGGTCCAGTACGGGAAAAATTCCCACCATATGATCGAGGGACTGTTTAAAGCAGCGGCCCACGCACTGCGATTGGCGGTAAAAGAAAAAGCGGACGGCCGTCTTCTCTCCACCAAGGGAGTGCTGTAAAGAAAAAATTCCCCCCTTTTCATTTGACAATTTTTGTGATACAATTTCTGGATGTTCCAGGAATTTCCCGTCAGGGATATTCCAAATTTCCCGTCAGGGATATTCCGATGAAAAAGGAGACACAATCGGCAGGAGGGAAGAAACATGATTATTTTACCCGCAATTGATCTGCATGACGGCAGCTGTGTACGGCTGCTGCGCGGCGACTACGCTACGGCACAGAAGGTAGCGGAGAGCCCGGTAAAAGCGGCCTCGTATTTTGAGAGCGAGGGTGCCCGCTGGCTGCATATGGTGGATCTGGACGGAGCCAAGTTCGGGCATCCGGTGAACGACGCCTGTATTTTTGACGTACTGAGACAGGTAAACATGAAGGTGGAGCTTGGCGGCGGCATCCGCGATATGAAGACGGTGGAGCACTATCTGGAAAAGGGAGTATCCCGCATTATCCTGGGCTCGGTGGCACTGAAAAATCCGGAATTTGTCAAAGAGGCGGTGAAAAAATACGGTAAGCGCATTGCCGTGGGGATTGATGCCAAGGGTGGCAAGGTAGCGGCCGAGGGCTGGCTGCAGGTTACCGATGTGGATTATCTGGATCTGGCCAAAGAAATGGAGCAGATCGGCGTGCGGTATATTATTTTCACGGATATCGGGCAGGACGGAACCCTTGGAGGGCCGAACCTCGATATGCTGGACCGCATCAACCGTGCTGTTTCGTGCAATATCATTGCCAGTGGCGGCGTGAGCAATATCAAGGATATTCTGGATCTCAACGCCCTGCAGCTGTACGGCGCCATCTGCGGGAAGAGCATTTACTCCGGTTCCCTCAGCCTGAAAGCGGCGGTGCGCGCCAGCCAGCTGATCTCCGGTGTGCATCCCGACCGGCCGGAGGCCATTGACGATTACATCGAGCGGTATTTTCAAAAGGGCGATTTGCTGCCCGCCATTGTACAGGAGGCCGGCACGGGTGAAGTGCTGATGCTTGCATATATGAACCGCCAGTCCCTGCACAAAACGCTGGAGACCGGGTATACCTGGTTTTACAGCCGCAGCCGGCAGGAGTTGTGGAACAAAGGGGCGACCTCCGGTCATGTACAGCGGGTGGTTTCCATTACGGCGGATTGCGATGACGATACGCTGCTGATTAAAGTGGTGCAGACCGGCCCGGCCTGCCATACCGGTTCGCACAGCTGCTTCTTTAAGCAGATCTGGAAGAACGGATAAGGAGGATCTTTTCATGGATGAGACGATGAAGGCCCTGTATGATACGGTGCAGCAGCGCCGGGAGGAAAAGCAGGAGGGCTCGTATACCTGTTATCTTTTCGAGCAGGGTGTGGATAAAATCCTGAAAAAATGCGGGGAAGAGTGCAGCGAGGTGATCATCGCCGCGAAAAATGGGAAGAACGAGGATACGGTGGGTGAGATTTCGGATTTGCTGTATCATCTGACCGTTTTGATGGTCCAGCAGGGAATTTCGCTGGAGGAAGTGGCGGCCTGCTTACAAAAACGCAGCCTGAAAACCGGGAATCTGAAGACCTTCCATCAGGTGGACAAAAATTCCTAAATCCGACAGAATCAAAAACCTGCCGCTTTTTGAAAACGGCAGGTTTTTCTCTTTCTCATTCTTTGATGGCCGCGCCCACCGGCTTTTTGGCGGGTCTGCCATCTCTTCAGGGTTCCTCTCCCGGGCAAAAATCAATCGGCCATTTTTTCAAATTCCGGCAAAAACCAGACGGAATGGGCCGTGAATTCCTGGCCATTCAAATACTCCAGAATCCCGGCCTCCTGGGTGAAGGCAAACCGCAGCCGGTAGGAAACCAGCGCCTGCCACGAGAACCCGATCTGCCGGTTGGACACATTTTTTCCGTATTTTCCGTCCCCCAGCAAGGGGTGGCCGATATGGGCCATGTGAGCGCGGATCTGGTGGGTGCGGCCGGTCAGCAGGTCAATTTCCAGCAGGGAGCAGTCGCGCTTTTCCCGCAGAACCCGGTACCGGGTTTGAATGGTGCGCCCGCCCGGCTGGGGAGAATCACTGATATACACCCGGTTCTGGCTCTCGTTTTTGCTCAGATACGCCTGCAGGGTGTCCTCCTTTTTGGGCATGTGCCCCCATACCAGGCACAGATACCGCTTATCCAGCTCCCGGGTACGGAATTTCTCATTAAGAATCCGCAGGCTCTCGGCGTTTTTGGCCGCCACCACAATGCCGCCGGTGTTCCGGTCGATCCGGTTGACCAGGGCGGGGGCAAACGAGTTCTCGTCCTTGGGATTGTATTCTCCCTTTTCGTACAGGTAATGCTGCACCCGGGCGATTAGGGAATCGAAGTGATAATGTTCATCCGGGTGGACAATCAGCCCGGGCTTTTTATCCAGCAGCAACAGGTTTTCATCCTCATATACAATGGAGAGCTTCAGGGGGGCTTTCAAAAAATCGTACTGCTCCGGGGAGGTTTGGAAAAATTCGTCCTTCAGGTACATGCTCAGCACATCCCCCTCCTGCAGCCGGTCCGAAATCTGGCACCGCTTTCCGTTGCACTTGATATCCTTTTTCCGAATGGCCTTGTACAGCATGGACTGGGGCAGGTTGGGGTAGCTTTTGGTCAGGAATTTGTCCAGCCGCTGGCCGGCATCGTTTTTTCCGATCGTGACAGTCTTCATGGAAGCGCTCCTTTTCTCCGGGGAATGGGTTTTCTCCATTATACTCCCCCAGTACTTTTTTCACAAGGTTTCCTCTTTTTTTCAAAAAAGGGACGTCCGGTGCGGTAGGGAGATGTGAAATACACTTTGCATAAATCGAACAGCGGTTTATAATAGAATCATAGGGAGAAATCGAGAGGAGAACCGTAAAAATGGGAGAAACCGGAAAGAAAAAGAATGTTCATGCGGGCCACCGGCAGCGCCTGAAAGAGCAGTTCCTGCGGGACGGGCTGGAGCATATGGAACCTCATGTGGTGCTGGAACTGCTGCTGTTTTATGCGATTCCGCAGGGGAATGTCAATCCGCTGGCCCACCGCCTGCTGGAGCGCTTCGGCAATCTGTACGGGGTGTGCAATGCACCGTTTGAAGAGCTTCTGGCCGTGGAGGGTGTTGGCCACAATACGGCGGTGCTGCTGCAGATGATGCTGCCGCTGTGCCGGGAATTGCAGCGCCAGAACAGTCAGGATGGTGAGCGGATTATCAATACAGAGATGGCTGTACAGCATTTACGTCCTCTGTTTTTCGGCCGGAAGGAAGAGGTCGTGGCCCTGCTGCTTTTGGATAGCCGCGGGTGTCGGCTGTATGCGGGCGTTCTGTGCGTCGGTTCTGTGCGCACCGTTCCGGTGTACATCCGGGATGTGGTCCGGCTGATCATCCAGTACGGGGCGGATACCGCCATTCTGGCCCACAATCACCCCAGCGGTTCGGCCATCCCGTCGCAGGGAGATATTAAAGCGACCGAGGATGTGTACAGAGCTTTGGACGCTATCGACTGCCGATTCAGCGATCATCTGATATTGGCCGGAGAGAATTATGTGAGCCTGAGTAGCGCGGGCCTGATGGAAATCGTCACAGGGCAAGAGAATCCTATGCAGCACAGCGGCCTTACCGCAGAGACGGAATTTGTGTACTGAAAAAGGAGAAGAAGAGAGAAAACTCCCATAAACCTATTGACAAAGTAGGAAATTGCGGTTATAATACCAACCAAACGGATAGGAAATGAAAGTTCGGGGGAGGGGCGATGCCGTGGTGGAACAGAGAAAAACGGACAATGTACATTCATACATCGGCTGGCAAATGTGCGGCCCTGAGGAACCGGCGCACCTGTAAAAATATATTTCCTTATTTGATGAAAACAGCGGCGGATCCACCGCCCGGAATGGAGAAGAGTATCATGAGTGAGCACAAGTATCGTTTTGAAACCCTGCAGCTGCATGTGGGTCAGGAACAGCCCGATCCCGCGACGGATTCCCGAGCGGTGCCGATTTATCAGACGACGTCGTACGTATTCCGCAATTCGGCCCATGCGGCGGCGCGGTTTGGCCTGGCGGATGCGGGCAACATCTACGGCCGTCTGACCAACTCCACCCAGGATGTACTGGAAAAGCGCCTGGCAGCTCTGGAGGGCGGCGTGGCGGCCCTGGCTCTGGCTTCCGGTGCGGCGGCTATCACCTACACCATTCAGGCTCTGGCTCAGGCGGGCGATCACATTGTCGCCCAGAAGACCATCTACGGCGGCAGCTATAACCTGCTGGCCCACACCCTGCCCCAGTTCGGCGTTTCCACCACCTTTGTGGATGCGCA
>JALENG010000030.1 GCA_022767925.1 Clostridia bacterium
GCCGCCTTTCTCACTTCCCAGGCAAGCCGGCTGCCCAGTTCCTCCGCCTGCGTCCGGGGGCCCCGGTCTGTCATGCGGATATTCCTTTCCGGCTGTTCCTTTCCATAAAACCCGGTCAATACCAGATCCTCTCCCTCGATGGCCGCATGGGCCGCCACCGGGGCCGTGCAGCCGCCCTGCAGGGCGGAAACGAACGCCCGTTCGCACACGGCCGCATCCCGGGACTCCGCGTTCTCCACCGCGGATAAAAAGGGGTACCGCTCGTCCTGCCGTCCCTGCACGGCCAGAATCCCCTGCCCGGCCGCCGGAACCATCTCTTCCACCGAAAAGTACCGGGAAATCCGTTCCTCCCGGTGCAGGCGCTTCAGTCCGGCTGCCGCCAATACCAGCGCATCAAACTGTCCTTCGTCCAGCTTTTGCAGCCGGGTGATCACATTTCCCCGGACGCTCTCACATCGGCAGCCCGGAAAAAGGTCATGCAGCTGCATTTGGCGGCGCAGAGAGCCGCACCCAAACAAAGGTTCTTTCGGCAGTGCCGTCAGGCCCCGGCGGAGAACCAGCACATCCCGCTCATCCTCCCGGTCCGAATAGGCCAAAATGGGCAGCTCCTGAGGGAGGAGCATGGGCATGTCCTTCAGGCTGTGTACAGCCAGGTCGATGCTCCCCTCCAGCAGGGCGTACTCCAGTTCCTTCATAAACAGCCCTTTCCCACCGATTTGGGCCAGCGGGCGGTCCAGAATCCGATCCCCCGTCGTCTTGATTCCGCAGATTTCAAAGGGAATCTCCGGCATTTTCTCCCGGATGCTCCGGAGAATAAGGGCGGTCTGCTCCATGGCCAGCCGGCTCTCCCGGGTTCCGATTTTCCAGATTTTCATCATCATTTTCTCCTGTGTACTCCTTGATCCAACGGCGCAGCGCCCCCGCCATCTCCCGCAGTCCCTCGTGGTTTTCTCCGCCGGAGGTAAGCCCGATTGTATACGGCGGGGCAGCGATCAGGGCCGGAAAGAAAAACGAACATTCGTTTTGGTTATCGGCTACAGAGACCGGAATCCCATCTTTCCGGCAGTTCTCGCCCACCAGCCGGTTTACCGAACGATCGTTCGTCACCGCCGTGCACAGGCAATAGCCGCTCTCCTCACCCGGCCGGTAACAGCGCCGCTGCACCCGCAGACGCCCTTTTTCCTCTTCTCCGAGAATTTCCGAACAAATTTTCGGTGCTACCACTGTGATACAGGCACCGCACTGCAGCAACGTTTGTACACGGCGCGCCGCAATTTTTCCGCCCCCGACCACCAGCGCAGGCTGCCCCTGCAGGGAGAGGAACAGGGGAAAACGTGTCGTTTCCCGGGAAAGCACCGGCTGCGGCTTTTTTTCAGGGGGATTATAAACTGCCTCCCCCAGCCAGTCCATATCCCCTCGCTGCCATAGCTGCAGGCATTCCTCCCAGCATTGCGCCGAAAGATGCTGCTGCATTTGCCGAAGCAGCTTTCCCACGGTCTTCTCCGCCGCTTTCCGGACCGCCTGCTCGATTTGCGGATCCGGTTTCTTTTGTTCCCCGCGTATGCGCCATAGGATCTCCCGGGAAGCATCCTTTTCAATCTGCCGCAGAACCGAGTAATCTCCGTGGTGCTGCTGCCACAGAAGAAACTCCTTTTCCCCCTGTGTTAGCAGAGCCTCCTCCTGAGGATCCGGGGGAACGGCGGGAACCCGCAGATCATCCAGATAATAGAGGCGCACATTTTCCCGCCGCGCAATGGCGGGATCCAGATCCCGCGGAACCGCCAGATCCACAAACGTATAGGGTTTGGGCAGAAGGGTGAGCTTTTCATCGGTCAGGGTGTAATGCGGGCTGGCCGTTGCGCTGATCACCCCATCCATCGGTGGAATGCGGGTATAGCGCTCTTCGTACAAAACTGCCCGGCACCCCCGCGGGATGCACACGTCACCATGATGGTACTGGCGCACCGTCATGGTGACCGCCGCGCCGCTCTTCAGCAATTTCTCCGCAGCCAGCTGGCCGATTTTCCCGTTTCCGATCACCAGATACTGCTTCCCGGCCAGGTTCTCCCGGGAGGACAGAAGCGCCACCGCCGCAGAGGCGGCCGAAACCGGGACGCGCTGTACCGTGCAGGAGGTTTTAATCTGCTTGGCAGTGGTGACAGCCTGACGAAACAGACGGTCCAGAACCGGGCTGAGAAACCCGGCCTCCCGGGAGAGTTCCGCCGCCTGACGCACCTGAGAGAGAATCTGATCGTCTCCCGGCAGAAGGGAATTGCGTCCACAGGCCGTTTTGAAAAGATGGGAAACAGCCGCTTCTTCTTCCCATAAAATGAACAGGCTCGCGTCCTCCCTTTGCAGAGCACGACAAAAGGCCCGGGGCAGATCCGCCTCTCCTCCATCTTCCACCCAGCATTCCGTCCGGTTGCAGGTGGAGAGCACCACACACCCCTGCAGGGAGGGAATCAGTTCTCTCATACGGGCAAGCACCGGGGGAATTTGTTCCGGTTGAAGGGCAAAGGATTCCCGAACCGCTATCTCTGCCCCATGAAAATCAATCCCTGCCATCCGTATCATTGCCATTCCCCCTCTAATTTATAAAGTAAAATCCCTTTTCAATTGTATTACTGTAAAGTCAAACATCTTTACTATTAATAGAAAAAGCCTCCGGCCCTGACTTCTCAGCACACCGTCGGCTTTCATCCGTCTGTTCTTCTTTTATGCCTGATTCTCGCGCAGTGCTTTGGCCAGCTGGTCCGGGCAGGAGGTATCCTTAAAGCCACAGCGAATCCCCTCACAGCGGGCAATCACATCCTCGACCTTCATGCCCTTTACCAGCGAAGCGATGCCCTGGGTATTTCCGCTGCATCCTCCCACAAATTCCACCGAATTTACAATGCCGTTTTCCACATCGACCAGAATCTGCCGCGAACAGGTCCCTTTGGTTTTGTATACAGTTTTCATAATCAGTTTGCTTCCTTTCTTTTTATGAATGATCCCGGTGCACACGATTCAAAAATGCACGCAGTTCCTTTTCCGGTGTGACAAAGGATCCAACCGGATAGCGGGGATCCCCATGGGAACCGTGAAAATCCGTTCCGCCCGTTTTCAGAAGGCGGTATTCCCCGCACACCCGGGCAATTTCCTCCTGATCCTGGGGGGTATTCCGGGGGTGCCAATACTCGGCCCCATCGATTTCCCCCGCCTTTGCCATCTCCCGCAAAAGCGGAAGGCTGTGATACTCCCCCGGATGGGCCAGCACGATTGTTCCGCCGGCCGCACGGGCCGCGCGGGCCACCTCGTGTACATCGGGGTAACGGACCGGCATATAGGCCATTCCATCTTTCCCAAACAGCTGACGAAAAAGAGGGCCGTACAGCTGATCGGCATATCCGGCCTCCATCAGCGCCAGCATAATATGCTGTTTAAATATCGTAACACACCCATTCGCACAGCGCAAGACCAAATCCCGGTCAATCGGGTATTTTTCCATAATTTTTTTCAGCATCATCTCTGCGCTGCGGCGCCTTTCCTGCGCCATCCATTCGCAATAGGGATGGAGCAGCTCCGGCTTTTCCGGATCATAGACCAACAGATGCGCCTTCCGCCCGGTCGCCGGGTCACGGGTGGAAAATTCCACACCGGGGATCACGCAGATCCCCTTTTCCTCTCCGCAGGCCCGCGCCTCCGCCCACCCGGCCATGGTATCGTGGTCGGTCAGCGCGATCACCGGCAGCCCCAGGCGGGCCGCCACGGCCATCAACTCCCGCACCGAAAGTGATCCATCCGAATACCGGGAATGGTTGTGCAAATCCCCAAACATGGAAAAAAACTCCTCCCTGCCCTTTCAAAATAGCCGCCGATCCGTTTTCCGAATCGACGGCTATCTGCCATTTTCCCCTCAGCGGGCGTCCATATTCACATCGGAATAATCGTGAATCTGCTGGATGTTCTCCACCACGCCGCGCGAATCCGCCTGGGCAAGAAGCTTTGCCCGATTCTTCTTCACGCGCACCGGGCTTTCCACGCCACCGGGGCCGGCAATACAGCCCCCTTCGCAGGCCATTCCCTCCAGGAAATCCTCGGGAAGGCGCCCCAAATTCAGCAGTGTCAGCGCTTTCTTACACTCGCGGGCCCCGTTGCACTGCAGGCAGGAGGCCTTCAGTTCAATTCCGCGCTCTTTAAACACCTGCTGAACCGAAGCTGTCACCCCGCCGCTGGTCGCAAAATTCTTTCCGGCCAGGCTTCCGTCCTGCTCCTGTTCGGCTTTCTTCGCCGGGTCGATTTCTCTGGCATCGAACATGGCGGCCAATTCCTCAAAGGTGAGAACCAGATCCGCCGTCTCCTGCACCTTCTGGATCTCCAGCTTTTTCGCCATGCAGGGCCCGATAAAGACGACCTTGGCACCGGGGTGCTCCTGGTGGAGATACCGTGCCGTGAGCACCATCGGGGATCCCGTATGGGAAATCAAGCCGGTCAATTTAGGGAAGTGCTTTTCGATCATCTCCACAAAGGCAGGGCAGCAGGAGGTCGTCATTTTCCGGCCCTCCTCGATGGCCTCGGCCAATTCCTCCGCCTCGTGAGCAGCCGTTGCGTCCGCCCCCAGGGATACCTCATAAGCCCCGGTAAAGCCCAGCGCAACCAGCGCCGCTTTTAAAGAGCCCACGGTCGCCATTCCAAAGTGCCCCTCAATCGCCGGGGCAAAGATGGCATAAACCTCAGTATTCTCATCGCGGATCAGGTCAATTACCTTGGTCATATACGAGCGGTCCGTCAGCGCACCGAAGGGGCAGCTGTTCGCACAGGTGCCGCAGCTGATGCAGTTCTCATATTGAATGGCCGCCCGGCGGTTTTCATCCATGGTAATGGCATCCACCGGACAGGAACGCAGGCAGGGACGAAGGGTATCCGAAATGGCATTGTAGGGGCAGGCCGCCGCACAGCGCCCGCATTCTTTGCACTTATTCGGATCGATGTAAGCGCCCCGGCCCGTAATGGAAATGGCACCAAAGGGGCAGGCCGCCTGGCATTTTTTGGCCAGACAGTGCTGGCAGTTGCTGGTTACGGTGAACCGGCTGATGGGACAGCCCTCGCAAGCTGCGGGCAGCACGCCGATGATGGCATTCTCCGGTTGCCCCGGCATCGAGAGCCCCCGGGCCGCCGAAACACGCTCGCGGATAATCTCCCGCTCCCGATAGATGCAGCACCGGAATTTGGGCTGCGGACCGGGGATCAGATCATAGGGAATTTGATTGATATTCTCTTCCAAGGTACCGGCAAAACTGTGCTCGGCCACCTTGTGCAGCACCTCGTATTTCAGCTGCTTCGCATCATTATCATACCGCATGATGGATACCCTCCCTCACCAAAATGAAATGAACAGGTTCTTTCTGATTTTGTGATTATTATAACATATCCCCGGGTCTGAGAAAAGACTTTCCTTTCAATTTGTATGGTTTTTTCTTTATCTGGCCTCACTGGTCCCTTTTTCTATCAAATAAGTCGATTCCAGATCGGACAGGTGGAGCTTGACCGCCAGAGGATACCGCTCGTAGGCCTGGCTGATGGCAAAACTGCCGCCGCGGGCCGCTTCATCAAAGCCGCCCATGTGCCAGCGGATGGCCACCGCTTCGGCCGGTTTCAGCCGAAGAAACCGCTCGATCAGAAAAACGGATTTCTCCCCATGGCCATAGGGAAAGGCGTCGTCTGTGGTGTAATAGGGCTTTTTCTCCCACTGGCCCGTCTCTTCATTCTTCACATTGCGGGTTGAGAGTTTATAGAACTGGGCTTTGCACACATCGTGCAGCAGCCCGCAGAGGGCAAAGCTCTCCTCGCTGTCTCCTTCCTCGAAATAGCGGTGTCGCAGCGTTTCATACACATTGATACTGTGCAGGGCCAGGCCCCCCTCACAGGCACAGTGATATTTGCTACTGGCCGGGGCTGTGAAAAAATCCTTCTGGCACAGCCACTGAAGGAGCTTGTCGGCCCCTTCCCGGTGGATTTCCCGCTGATAAATCTCAATAAAGCGGTCGCGTGTTGCCTCTACGTCGATCATTCTTTTCCCTCCTCCATCAAATCACCTGGATCGTCTTCCATTTTCCACGATGGAAACGGATGACGAACATCAGAATACGGAACAGCCAGTCAACTACCATGGCAATCCAAACGCCCAGGGCCCCCCATCCCAACTGAATGCCCAGAATCACACTGAGCAGGATGCGGAAGGTAAACATGGAAAAGATGGAAACCACCATGGTAAAGCGCACATCCCCCGCTGCGCGAAGGGCATTGGGCAGTGTGAACGAAAAGGGCCACAAAAACGGGGCCAGGCCATTGTGAATCCAGATGAGGAGAACCGCCAGCTGATAGGATTCCTGAGAAAGAGAGTAAAGCCCCAGAATCGGATGCAAACAAGACAGAAGCACCACATTGGTCAGAAAAATGGATCCACTGGCGATTTTGAGCAGTTTGTGGGTATAGTACTGGGCCTGTCGGGCATCTCCGGCCCCCATACAGCGCCCTACCACCGTAATCATCGCGAGATTGATGGCCTGCCCTGCAATAATCCCCATGGAATCCAGGGAATTGGCAACGGCGTTTGCCGCAATCTGCTCGGTACCAAAATTGGAAATAATGGAAACCACCAGGACCCTTCCCAACTGGAAGATCCCGTTTTCCACCCCACTGGGAATGGCAATAAAGAGAATCCGCCGGATCAGGGCCCCTTTCCAGCAAAAAACAAGCCGCCAATCCACAAAGACCGGAAGATGCCGGTTCTTTACCAGAACAAGCATCACCACAGCCGCCAGCGCACGGGAGCCAAAAGAGGCCCAAGCGGCCCCTGCGGCGCCCATTTCAAACCCGAAAATCAGGACCGCATTCCCCGCCACATTGCACAGGTTCATCCCCACCGATACCAGCATGGAAATTTTGGAATTGCCAAACGAGCGAAAAATCGCGGCGCAGGCATTAAAAACTGCCAAAAACGGATAGCTGTAGGCCGATATCTCCAGGTAAACCAAGGCATTCTCCATCACATCCGGCGCCACGGTCCCATACAAAAGGGACAAAAGCGGGCTTTGGAACAGCAGGACCACCCCGGTAATCCCCACGGAAATCAGGACGGTGATCATCACAAGCTGGGAAGCGGATTGGCAGGCATTCTCCTTTTCCCGCCGTCCTATGTACTGAGAGAGGATTACGGCGCCGCCCGTTGCGATTGCTGCAAAAATATTGATCAAAAGTGTGTTGATCATATCCACCAGGGATACCCCGGACATGGCCGCCTCGCCGGCATAGGAGATCATCATGGTATCCGCCATTCCCACCGAAATGGAGAGGATCTGCTCGATAATCAGCGGGAAGATCAGGGTCCGCAGCTGCGTGGGGGTGAACAGCTTGTCCCTCTCCCCGATCGCCTCCGCTTTTCTCCGGCCTGCGATTCGATTCATGATTCCTTTTCCCCTCTCTGTGTAAAAACAAGGGCCTGCCCCTCATGCACGGTGATGGACGCCCTCTCTCCGGTCATGCAATTGCTGACCCCCATCGCATCCGCCAAGGTCAGCACTGTGTGATGGGTTTCGTAATAAAGACCGGTGTAGGAAACCGTACAGGAGAGACAACCGAAGGGGAAAACCGAAACCAGCTCACCCTTTTTTCCCTCCAGACCATGGGTTCCCGGCAAAAAATATCGGACGGCTGTCCGGCCATCCGTGAGAACCCCCTGAGCGCCGTGCTCTGCCAAATACCGCAGCACGCAAAAATTGGCCATGGAATGATCCGGCCGTTCGCCGCCCAAGCCACCCAATAAAAGAAAAGAGCGATACCCATGCTGCAGCCCCACTTTTACGGCATGCAGCATATCCGTATCGTCCTTTTCCACGGGAAGGCGAATCACATCCTCCCCGTCCGGGATCTCCCCCTGAAGGGAATCGAAATCCCCCAAAATCAAATGGGGGGTAACGCCCAGACGCCGGGCGGTATCCAGGCCGCCGTCCGCACAGATGAGAAAATCTCCCCGTTCGGCCGCCTGAAGAAGGAGGCGGCTATCCCCCAAAGGCGCCGCCCCGATAATGGTGCAATACGTTACTTCCTGTTCCATTCTTTCAGATCCTTTACCTCCTGGTACATCGCCTTATAGCTCTCGTGGCGCGACACGGGGATTTTTCCCTCCTGAACGGCCAGCAGAACGGCGCAGCCCTTTTCCACCGTATGAGAGCAGGAGGTAAAGCGGCACTGTTCCAGATACGGGATAAACTCCCGGAAGCACCGGGGCAATTCTTCCTTTCGAATCACCTGGAACCGCTCGATATCCAGCGTGGAGAACCCGGGGGTATCCGCAACCAGGCCGCCATCCGGCAATTCATACAGTTCTACATGCCGGGTGGTGTGCCGGCCCCGCCCCAGCTTCTGGCTGATCTCCCCGGTGGAAAGGCCCAGGCGACTGTCCACACGGTTCAGGATCGAGGATTTCCCCACCCCGCTGTTTCCGGTGAAGGCCGAGATTTTCCCCCGCAGCATGGCGCGGATCTCCGAAATCCCCTCCCCGCTTTGGGCCGAAGCCAGAATACAGGTGATCCCCGCTTTGCGGTAGATCTCTACCAGTTCCCCGCCGCTTTCCAAATCCGTCTTGTTCAAAATCAACACCGGCTCAATCCCGTGGTACTCCGCTGCCGCAATCGTTTTGTCCATAATCAGCGGATTGGGCTGCGGATCCTGCAGAGAAGCGACGATAAACAGCTGGTCGATGTTGGAAACCGGCGGACGCACTAAAAAGTTCTTCCGCGGAAGAATCTCGGTGATCGTCGCCTTGCCTGGTTCCCTCTCCGGTTCGATCGTCACCCGGTCGCCGATCAGAGGGGTGATCCCCTTTTTACGGAAAACACCCCTGGCCCGGCATTCATAGACACTCTCCTGGCACCGGACGTAATAGAACCCGCCGATGCCCTTAAACAACAGTCCTTCCATCAGTCCGTCGTAATCCCCGTGCTTCCTTCGCCGCCCTCTTCCGACGATTCGGGCTCATCCGGCTCGGGGGTATCCGGTACAAAGGTATTCTGCGCGGTCTGCTTGGCTGTTCCTTGGTCAAAATTCACCGTGAACACCGCATACTCCTGATCATTCAGCCGGATCACCAGCTGTTTTTGTCCGGAGCTTCCCTCAAAGGACAGGGTGTACAGATCATTGAGGCTGGGATTGACCGTATTCATCTCGTACAAACTGCCATCCAGATAGGCCTTCAGCTCAATATCCTGATTGACACCGCTGGGCAGATGAACAATAACGTCCACGGTCCTCACTGAGGACTTGCCGGAACTGACGGTAATCGTAACCGTAGCACCTTTTTCCACCTTCACGCCCGGCAGCGGATCCGAGGACAGCACGGTACCGGCTGGCTGTGCGCTGTCGTCCCGCTTTTTCACTTCGCCCACGACCAGCCCCGCGGCCGTGATCATCGACTCAGCCTCAGACTGGGACCGCCCCAGAATCTCCGGTACTTCCACCTGCTGAGAAGCAGGACCACTGCTCACATACACCTTTACGGTGGTGCCGCTGGGAACCTTCTGCCCTTCGGCGGGATCGATCCGAATCACATAACCGGCGGCGGTCTGTTCATCCGCCACGGTGATAATGCTGGGGATCAGGCCTTTTCCAACCAGAACTTCGTTGGCCTTACTCTGCTCATACCCGCTGACCGGCGGAATCTCCGTTTCCTCGCCTGCCCCATTGATCGTCAGGGTGATTTCCTTGCCCTTTTTCACCATGATCCCCGAGGCGGGATTCTGCTTTAATACCACCCCGGATTCCTGATCGGGATCATTCCCCGACTGAATCACAAAGGTAAAATCAGAGTACTCCTCATTATCCAGGATTTCGGTTTGATAGACCTTACCGATAAAATTGGGAACCTTCACTTCGTCGTCCACCACCTCAGCCGGTTCGCTGAAAGAGCGGATCAGGGCCGAAACCCCCAGGTACCCGAGGAAGAGAATCAGGGCGGCCAGAATTCCGCCCACGATCATCTTTACCTTCTGGCGCTGGCGGCGGCCTTTCATATCCTCTTCGACATACTCGTAATGATCGTTATACGAAACCGATCCCGTATTTCCGCGCACCGTGTTGATCGCATCCACATATTTGGTGGGCTTATCATCCACAAAATATTTGTACTCGAAAACAATGCTGGGATTGCGGCGGAATTCCTCGATATCGCGCAGCATCTCGGCGGCCGACTGATAGCGCTGGTTCACATTCTTCTGCATGGCGCGCAGCGTGATTTCCTCCAGCCCCTCCGGGATATCCGGATTGATCTCGTGCGGAGGCTTCGGGGTGCTCTGCAGCTGCATAATTGCCACGGAAACCGCATTGTCCGCCTCAAACGGCAGCTGACCGGTAATCATCTCGTACAGCATCACACCGACCGAATAGATATCCGCCCGCTCATCGGTAAAATCACCGCGTGCCTGCTCCGGAGCGATGTAGTGCACCGAGCCAATGGCCTTGTCGGTCATGGTGCGGGTCTCGTTCCGGGCAAACCGGGCAATGCCGAAATCGGTCACCTTAATGGTTCCGTCCTGCAGCAGCATGATGTTCTGGGGCTTGATATCCCGGTGGACAATGCCCTTTTCATGGGCATGCTGCAGTGCGCGCAGAATCTGCACCGTAAAATGAATGGCCTCTTTCCAGCGCACCTCGGTCTGCTGATCCAGGTACTCCTTCAGCGTGATCCCGTCAATATATTCCATAACAATATACTGAATTCGGTCGCCGAAGCTCACATCGTACACTTTCACAATATTGGGATGGGAGAGCACCGCAATCGCTTTGGACTCGTTACGGAACCGGCGGCAGAATTCCTCGTTGTGCAGGAATTCATCCTTCAGAATTTTAATGGCAACCATGCGGTCATCAATCGTGTCATAGGCACGGTACACCATGGCCATGCCGCCCACTCCCAGCAGCTCGTGAATTTCATACCGGCCATCCAGGCGTTTTCCCGTATATTTATCCATTACGCTTCACCTCCGTTTTCAATCAGGGCAACGGTCACATTATCGCCGCCCCCGCCCGAAAGGGCATCGGCAATCAGCTGATCCAGCAGCGCTTCCCCATGGCTCTCCCGCATACGGGCCGCGATCACTTCTTCTGCCGTAAAGTTCGTCAGGCCATCGGTACAGAACAG
>JALENG010000069.1 GCA_022767925.1 Clostridia bacterium
TATCAATGGCACCGGCGTGGGCTATAACGGTGAAACGATCACCAAACTGGGGATCGGGGAGTATGTCACGTTTGAAAACTGCACATTTACCGCCACCGACGGAGGGCGCAGCAGCAGCTCTGGTAATGATGCCTGCATCCAGTTCTTCGGCCCGGGAATCGTTGTGAACGGCGGTTCGGTTACGGGTACCGATTGGCAGGGGCAGTTCATGGGCCTGTACGGTTCGGCAAATGTAACCTTTGACGGCACGGCCATTCAGACCACCGGTAATACCGGCGGCTGGAGCTATGCCATGTACGGCCAGTCGGTGCTGACCCTGAATGACAGCTCCATGACCGCTACCGGCATGAAGCGCGCTGCGGGCGGCGGCAATGTTAATGCCTTCTATTCCGGCGATGCGAGAACGGGATATGACGCAATTTTTGTCAACAATTCCACCATTGATTTCAGAGATAACGCGGGCGGCGGCTTTGCCATTAACAATGTAAATATCCATGTGACGAGTGATTCGCATATTATCGTTTGCAATAATGCCGGCAATGCCTGCAATTCCGGCTACTGGTTCGTGGATGATTCCACCATCATCATGAACGGCAACCGCGGCCATGCCATGTCCCTGATCGGCTTTGAAATGGAAGATTCCACGGTGGAGATCCTGCACAACGGCTATGCGGGCCTGTATATTCAGTCGAAGGATTCCTCGTTTACAAACTGTGACGTCGATATCCGCTGCAACGGCGAAAAGCTGCTCAGCTATTCGGCCGGCGATGTGTGGCTGAATGGGCACATCCTGACGCTGACGGACTGCGAGAATGCCTGGCTCGGTGCAGTGGGCAGAAAAGGAACCGTTGTCACCGAGAATTCGACGATCATCGCGGCCGATCTGAATGATCTGGGTCAGGATCTGACCTCTGGGCTTCTGAAGAGCAAGACGGCCCCTGTGCTGGCTGACGCCACACTGGCCGAGAACTTCTCGACGGATTCCCATGTTCTGTTTATCAATTCCAATGTTGTCAGCAAGGACGACAAAACCGTAGTCAGCCCGTACCCCCGTGGGAACACGGAAGGGCAGAGCGTGCAGAGCAATGACGCGGACCTGTGGGAGGACGCGGATGTGAACAAGGATGTGATTACGGCCAAGGGTTCGCCGTATATCGCATCGTTTACCAGCGCACAGCTGGCGCACCACAAGTACGACTGGTCGGCCGGTGAAGTAAAAGAGGCCGCCACTCCCGAGAAGTACGGCATTCTGGCCTTCCCCTGCACGGATGTGTGCGCGGAGTATACGAACAATACCGAGGAACATCCCAACAGCTTCGACTGCGCGGGCACGTATGTATACGCCCCGCTGGTAGGGCTGGCCTTTGATGCCAATATTGAGGCCGAGGTCGCCGGCATGCCCGAGGATCAGCTGACCCTCTCTTATGGCGATAGCGTTTCGGCCCCGGAGACGGTTCCCACCTGCGAGGGATACCGTTTTGTTGGCTGGTATGCGGATCCCGAGGGCACGCAGCCCTTTGACTTTGACGCGGCCCTGACGGAGAACTACACCGTGGCCTATGCCGCCTGGGAAAAGGTCACCGATATCACCGTAGTCAAAGAGTGGAAACTGGATGACGGCGGAAAGGCGGCCGATTCGGTCACCATCACTCTGCTGAATAACGGCCAGGCCTGTGCAACGGCTGAGCTGAATAAAGAGAACGACTGGACCTATACGTGGACGGTTCCCGCTGACGGACAGTACACGGTTGCCGAGGAAAATGTTCCCGATGGATTTACGGCGTCGATCACGTTTGATCAGGCGGCCAACACCTATACGGTGACCAATGACGATGTCCCGGTGCCCCCCGTGGAAGCCGGTGACAGCACCCCGGTTGCCCTGTGGATGACACTCCTGCTGGTAAGCGGCGGCGCTCTGCTGTGCCTCTTCGTTTTCAGAAGCAAGATGTTTGGGCATAACGGCAAATAATGAGCCGAACAGGCCGGCCCCAAAAAGGACGGCATAAACGATCATTCTGATTCTGTACGAATCAGGGCATAAACGAGGCCCCGGATGGTGAAAATCCGGGGCCTTCTTATGATTGTGCCAAGCGGCCGCTTTTCCATAAGGAAAAAGGCCCCTTTCCATTTTGAATGGTTTCTCTGGAAAAGTCATGTGAGAACAATTTTTTATCATCATACGATTCCAAATGCTATCAAAAAACCTGTACAAAAAGCGGCCCCATCCCTTATAATTAAGGAAAGAATTCCTGGAAAGAGGGAGAAGCGTATGTTTTGTATGAATTGCGGCCGTGAACTGAAGGAGGGCACAAAATTCTGCTCGTCCTGCGGGGCGCGCGTTGAGGAGGAAGCCCCGAATCAGGGGATTGAGGCACAGAAAATGCCGCCGGAAGGGACGGCTTCGGCCGGACAGGCTTATCACGGGGATCCCACTGCGGCGTATCCGCCGGTTCCGTTCCCTTGTGAAGGATCCACTGACAGCGAGCCGGATCCGCTGCCCAAAGGCGCCCCGCCGCCCTATGTCCCGATCCCGGAGCCCACGGGCGAAAAGGTGAAAAAGGGCAACTCCAAGGGGCTGATCATCGGCCTGGTCATTGGCGGTGTGGTTTTGCTGGCGGCTGTGGCGGTATTAGTGTGGTTTTTGCTGTCCCAGGGGCAGGGCGGAGCAAACCCGCAGGGAGACGCCCCCTCCAGCTGGGAAACAGGGGAGAATTCGGGCGGTTTTCTGACGCCCGGCGGATCCAGCAGTGAGAACAGCCAGCCCGGTACACAGGAAAATGTTCTCCAGGCAGACGGCGCATTGGCGGGTACCGTGCTGATGGATACAGAGGAACTGTATGTGGAGGTGCTGGGCGAGGAGCCGAACAGCAGCTGGGGCTATGGGCTGAATGTGAAAATCGTCAACCGCTCGGAGAGAAACCTCGTGGTGTCACTGGAACAGGGCAATCTGAATGGATGCCAGGTAATGACCCTGTTTGCCACCCAAGTGGCGCCGGGTGAAACCGTGACGGATTCGATTGAGTGGATGAGTGAGGATATCAAAAAGTACGGGATTACCGAGATTACCCGTATTTCCCTGAAAATGGAGGCCTACAATCCGGATGACTGGATGGAGGACTGGATTGAGGGCGAATGGATCGATCTCTATCCCAAGGGAAAGGAAGCCGATCAGCCTTACATCCGCACGCCGGGGCCCGGGGATCAGGTACTGGCCGATGTGGACGGCGTCACGATGACGGCGACCGGCAGCGATCCAGAGAGCCTGTTCGGCTTTGAACTGCTGGTGTTCCTGGAGAACCATACGGACAAAGAATGGATGATCTCCATTGATGAAGTCTATGTCAATGGAGTGGAGATCGACCCCTACTGGGCCACCGTGCTGACACAGCAGACCTGTCACAGCACCAGCATATGCTGGGATGAGGACGATCTTGAGGAAGCGGGCATTGCGGATGTGGAGGAAATCCGGTTCCTGCTGACCATCTATGACAGAAACGACTGGGGAGCGGATCCCATTTTCAATCAGACCGTGGAGGTCCATTTCTGAAAAAAGTGGCCGGCAGTTTTTACTGCCGGCCACTTTGGCACTTCCCCGGGCAGCGGGATTTACGCGGTCCGGGGAAGCTGTTTTTTGACTCCGAAAAATTCTTTCCGCAAAATCAAAGGGTGTCTTTCTGGATGTTCCGGCTTTCGGCACGGCGATACCCGGTCTGGCGGTCCATTTGATTGAGCAGGGGTTCGTCGTTTTCCCAGCGGGTCAGGTTCTGCACGCTCAGCTTCAGAATCCGGGTCAGGGTTTCGCGCAGGTGGAAAAAGCCGCTGATATGCGGGGTGATCAACGCCGAGGGGATATCCCACAGGGGGCTGTCATCCGGCAGGGGTTCGGGGTCGGTCACATCCAGCCCGGCACCGGACAAATGTCCGCTGAGAAGGGCGCGGCACAAAGCATCGGTATCAATGATGGTGCCGCGGCCCACGTTCAGGATGACGGAGCCCGGCTTCATGCGGGTAAAACGGGCGTCATCGAACAGGCCGGCGGTCTCTTTCGTGCCCGGCAGAGTAATGGCCACCACGTCGGCCCGCGGCAGCAGCTCGTCCAGATCTTTCATCATATGCAGCTCATCCACATATTCCGGCTTGTGGGTGTCCTGCCGGCGCACCCCAATCACATGGGCGCCCAGCGCCTTGCAGCGCTTGGCAAATTCACTGCCGATATCCCCCATCCCCAGCACCAGTACGGTGGCGCCATAAATGCTGGTCACGCTGCCCTGGCTTTTCCACTCGTGGCGGTGCTGGCTGTCGCGGTAGGTGTGCAGCCGTTTGATCAGCATCAGCAGCATGCCCAGCATATGCTCGGAAATGGCCAGCCCGTAGCTGCCGCTGGCATTGGTCAGAATGCACCCCTCAGGCAGAACACCCGGCACCAGATAGGCATCGGGACCGGCGGCGTTGCTCTGCATCCAGCGCAGCTTTTTGTTTTCCCGGATGATATCAATGCGGGGCGAGCCGAAGAGAATATCCGCCTGCAGAATCTGCTCCCGGGTGGCTTCCTCCGGCTGACAGAACGTAAAAGAAGCGGCCGGCGCTGCCTGCCGGAAAGCCTCGCGCTCAGATTCCTCTGTGGGCAGCATCACAAGGATGTTTTCGTGATTATGTATCATATTGCCTCCTGTACCTATGTTTTTCTTCATTATACCGCACCGGCGGTTTCTTGAAAAGCGGAAAAAGAGGGGGTGGAAATAAAAAGAGAAATGTGATAGAATAACAGCGTAATTGGGAATGCTTTACCCGGAAAGGGGTAACTCGTATGTTTTGGAATCGAAGAAGAGAAGAGAAATTGCCGGAAAGCCGGCGGATCTGGGCGCCGGTCAGCGGGGAGGTTGTTCCGCTGGAGGAGGTTCCGGATACCGCGTTTTCCCAGGGAGCCATGGGGATGGGCGCGGCCGTATGGATGACCCAGGGCGAGGTGCTGTCCCCGTTGGACGGAGTGGTCAGTTATATGGCCCCGGATGGCCATGCTTTCTCCATCCGTAGCCGTGATGGAGCTGAGGTATTTGTCCATATCGGACTGGATACGGTCAAAATCGGCGAGCGTGGGTTTGCCCCGCGGGTACGGCAGGGTGAAGAGGTACAGGCCGGGGATTTGATCTGCCGGGTGGATATGAATTTGCTGGAAGAATACGAATGTTCCCCCATTACCCCGGTGGTGCTGATGGAGAGCACCCTGTGGGAGGTATCGGAAACAGCCAAAGGGAGCGTACAGGCGGGAATCGACTGGCTGTGGAAGTACGAAGAAGAGGAAGAGACCCAGATCCGCGGATAAACGGATCAAAACCCGCCAGAGATGGCGGGTTTTTGTGCGAAGGAGAGAAATGATGAAAACAGAAGTGAATACAGTATTATTTGACCTGGACGGCACGCTGCTGGATACCCTGCAGGATTTGACCAACAGCACCAATGCAGCCATGGAGAAAATGGGGTTTGCTCCGCACACGCTGGATGAGGTGCGCCGCTTTGTGGGCAACGGGATCGGGAACCTGATTGCCCGGTCCATCCCCGGGGGAAAGGAAAATCCCCGCTTTGCCGGGACGTTGGAGGCCTTTAAAGAGCATTATGCGAAACACTGCCTGGATAAAACCCGCGCTTATCCGGGAATTATGGAGCTGCTCGATATCCTGCAGAAAAGAGGAATCCGCATGGGGATTATCTCCAATAAGGCTGATTTTGCCGTAAAGTCGCTGTGTGAGAAGTTCTTTGGGGAGCAGATCCCGGTCGCCGTGGGAGAGCGCGAGGGGGTGCGCCGCAAACCGGCCCCTGATGCCGTGCTGGCTGCCATGGAGGAGCTGGGAAGCCGCCCCGAGGGCACGCTGTATGTGGGCGACTCGGATGTGGATATCGACACGGCCCGAAATGCCGGAATTGCCTGTGTTTCCTGTACATGGGGATTCCGCGACCAAACCTTTTTGAAAGAACATGGGGCCGAAAATCTGATCCATCAGCCGCAGGAGCTGCTGTTGTTTCTGCCGCCGGTTTCCGATCCGGCCTGAACCGGAAACGCGGTTTGAAAAAGGGGAAAGGAGAACCAAGCGTGGAGATCCTGATGATACAAAGCAGAGATCCGTCCCGGCTGTTTGAGGTATACGGTTGCGACGGGGAAAGGCTGTATACCGTGTGCGGCCAGTATCTGGGGCCGCGCGGCAACTTTGGGGTATTCGGTCCCGATGGAAAAGAGGCCGCGTGCTTTCGGCGGATCGGGTCGGATTCCATGGGATATTACCGGGTTTGTGTGGGGGGAAAAGAGGTTTTCTCCGTATTGAAGAGGTTTATCGGACACCGACCGGCGCTGCAGCTGCAGGGTCTGCTGTGGCATGTGCGCGGAGACACGGCAACCCGCAGCTTTGACGTGACGGACCGGGACGGAAGAGTGCTGATGACCCACGGCCTGACGGTGAAAAACGGGCAGATGGCGTACGGGATCACCCTTCCGGAAAATGAAACGCAGGCGCTTTACTGCCTGTGCATCGCGATGATTCTCGATTTAAGCAGCAGCACACTACGTCCGGCGCCCCTGGCCGGTGGCCAGATATAGGAGAAAAGCTGGCCGCCTATACCCGCGGAAAAACGGACTTTATCCTGCGGATTTTAAGAGATACCGGAGTGGAGAGAGAACCGCCACCAGGGAAAATAGAACTTGCATATGTAGATAAGAGATGTAGATAAGAGAATCGCCTTCGGTCTGCAGAGGAAAACTTGCAGGCCGAAGGCGGTTCTATGTATACAGGGAATTTTCCGGGGAGAGAGGATTACAGCAGATTCTCCGATTCTCCGACGGAGATTAATGCGGTGGGAAAGGAAAAGCCGGTCAGCCCTGCGCGCAGCCGCTCCGGCATTCCCGCCAGCAGCCAGGCCCGCAGGGTTTCGGGCGGAATACGCATTCCCTCCCGTACCCAGGCGATGGACATCTCGATCCCGCCGCCGCTGTAAAGCTGCAGCAGAAAATCCGTTTGGGGGTCCGGGACCTGTCCTGTGGAACAGCAAAGAATGCGCCGGTACAATCCGTCGGTATAGGTGCGCATAATGTGGTAGAAGGTGTAGTCCTCCGCCGAGCGCACCAGCCGCCGGTAGAAATCCCGCCGTTTCTGCAGGGCCATCATCATGCGCAGAACCATGTCATCCCAGTCGGTGGTATCGCAATCGGAGAAGGCAGCGGAAAAATCCTGCAGGTAAATCCACCGCACCAGGTCATCCCGGGTATGAAAGTACCGGTAGAATACCTGTCGGGTCAGTCCGCTCTCCCGGGCAATATCCCGCACACTGATGTGATGCAGTGCTTTTTTCTCCAACAGGGCGTACAGCCCCGTGGCCAAGCGGATGCGGGTGGTTTCGGTAGCCATGGGGGAACCTCCGGTAAAACAGCATTTTTTAGGGGCGGTATTGACACTTTGCCAAAAGTGCAATGGGACAAGGGAAGAAAACTGTGTTATGATTTTAACACACGCCGGGACGGCCATTCGCCACCGGCGAATCAACGATTTTATTATAACAAAGGAGTGTCCTGAATGCAAACTGCAATTATCACTGGCGGCTCCCGTGGAATCGGCGAAGCCATGGCAATGAAGCTGGGCGAAATGGGTTATAACGTGGTGATCAACTACCGTTCCGACAGTTCCAAGGCATTGGCAGAAGCGGTGATTGCCAAACTGAAGGAGAATTACGGCGTGGAAGGTGTAGCGGTGCAGGCCGACGTCTCCAAATACGAGGACTGTGAAAAGCTGGTAGAGGCGGCCGTTTCCGCCTTCGGCGAAAAAATTGATGTGCTGGTCAATAATGCCGGTGTGACCAACAATGCTGCATTCTGCAATCTGCCCCGTGAAAAGTACATGGCCGTGCTGGAAACCAACCTGATCAGCGCGTTCCATATGTGCCACTTTGTGGTGCCCTATATGGTCAAAGCGGGCAGCGGCTGCGTCATCAGCACCTCCTCCATCGGCGGTCTGATGGGTGTTGCGAACCAGGCGGATTATTGTGCTTCCAAAGCGGGACTGATTGGCATGACCCGTGCCCTGGCCATGGAATTCGGCAAGCAGAATATCCGGTTTAACTGCATTTGCCCCGGCATGATCTGGACGGACATGCTCCGTGGTGTTAATCAGGATGAGGTGGCTGCTCTGGCTCAGTCGATCCCCATGGGCAAAATCGGCGATGTGCAGGATATTGCCAACGCCATGGAATTCCTGATCAAGGATCAGTACATGACCGGCCAGTATGTCTCCCCCAACGGCGGTATCTATATGCCGTAAAAGGGTTTGGATGCTTCCGGCAAAATCCAAAGAAGATTTCCTTACAGAAAGCTCTGGGTAACACCCGGAGCTTTCTGTATTTTCTATGATTTTTGAAAATCTTATCGGAATTCAGGGGATTTTTGCGGGTTTCCCATTTAGCACAGTGGGGAGTGAATACGATCCCGGTCAGATTCCTTTTTTGAAATACCGGTCAGACAGCGGGGATGTCAGCCGCTCCTCATGGTAGTGGTGGCGCAGAGGAGTGAACTGCACCCCTTTCCAGATAAACCAGGCCCACAAAATTCCCAGCACAAGGCCGGTGAGCACGTCGATGGGATAGTGGACAAACAGGAAAACCCGGGAAAAAGCAATCAGCAGGGCCAGCACAACGGCCGGAATCCCCAGTTTTTTGTGAAAGCGGCACAGAATACACGCACACGCCATGCCCGACAAGCTGTGCCCCGAGGGGAAGGAAAAGGAAGATGGGGCGGCAATTAGCAGAGGAACCTGCGGGAAATCCTGACAAGGGCGCGGACGGCAGACAATGTTCTTCAAAATCAGATCACCGGCGATATATGAGGTGAGCAGAGTGAAGAGAAGCAGGCCGCCCCACCACCGGTATTTTTTGGAAAAGAGCAGGATGATGCCCACCGCAATCCAGATCGCCCCCACTTCCCCCAAATAGGTGAAAAAGGGGAAGATCACATCGGTAAAGGCGTTGTGCAAATGCTCCTGTACCCAGAAGATCCAGGTTTCGTCCAGCTGCTGTAAAAATTCCGGCATAGGGGGAACCTCCTGCAAAAAATAAAGAAATGCCAAAAAGCGGAAACCGTTTTCTATGCGCTATAGTATACCATGAAAAACGGAGAAAGAGAATCCCCACTCCGGGATTCTTTCCCCATAAAAACGAATGAGCGGCAAAGGCCCCTGCATACAGATAGAAAAAAGCGCTTGGCCCTTCGGGACCGGGAAAGGACGGACGGAATCTATGCGCAATGGGGAAAAATGGGCGCCGCAGGCCATGGCAGAGCCAGCCGTATTGGAAGCGCTGGACAGCAGTCAGAACAGGGGGCTTTCCAGCCGGCAGGTGAGCGAACGGTTGGAAAAATGGGGCCCGAATGAACTGGAGGGGCAGAAAAAGGAGTCCTTCCTCCGCCGGTTTCTGCGGCAGTTTGCTGATTTTATGATTCTCATCCTGCTGGTGGCAGCCGTGGTATCCGCCGCGGTGGAATTCTGGCAGGGAGAGGGGCTGTCCCCGGATCCGCTGATTATCCTGTTCATCGTGGTGTGCAATGCGCTGATCGGGGCCATCCAGGAGAGCCGGGCAGAAAAGGCCATCGAGGCACTAAAGCGGATGTCGGCCCCGCATGCGCGGGTTCGGCGGGAGGGAAAAGAGGAAAACCGGGTGGTTTCCGGGCTGGTGCCCGGGGATATCATTCTGCTGCAGGCCGGGGACGTGGTACCGGCGGATGCACGGCTGCTGTTGGATAACGGGATGAAAACCGACGAATCCCCGTTGACGGGGGAATCCATGCCCGTGGAAAAACGGGCTGCCGCCCTTCATCAACCGGATACGCCCCCCGCAGACTGCAGCAACATGGTCTATGCCGGTACCAGCGTGGTGATGGGAAGCGGAGAGGCCGTAGTCACAGAAACCGGCATGCGTACCCAGATGGGCCGGATAGCCGGCATGATCGCCCACAGCGAGCCGCCGCGTACTCCACTGCAGAACCGGCTGGCCCGGATGAGCCGGGGACTTGGGATCGCTGTGCTGGTCATTTGTGCGGCGCTGTTTCTCATTGGCCTGCTGCAGCACCGCGACCCGCTCTCGGTGTTTCTGATTGCGGTCAGCCTGGCCGTGGCCGCCATTCCCGAAGGTTTACCGGTGGTGGTGACGGTGGTACTGGCCTGCGGGGTGCGGCGGTTGGCCATACACCGGGCGGTGGTGCGGCGATTGCCTGCCGTGGAGACCCTGGGCAATGCGGCGGTGATCTGTACGGATAAAACCGGCACGCTGACCTGTGGGGAGATGACGGTTACCTGTCTGAGCGACGGGCTTTCTGCCGTCCCGCCCGGAAGCAGCCGGGAGAGGGAGATCCTCTCCTGCTGTGCCCTGTGCAGCAGCTGTGAGAAAAAGGATGGGAAATGGAGGGGCGATCCCACGGAAAAAGCTCTGGCAAGCGCCTGCCCCACGCCGCTTTCCGAATTGCGGCGACGGTTTCCGCTTTTGCGGCAGATTCCCTTTTCCTCGCAGAAAAAGCAGATGACCACCCTTCACCAGCGGGAGAAGGGTGGAACTCTTCTGATTGTAAAGGGCGCACCGGAAATCGTGCTGGCCCGGTGCCAGACCCGCCGGGCGGCGGGGGGCGAGATTCCCCTGTCGTTGAGTGAACGCGGAAGAATTCTGCGGGAGAATGAGCGCATGGCCAGGCAGGCCCTGCGGGTACTGGCCGTGGCGGTGTACCGGGGCAGCCCTCCCAGGGAGGGGGAAGAGGAGAAGGTTCCCTTGTGCTTTTTGGGACTGTGCGGCTTGCAGGATCCGCCCCGGAAAGGGGTCAAACAGGCGGTGTCTGTCTGCCGTCGGGCCGGAATCCGGCCGGTGATGATCACCGGGGATCAACCGGCAACGGCGGCCGCCATTGCGCGACAAATCGGGATCAAAGACCCGGACCGGGTTATAACCGGGAAAGAACTGGATACCATGGATGAAAAGGCCCTGCGCGCGTGCAGCAGCACCTGCAGTGTGTTTGCCCGAGTGCAGCCCCGCCACAAGGTCCTGCTGGTGCAGGCTTTTCAGCAGCAGGGGCTGATCACCGCCATGACCGGCGACGGCATTAACGATGCACCGGCCCTGCGCATGGCGGACATCGGGTGTGCCATGGGGAAAAGCGGCACCGAGGTAGCCCGGCAGGCGGCAGATATGGTGCTGACCGATGACCGATTCGAGACCATTGTGCAGGCCGTGCGGGAGGGGCGCGGCATTTTTGAGAATATCCGGAAAACGGTGCATTTCCTGCTCTCCTGCAATACCGGAGAAATTTTGACCGTGGTGGCGGCCTTTTTGTTGGGATTGCCGTCTCCCCTGCTGGCGGTGCAGCTTTTGTGGGTGAACCTGGTAACGGATTCGCTGCCCGCCCTGGCGCTGGGCACCGATGCCATCGAGGAGGACCGGATGCGCTGTCCGCCGGTGAGTGACAGCCATAAGCTGTTTCGTCCCGGCGAGGGGATGGGGATGATCCTGGAGGGCTGTCTGATCGGGGCGCTGGCGCTGCTGGCATTTACCTTTGGTCGTGTATACTGGGATATTCCCGTCGGGCGCACCATGGCCTTTGGCGTGCTCAGCCTCTCTCAGCTCAGCCATACGCTGAACATGCACAGCTCCCGCCCCCTGCTGCTGGGCGGAGCCAAAAAGAGCGGCAGGCTGCTGCTGGCCATTGCAGTGGCGGCGCTTCTGCAGGTTCTGGTGATGGCGGTACCGATTTGGAGCCCGGTATTCGGCGCTGTGCCGCTTACGGGGATGCAGTGGGGACTGGTAGCGCTGCTCAGTCTGGTTCCGTTGCTGACCGAGGAAATGCAGAAATGGCTGTGGGGAAGAAGAAAGAAAAAATTTCTCTGAAGGCTGCCGAATAGGGGGGAGGGCCTTGCCCTTTTTTTCAGAATTTGGTACAATAAAATTAATGGATGTGCTTATTTTTTATATAAAAGGGGGTGTCTGATTCTATGCATAGCCAAAACACGTATCAGGCAATTGTTTGGGGAGAGCACAGAGCGCTGCTCTATCGGATTCAAAAATGTCCGCAGGGATTATGGCGTCTTTGGGCGGAAGAATATGGAGAAAACGGGAGAAAACAGGCCGTGCGGGTTTGCGTTCCCGGTGGAGAAAAGACCGGACACTGGCTGCACAAGCTGATCGAAAATGGAGTATACCCGGAACACATCCCCGCTATTCTGCAGGACATGGGGATGAGCTGCGGTATCCGGAGAAAGCGGTGCGGAATTGACAGAAGGGTAAAGAAAGAGTATCATCGGAGTAGAAGAAAAGCGGATGGATTTCCCCTGGAAAAGCCGCGGAAAAAGGAGGACCCCACTGATGAAAATGATGGAACTTCTTTCCGATCTTCGGAAAAATGGGCTGGAACTGGCGGTTCCGGCCGGTATAGAAGAGCGGGATTGCGAAGTGAACGACGTCGTCTATGATTCCCGGAAAGCAAAGCCCGGGTGTGTGTTTGTTTGCCTGTCCGGCGCGGTGAGTGACGGGCACCGGTATGCCCTGGCGGCAGTGGAAAAAGGAGCGGCGTTTGTGGTGGCTGAGCGCGCCGTGGAGAATTGCCCGGTTCCGGTGCTGCTCACCCCGGACAGCCGCTATGCCCTGGCCTTGCTCAGCGCGGCCTTTTTTGGCCATCCGGCGGAGCAGCTGAAGGTCATCGGTATCACCGGGACCAAGGGGAAGACCACCACCTCTTATATGGTGCGCGCCATTCTGGAGCAGGCCGGCCATAAGACCGGGTTGATCGGCACGGTGGGTGTGACCATCGGGGAAACCGTGATTCCTACCGATAACACTACGCCCGAATCTTATGAAGTGCAGAAATACCTGCGCCGGATGGTGGAGGCGGGGTGTGAGTACTGCGTGATGGAGGCCTCTTCCATTGGACTGAAGGGCCACCGGGTGGACGGCTTCCTGTTTGAGGTGGGGCTGTTCACCAATTTCTCGCCGGATCACATCGGCGGGGCCGAGCACAAGGATATGGAGGAATACCTGTATTGTAAGAGCCTGCTGTTCCGCAAATGCCGGCTGGGAATTGTCAATGTGGATGATGCGGCCTGGCAGGGGGTTCTGCAGGGGCATACCTGCCAGGTGGATACCTATGGATACAGTGAAAATGCGGCTCTGCGGGCTAAAAACGATCACCTGGTCAACCGCCCGGGCTATCTGGGGGTTCATTTCCAGGTGGAGGGTGCCCTGAATTTCGAACTGGAGGTGGATATCCCCGGCCGGTTCAGCGTGTACAATGCACTGGCCGCCATGGCCGTGTGCCGTCATTTGGGGTGCAGTGGGGAGGATATGCGCCGCGCCCTGGATACGGTGAAAGTCAAGGGCCGGGTAGAAGCCGTGCCGGTGCCCGGAGACTATACTCTGCTGATTGATTACGCCCACAATGCCGTGAGCATGGAGAGCATTCTCACCACCCTGCGGGAGTATCATCCCCACCGTCTGGTCTGCCTGTTCGGCGCCGGGGGAAACCGACCCAAAATCCGCCGGTATGAGATGGGTGAGATGAGCGGCCGGCTGGCGGATTTGTCGGTGATTACCGCGGATAACTCCCGGTATGAAGATGTACAGGACATCATCCGGGATATTCTGGTCGGTATGGAAAAGACCCAGGGAAAGCATATCGAGATCCCCGACCGGCGTCAGGCGATCCGCTACTGCATGGAACACCATGAACCCGGCGATATCGTAGTGCTGGCCGGAAAAGGGCACGAGGACTACCAGGAGATTCAGGGTGTGAAATACCCGTTTGATGAGCGGGTTGTGATTCGTGAAATTCTGGAGGATTGGAAGAAAGAGGGGAAAACGGTATGAAAATGACAGCGTGGCAGGCGGCACAGGCCTGTGGCGGAGAGCTTTTATGCGGTGATCCGCAAACACCCCTTACCTCCTTTTTTACAGACAGCCGCGAGGTGTGCACCGGCGGGATGTTTGTTCCCCTGAAAGGGGAGCGCACGGACGCCCACATTTTTATCGAGGCAACTCTGCAGGCCGGTGCCGCCGGAACCCTGACCCAGATGGATATTCCCCTGCGGGAGGACCGGGTGGTCATTCGGGTGAAGGATACGCTGTATGCCCTCCAGGAGATCGGCGCCTGGTGGCGCTCGCAGTTTTCCATACCGGTGATCGGGGTGACTGGCAGCGTGGGAAAAACCACGACCAAAGAGATGATTGCCCTGGCTTTGTCCGCCAGTTTCTCTGTTATGCGCACCCGGGGCAACCAAAACAGCCAGGTGGGAATGCCGCTGACGCTGTTTCAACTGGAGGAGAAGCACGACTGCGCAGTGGTGGAAATGGGCATGAGCAATTTCGGTGAAATGGCCAGGCTGAGCGAAATCAGCCGCCCGACCATGGCGGTGATGACCAATATCGGCATTTCCCATATCGCCTATCTGAAGACCCAGGAGAATATTCTGCGGGAAAAGCTGCACATTACCGACCGGTTTGGGCCGGATCAGTCTTTGTTCGTAAACGGGGATGATCCGCTGCTACGCCGGTTGGAGGGGGAAGTGCCCCTGCGGGTGGTGACCTTCGGTCTGTCCGAGGGGTGCCAATACCGGGCGGTTCAGGTGGAAATGGATGAAACCGGCGTGCGCTTTTTGCTGCAGACTCCCCGTGGGGTTCTGCCCATGAGCATTCCGGTGCCGGGAGAACACAATGTGCGCAATGCCGCGGTGAGCATTGCGGTGACCGAGGCACTGGGAGGGGATGCCGAAAAGGCAGCTCTGGCCCTTTCCCATTATGAGCCCCCGGCCATGCGCCAGCAGATTTTCCATGCCGGTGGGGTGACCGTGGTGGACGATACCTACAATGCCAGCCCCGATTCGGTGCACACGGCCGTTCAGCTTTTGGCCCGGCTGGGGGCGCAAGGGCGGAAAATCGCCGTGCTGGCGGACATGCTGGAGCTGGGAGAGAAAAGTTACGAAGGCCACTATGACTGCGGCGCATTCTGTGCGGAAAACGGTGTGGATATGGTGATTGCCGTGGGAGAAGAGTCGGCGGCAACGGCGCAGGGGGCTCGGGAAACGGCGGGTTCCCATCCGATGGAGGTCTATCACTGTGAGAACAATGAGCAGGCCATCGGGATCCTGAAAAAACAGCTTCTTCCCGGGGACACGGTTCTCGTAAAGGGATCACGCGGAATGCACATGGAGGAAATTGTGCGCGAGCTGCTGCAGTAAAACGAATACTTGCAGAAAGCAAAAGAGTAAAGAAAGAGAAAGAGCTTTTCGGCTGTAAGGGAACAGCGGAAAAGCTCTTTTTTGTGCAGAACCGAAGGGAGCGTCTGGTTTTTGCCCGGTCTGTGAAGAAAAGACGCGATAAATCCGGACTTTTTTCGAAAAAGGGGTTGCATTGACAAGATACTTGTGGTAGACTGTAACCAGTTTGTAATAAATTGTAACGAATGTAATGAAATTGTAAGCGGTGAACGAACCATTGGAATAAAGAATCGGGAAGATGTAAAAGAATCGGGGGAGAGTACCATGATACGGAAAATGAAGAAGTTTCTCAGCTTATTGGCGGCCCTGGCCGTAACGGTTACGGCTGCTTTTTCGGCACCGACGCAGGCGCAGGCGGCTAGCGGTGCGACGGGTGTTGGTTTGGCCGAACACTGCATGACCGCTTATTACGAGCGGTGGAGTTATGTATACGGCGGCACTTCCTATGGTGCAGTGGACTGCTCGGGCCTGATTGTTACCTATAAGGGTGTGGGCGGATGCCGCACCGACCTGCTGGGGGCTTCTTCGGAGAGCGGGCTGGTCAGTAATGGCGTGCCGCGTATCCATGGGCTGGGATTAAAGCAGCCTGGCCATGTGGGTGTATATGTGGGCAACGGTATGTTTGTGGATGCCCGCAGCGAGTCCCAGGGCATTTGCTATCAGAGCATGAGCAGGAAAAATTGGGTGTACTGGTTTAAGGTTGCCGGGGTTACGTACCCGACCACCGGCTGGCAGACCTTTATGGGGAACCGCTATTATTATCAGAATGGCCAGTATGTCATTAACTGCACGCTGAATATCGACGGAGAAGTGTACACGTTCGGCAGTGACGGAATTGCCCATGCCGGCGGCGATGCTTCCTCCGCGACGACGGTAGCCCCTTCGAATAAGAATTCGTACAGCACTTCTTCCAGTACCTCCTCCAGCACCACGACCAGCTATTCGCAGAGTTCGGCGGCCAGTGCGGAAGCGGCGAAGAAAGCGGCAGAGGAAGCCGCCAAGAAGGCCGCAGAGGAAGCGAAGAAAGCAAAGGAAGAAGCGGAGAAAACAGCTGCTTCTCTGGGTGAATCCTATGCACTGACGGTTCTCTCGGATACGGCCGAGGATACGGCCCAGGAGCAGAAGGAGCTGGAGCAGGAAGCAAACGAACAGGCTGCTTTGGTGGCCCGCCAGGAGGAAGAAGACCTGCTGGTGGCGCAGATGGCAACGGTGGAAGAAGATGGAAATATGGCCGAAGAGGTTCCCACTGGAAGTGATCTGGAGAGCCAGGATGAGTTGCCTGCGGCGCAGACAGCCCCTGGTGCCGGAGAAGAAGGAGCTTCGCCGGCACAGGATGGTGCCACGACGGCCTTCCTGCTGGTACTCCTGACAGCAGCGGCAGGGGCCGGTGTCCTGTATGGGATCAGCCTGCGGAAGAAAGAACAGCGCGCCCATTATGTACCCGCCAAGGATATGGTACGGCGTATCCTGAAAAAATGAACACAGAAATTGAAATTCCCCGGAAGACTCTTCCGGGGAATTTTTATGCCATTTTTTGATCGGGAAGGGGAAGAATATTGCTGCGGTAAGGAACTTTTCCCGCCTGCACATCGTCATAATACTGCTGCTTTTTGTCGATATAGGCGAGGCTGTCCTGCAGAACCTGCATTTCCAGCAGCAGATGACGGCGCTGCTGCTCCAACATCGCCCGGCGCTGGGGAATAGAGGCTTCCCCCTCCAGACACAGGGTGAGATAGGCTTTCATCTCCTCGATCCCCATGCCGCACTTTCTCAGGCACAGCAGGCTTTGAATCCACGCCACATTACGGTCGTCGAAAACCCGGTAGTTATTCTTATCCCGTTTGATATTGGGGACCAGCCCCTGGTCACAGTAAAAGCGCAGGGTTTCATAGGAGAGGCCGGTCTGCCGGCAGACATCCTTCATTGTCACAAAAAATTCCCCCCAAAAAATGCTTGACCTGTAGTTACTACAGGGTTGTATAGTGACAGTATACCACACAGAGGGGAGAAGGACAAGGCGCCTTTTTCCCAGCAAGCAGAAAGGGAGGAGAAGTATGAAAGTGGTACTGGTAAATGGAAGCCCCCATGAGAAGGGCTGTACCTACACCGGCCTGCGGATTATTCAGGAGCAGCTGGCACAGAACGGGGTGGATTCCCGGATCTATCAGGTAGGGAGCCGGCCGATTTTGGGATGCACCGGATGCCGTGCCTGCAAAAAGGCGGGAAAATGCGTGTTTGGCGACCGGGACGGCGTGAATGAAGTGGGGCAGGCCCTGGCAGAGGCGGACGGGATTATCCTGGGCTCAGCGGTCCACTTTGCTTCGGCAACCGGAGCGGCCACCGCCTTTTTCGACCGGCTGTTCTACCATTTGCCGGCCGAAGCGAAACGGCTGAAATTCGGGGCCTGTATCGTCAGCTGCCGGCGGGGTGGCGCCACGGCCACTTTTGACCAGCTGAACAAATACTTTACCATTTCCCAGATGCCGGTAGTGCCCTCCTGCTATTGGAACGGCATTCACGGATACACACCGGAGGATGTCTATCAGGATGAAGAGGGTGTGCGGGTCCTGAAAACACTGGCCAACAATATGGCCTATCTGCTGCACTGCAAGGAACAGAGCCGGGTGCCCTTGCCCGAGGAGCTGCCGGTGGTCATGACTAATTTTATCCGCTGAGAGGAAGGAGAAAGAAAATGGAAGAGAAAACTTTGCAAAACGGCGTGAAAATGCCGGTACTTGGCTACGGGGTGTATCAGGTATCCGAGGAGGAATGCGAGCGCTGTGTGCGGGACGCCATTGAAACCGGGTACCGGTTGATTGACACGGCCCAGGCGTACCACAATGAAGAGGGAGTGGGGCGCGCGGTGAAAAAATGCGGGGTGCCCCGGTCCGAACTGTTCCTCACCACGAAAATCTGGGTTTCCAATGCCGGAGAAGAGAAGGCGGCCGCCTCGATTGACGAATCCCTGCGCCGCCTGGGGACGGAATACGTGGATCTGCTGCTGATCCATCAGCCGTTTGGGGATTACTACGGTACATGGCGCGCCATGGAGAAAGCGTATGAGAGCGGAAAGGTGCGCGCCATCGGCGTATCCAACTTTTATCCCGACCGGCTGGTGGACCTGTGCCAGTTTGTCCATGTGCGCCCCATGGTCAACCAGGTGGAGACCCATGTGTATCAGCAGCAGGAAGAGGCCCACGCGGTAATGGAAAAGTACGGGGTGCAGCACGAATCCTGGGGCCCCTTTGCCGAGGGGCGGCGGGATTTCTTCCGCGATGCCACCCTTTCGGCCATTGGGGAAAAATACGGGAAATCGGTGGCACAGGTGGCGCTGCGCTTCCTGATTCAAAGCGATGTAGTGGTGATCCCCAAATCGACCCATAAAGAGCGCATGGAGGAGAACCTGAATGTGTTTGATTTCACCCTGAACAAAGAGGATATAGAGCGTATCCGGGCGCTGGACCGAAAGGAGAGCGCCTTCTTCTCCCACTATGATCCCGCAACGGTCGAGATGATTACGGGATTAGCCCGATAAAAACGGGAAACACAACCGGCCGGTCACCGCCCGCCCAAAAGGGGGCAGACCGGCCGTCTTTTCTATTCAAAAAAGAGTGGAAAAGAAAAAAGCGCATAACAGAGAATTCGCGAGCATACGCGGGAAAATTGGAAAAAATCGGAGAATTTTGGAAAAATCGCGGTTTTTCTGCTTTTTTTCTGCCATTTCCCAAAGATTTGCGAAAATGCCTTGACATTGGGGGGGAAAGAATTTATAGTTATCTCGTTGCGTTTGCATCTGATAGACAAAGAGTTCCGGTACTACGCACCGCTTGAGAAGGCGGCCGGTTTTCCGGCGGTTTTCTGACAAACCTTTGCGAGGGCGGTGGTCTCACGGTGGGCCGGGGGTTTGCGTTACCATGTTACGGGGGCGGGGAAATCCTGCCCCCTTGCGTAGCAACGAAAATTTTTTACCGCAAAGGGGATGCACAAATGGAAAAAGAACCGATCATCCGTCTCAGTGGCATCACAGTGTCGTTTGATGGGGAGCAGGTACTGAAAAACTTCGATCTGAGCATTCGGGATGGAGAATTTGTTACCCTGCTTGGCCCCAGCGGCTGTGGGAAGACCACGACGCTGCGCGCCATCGCGGGTTTTGTAAAACCCGAGAGTGGCGACATTTTCTTTAATGGCAAAAACATCAATGATTTGCCGCCGCACAAGCGCGAGGTGAACACCATCTTTCAGCGCTACGCCCTGTTTCCGCACCTGAATGTTTTTGACAACGTGGCGTTTGGTATGCGGGTACACGGCAAGAAGAATGTGAGCGAGAAAGTTCACGAAATGTTGAATCTGGTCAATCTGAATGGATTTGCACACCGGAATGTGGCCCAGCTGTCCGGCGGACAGCAGCAGCGCGTGGCCATTGCCCGGGCCCTGGCCAACGACCCGAAGGTTCTCCTGCTGGACGAGCCGTTGGGCGCGCTGGACCTGAAGCTGCGTAAGGACATGCAGGTGGAGCTGAAAAAGATTCAGCAGCAGACGGGGATTACCTTTGTTTTCGTCACTCATGATCAGGAAGAGGCCCTGTCCATGTCCGATACGGTCGTGGTGATGGATAAAGGCGTGATTCAGCAGATCGGTACACCGGAAGATATTTACAACGAGCCGAAAAATGCCTTTGTGGCGGATTTTATCGGCGAGAGCAATATTCTGGACGGCGTGATGCGCAAGGACTTTGTGTGCGAGTTCGGCGGCCACCGGTTCCAGTGTCTGGATAAGGGATTCGGCACCAACGAAGCGGTGGATGTGGTCATCCGCCCCGAGGATGTGAAGATGGTTCCTCCGGATGACGAGCATATCTGCGGCACGGTGACCAACGTCACCTTCCTGGGGGTGCATTTTGAGATGATTGTGGACATCGACGGGTTTAAGTGGATGATTCAGTCCACCGAGTACCGCCCGGTGGGCTGCCGCATTGGCATCGAGCTGACCCCCGATGATATCCATATCATGAAAAAATCGGAGTACTCCGGCCAGTTCGGCGATTACAGCACGTTCAGCGACGAAATGGAGGAGGATATGATGGGGGTGGCCCCCGAACCGGAAGAGGAGGGAGCCGAATGACCCGAAACAAATGGATCAGCGGTCCGTACCTGGTATGGATGGTGCTGTTCATTGTGGTGCCCATGGGCATGGTGGTGTGGTTCGCCTTCACCGATAATGTGACCGGGGTCTTCACACTGGATAATATTCTGCGCATTGGGAATTATTCCAATGTGTTCGTGCGCTCCATCTGGCTGGGGGCGCTGGCCACGCTGATCTGCCTGCTGATCGGCTATCCGCTGGCCTATATCATTTCGCGCGTGGATGAAAAATATCAGAATGTGATTGTGCTGCTGATTATGCTGCCCATGTGGATGAACTTCCTGCTGCGCACCTATGCCTGGATGAGCCTGCTGGAGGACAACGGCATTATCAACAATCTGCTGGCGGCGATCGGACTGCCGCGGATCCATATGATCAACACCTCCGGGGCGGTGGTGCTGGGGATGGTATACAATTACCTGCCCTATATGGTGCTGCCCCTTTACTCGGTGCTGACCAAAATTGACGGCAGTGTGATCGAGGCCGCCCAGGATCTGGGCGCCAACCGCTTTCAGGTGTTCCGCCGGGTGATTTTCCCCATGAGCATGCCGGGGATCATCTCGGGCATTACGATGGTGTTTGTTCCCAGCGTCAGCACGTTTATTATCAGCAAAATGCTGGGCGGCGGCGGAAATATGCTGATCGGCGATCTGATTGAAATGGAGTTTTTGGGGAACAGCTATAATCCCAACCTGGGCTCGGCTATTTCTCTGGTGCTGATGGTGCTGATCCTGATCAGTATGGGGATTATGAACCAGTTCAGCGACGGCGAGGATGCGACGGGAGGTGTGCTGCTGTGAAAAAGGCAAAAGCGGTCAACGAGCGCGCCCACACCCGCACCCGCGGGAATACCAGCCCCCTCTCCAAGCTGTATATGGCGCTGATTTTTCTGTTTCTGTATGCCCCCATTGTGGTGCTTATCATCTTCTCGTTCAATGATACCAAGACCATGAGCCGCAGCGTGTGGTCCGGCTTTACCTTTCGATGGTATGTCCGCCTGTGGGAGGACAGCCTGATTCAGGAGGCCGTGTGGAATACCGTGATCATTGCGGTGGTGGCGGCCCTGTTCTCCACCCTGTTCGGTACGGTGGCCGCGGTGGGAATTTCCCATATGCGCGGCTGGCGGAAAAAAGCCGTGATGAATCTGACCAATTTCCCCATGGTGAATCCGGAGATTGTCACCGGTGTTTCCATGATGCTGCTGTTTGTATTCGGTGCGCAGATGCTGCACATTTCCTCCCTGGGGATTTGGTCGATCATTATCGCCCATGTGACCTTCTGTCTGCCCTATGTGATTTTGTCCGTATTGCCAAAGCTGCGGCAGATGGACCCCCATCTGTACGAAGCGGCCCAGGATCTGGGCTGTCCGCCGCTGCGGGCGTTTATCAAAGTGGTGCTGCCGCAGATTATGCCCGGTGTGGTGACCGGGATGATCATGGCGTTCACCCTCTCGATTGATGATTTTGTCATCACCTATTTCTGCTCCGGTACCACCCAGACGCTGCCGATCTATATCTACTCCATGACCCGGCGTCGCGTCAGCCCGGAGATCAACGCCCTGTCCACCGTACTGTTTGTGGTCATTCTGATTCTGCTGGTGCTGGTGAATATGCGCCGCTCGGATGACAAGAAGGAGGTGCGGACATGAGGGCAGCACGCTTTTGGGGGCTGGTGCTCAGCGCGGGCTGTTTGATGGGCCTGTGTGCCCCCTCCTTTTCAGCCGCGCAGATTTCCTCGGATCCGGTTGCTTCTACGCGCTCGGATGTGACGATCAACGTGTACAACTGGGGCGAGTATATCAGCAATGGTACCGAGGGCAGCATGGATGTCAATGCCGAGTTTACTGCCCGCACGGGGATTCAGGTGAACTACACCACCTATGATACCAACGAATCCATGTATGCAAAGCTGGCCAGTGGCGGCGGGGATTATGACGTGATCATCCCGTCGGATTACATGGTATCGCGTATGATTCAGGAGGATATGCTGGCCGAACTGGATTTTGCCAATATTCCCAACTTTCAGTATATTGACGGGGATTTTAAAAACCCGGATTACGACCCGGACAACAAATACTCGGTGCCCTACACCTGGGGAGTGGTGGGCCTGTTTTACAATACCGACTATGTGACGGCGGAAGAAGCGCAGTCCTGGTCGCTGCTGTGGGATGAGAAGTACGCCGGGAAAATCCTGATGTTCGACAACTCCCGCGATTCGTTCGGCATTGCCATGAAGCTGCTGGGCTACTCGTTCAATACGGAGGACGAGCAGCAGTGGCGCGAGGCGGCCGATCTGTTGGTACAGCAGGTGCCTCTGGTGCAGAGCTATGCGATGGATCAGATTTTCCAGAAGATGGAGAGTGGTGAGGCCTGGATTGCCCCGTATTATTCGGGAGATGCCGCCATTTTGGTGGAGGAAAACGACAACATCGCCTTCTCCGTGCCGGAAGAGGGAACCAACTATTTTGTGGATGCAATCTGTATCCCCAAAACCAGCACGCACAAAGCCGAAGCCGAGGCGTACATCAATTTCCTGTGCGATCCCGAGATTTCCTATGAGAACTGCTCGTATATCGGGTATTCCACCCCGGAGACCGCCGCCAAAGAGATGATGGATCCGGAAATAACGGAAAACGAGATGTACTACCCCAGCGAGGAGACCATTGCGAACACAGAGGTGTTCATCCACCTGAGCGACACCACCAACCAGCTGCTCGATTCCCTGTGGGCCGAGGTAAAAATGGGAGGTCCCGGTCAGGTGGGCGAGCTGATTGCCATTCTGGTTTTGTTCCTGGGGCTGTATATCGGCGTCGTCGTCTATAAGCGGCGCAAGCGGGCCCGCGAACAGTAAAAACAAGGGAAAACAAGGGAAAAAGGGGCCTCCCCTCTTCCGTTCTGCGGAGAGGGGAGGCCCCTTTGCTTTGCTTTTTTCTTATGACTCGTATTCGTACACGGTGTACCGGCTGATGGTGGCGGTGATGGTCAGCTCCTGTTCATCCTCTGAGAGAGCGGGGGTCATTTCCACTTCCAGATAGGCGAGGATCCGGTCCCCTTCGCGGGCGGTGATCCGCATCTGCCCGTAGCTCAGGGAAGAAGCGGGATAAGGGCTCTCCACGCTGGGGTGCCAGCACAGTGTCTGCCCGGCCGGGAAGAGGAAAACAGCGCCCATAGGATCGCCGAAGGGCTCGCCATCCTGCCATTCGCCGTCCTGATACAGGGATACGCCTCCCGAAATCTCCCACTGGGTTTGGCCGATATCCTCCAGCGTAAACAGCACCCCGGGGGTTTCTCCGGCGGCATACCGCTTTTCGTCCTGCGTGTCCTCCTCCACGGCGGTCAATGTCCAGGTGCCGTCCTCCGTAAAGTGCAGGGGGGTCTCTGCCGGGTCTCCCTCATGGGTGAGCGCGCCGGGATATTTCTCCTCCTGCTCTTTATACCAGTTATCCGCCCAGTTTTTCCCCACCTCCTGAGGGGCTGCACCGGCGGCAGGGAATGTAACGCTGGTTTCCACCCAGCTGTACCACGCTGTTTCCCCGCCGGGCTCTCCCTCGGGTACGGCGGCCGCCAGAACCAGCGCGGTCAGATGACCATCGGTGTACTGGGCAATATGGATCCAGCAGGGGGATCCGGAATTATTGAATTCGGGCTCCCAGCTGTCGTCATAATAGGGAATCCAGTAAAGGGTCTCCCCGGCGGGAACGGAGACATCCGGGGTACAGGGGACCAATTGGCCGCTTTCATCCCTCGCATACACCCAGCCGTTTTCATCCCTGGCGGTGTATGTCACCGTTTCCCCGCCCTCCAGATGGAAGGGCAGGCCGGGCGTAGAGCTTACCGCCATATTCCACCCGAAGTTCCAGGGCTGGGTGACCAGCGGGCTGTCCGGCCGGGCGGTCTCCTGGGGAGCGGCGTCGGGATCAGCGGTATCGATCACAGAACCCGATTCCGAAGAGAGTTCGGACTGGCCGTCCGGTTCCGACGGGGAATCCGGAGCGGCCGCTGCCTGACAGCCGGCCGCAAAGAGCAGGAGCAGGGAACACAGAAATGCCGCAATCTTTTTCATAACAAATCCCTCTTTCTTACTATAGATAGATTGAACGACAGAGAACGGTTATGGGGGCCTTACGGGGAAGTCTGGTCGATATCCAGCGGAATGCCCACCGTCCAGTACAGATGGGTGGAAAAGACAATCCATTCGGTGCTCTTATAGTGGGTATCCCCCACGCCCTTTTCCCGGGCACGGATCAGCAGGATTTTGATCAGCCGGGCGGCCTCCTCCCGGTTTCCGGCACAGGACGGCGGCAGCACAAGGCTGTGGGTTTCCAGTGCATACAGCAGCTCGTCGTCCTCCATTTTCAGCAGCGTATCCAGATCGGGCAGCGGGGGCACCTGGGAGAAATCCAGGTCCTCCAGGGGCAGCAGCCAGTCATAATCCGTGGGGATTCCCAAAAACCGGCACAGTTCCACGGAAAAATCCACCAGCTCCGTATACCCGTAACCGGTGGGGCCCCAGCCCTCGTGCCGGGCGTACTCCAGCACCTCTTTTGTGAAGGCGGCGGCCCTTTCCCGGCCATCCTCTTCAAAACATTCAAAACAGGGCGGGCAGACAAAACCGTGGCTCTCCAGCGCTGCCAGGCATTCTTCCTCTTCCATTTCCAGCAGCGTATCCAGATCGGGCACCGGGGATTGGGGGCGCGCACAGCGCCACAGAAGAAAAATACCGGCCCCCAGGACCAGCACCGCGAGAACCCCCGCCAGCGCCCACTTTTTCCCCATGGGGCTCTTCCTCATGCGAAAACCTCCTTTTGCCGAAGCCACTGAGAAATAGAATTACTTTTTATTATTATAA
>JALENG010000070.1 GCA_022767925.1 Clostridia bacterium
CGGCCGATACCTGGGGGAACCCGGCGCTTGCCATGCTGCACACAATCGCGCCGCACAGCAGCAGGGCTCCGGCTCTTTTGGCTTTTCTCATTTCGTTTCTGCCTCTTTTCCGTCGTTTGGTTCCTCGGTTTTCTGCGCGAACGGCTGCTGTGCCCGGCGCGGATGGCTCTTCCCGCGGGAGGGCGCTTCCTTCAGCCCCGCGGCTTCCAGCGCCCGGGGCCAGGGGCCCAGAATCTGCTTGATCCACCCGGCGTCCGCCCCGGAGAAGTCACTGCGCTTGGGGCACCGCCCCAGCAGCCGCTCCTTTTCCCGCAGAAAACGGATGGCCTGTTCTCTCTTTTCCTCCCGCTTCAGGTTTCCTTCCCCCCTTTTTGATTCGCCGGTTTTCCAATTTCCCGCTGGTATGAAGCAAAAACTCCCCCTGCCAAAAGAGCAGAGGGAGCACAACAGATTTTACCCACAACCAAAACAGCCCGGCCGAAAAACCGGGCCCTGCCACCGCGGGCAAAGATCGGCTGCCCTCCTTCCTCGTCAAAGGCGCGTTACCGGGGATATACGGGGGCGATCTGGCTGATGCCGAAAGGGCAAACACAGTAATGACGGTTGTTCCGGATTCCCACCGGATTCTCCATTACCTGCTCCGCACGGGCGGAGAGAACCGTATATCCGTTTCGATTCTTTTGTCTCGATTATAGCAGGCCCTCTCTTCCCTGTCAAGCGCCTCTCACGGCTCCTGGGCGGCGCTGTGGAACGCAAACCCCTCGCCGTGGACCCCCTCCGCCTCCTGCACCACGATGAACGTGGCGGGGTCGGCTTTCCGCACTTCCCTTACAATGCGGAACATCTCTTTCACGCTGCTCGCCACCATCAGCATGTGCTTTTCCTCCCGGCGATAGGCCCCCTGGGCTTTTATAATGGTGGCCCCCCGCTCGCTGACCCGGTCGATCACCGCATACACCAGGTCCGGGTTCCCGGTGATAATCCACGCCACTTTCCCCGCGTTCAGGCCGTAGAACATCTTATCCACCATCACCGAGAGCAGATACGCGACGATCATCCCGTACACCATCCCGTCGAAATCCCGGTACAAAAGCCCGCCCGCCGCCACGATGGCCGCGTCAAGCAGCAGGGTGATGGTGCCCAGTTTCAGGTGGGGACGAAGGGCCTTGGCCGCCATAATCAGAAAATCCGATCCGCCGGTGGAGGAATTGCGGGTGTAGATCATCGCATACCCCGCGCCCCCGACCACCCCGGTCAGGATGGCCGCCAGCAGCCGCTCGCCCTCGTACTGGGGCAGCAGGGGCGAGACCACATCGAGGAAAAAGGTGGATAGAAGCATACACCGGAACGACCGCAGCAAAAATCGCCAGCCGATCAGCCGCAGGCACAGCAGGATCACCGGGATATTGAGCACCAGGGTCACCAGCCCGATGGGCGCGCCGGTAAACCGGTTGACGATCATGGCAATGCCCGAGAACCCCGTCATGGGGAACCCGGCGGGCAGCGCCAGGTTGTAAAGGGCCAGCCCGATCAGAAAGCTGCCCAGAATTTCAAACAGAATATCCACCCACACGCTTTTTCTCCTCCACCGTTTCATCTCTGCAAAACCTCCTGTCGATAAAAAAAGGATGGGCGTATGATTGTGCTATCATACGCCCATCCGGCTCTTCTTTTTTATTCTATGCCTTTTCCCGCGGGTTTGTCAACCCCGGTTTTTTCCTGCGTTTTCGCCGCCTCTCTCCCCCTGCCCGGGGGGCCGTTTTCCTTGACAGAAAAAGACCGGCACCTTTATAATAAGCACAATGGATATGAAAAAAGAGGAGGTCTTTCCCATGAAGTTCCGCCTTGCCCGGGAAAAATCCCGGGGCAAAGTCCCCAAATTCCTCGCCCTCCTGCTGACGCTTACCCTTTTGTGCAGCGGCTGCTCGGCATTCCGGTCCATCTCCCCGCCCGCCGGGGTTGACGACACCTTTCTGACTGGGGCCGCCCTTCTGGGCACCCGGCAGGCCGCCTCCCTGGCCGAACCCGCCGGGCAGGTGTACACCGACAGCGAGGAAATCCGGGCGATGCTCGCCCGGATGAGCGTTTTTCAGGAGGCCACCCCTACCACCGCGTATGTGGTCACGCTAAAGGAGGAGGACATCCGCGGGCTGTACCCGTCCATCGGGCAGGAGGAGCTGGAGGAGCTCCTCGCCTTTCATCCCAATCAGGCCAGGGTGCTATTAAACCAGATCAACGGCGCTCTCGGCTCCCATGCGCTGGCGGCGGGCTCGATTCTGCAGGTCAGCCGGTCCTATTCCGGCCGGTGCAGCAGTCAGTACCTCCTCTTCTATTTCCTCGGGGAGGACGGCCCCGCCATGGCCACCGCCTTCTACCCCTCGGGCGAGGGGATCGTGACGGCCGTCACCAGTCCGGTTTTCACCGGAGAGGAAACGGTCCGGCAGCTGCTGGCCCAGCAGGGCCTGACCATGCGGGAGGTGGCCGTATCCCAGGACGAAAGCTGGACCCCGCCGGCCGCCGCCGGTTCCCAAACGGTGGTGAACGACGAATTTCTCACCCAAACCGCCGTCTCCCTGGCCCGCCGGACCGGCCGGTTCTGCGAGAGCCAGGCCCCCGAAAATCTGGGCTATCCCGATGAGATCATGGGGCGCATAAAGAAATCCGCTTCGTTAAAGGACGCCGCCCCCCAGACGGCCTATATCGTGGAAATCGACGCTGATCAGCTGCTCGGGCAGCTGGGGGAGGGGAATCTGTCCCCGCTCAGCCAGGCGGGGAATATGCCGCTCCAACTGTGCAACCTGGCCCACTCCCGCTATGTGGGGAACGAGGCGCTGGCCGCCTCCGGGGCGCTGACCTCTTCGCAGGTGTACGCGGTCTCCGCCGTGCCGGAAAAGCAGATTCTCGTGGTGTTTTTCACCCCCGAGGGGGCGTGCGCCACCGCCTTTACCGGCAGCGGGGACGGGCTCCTCA
>JALENG010000084.1 GCA_022767925.1 Clostridia bacterium
GTCCGTCACCCGGGCCACTTCCTCATTTCCCTGATAGACCACCAGCTCGGCAATCTCGGCCTCGCCAAAATCAATCCCCTTTGCTGCCGAGAAATGAACCCACGCCCATCCTCCCAGCAGGGCGGCGGCCAGTACCGCGAAAATGCCCAAAAGAATCAACGGCTTCCTTTTCATAAAAATTCCTCCTTTTTATTTCCGGGCCGGGGCCCGTTTTTTATGAGCCGGCAGAAACGACCCCTTCTTTCCTAAAATAGAACCTGTCTTTTTCTTCATCGTATCACAATTTTTAATAATTTGTCAATATACCGACAATTATTTTTATTCAGTTTTTGTTCCCTTAGGGTCCTAAAGAGAACATACCGCTCTGTTTTGTTTGAATCCTCTCCACTGAATCAAGACGGATTTTCCCGGACATTGCGAAAACCCATACGCGCTGCGCCACCGGTATTGACCAATTTTGCCGGAATATATTGAAAAAAACCGCGTTTTCCTCTATAATAAAAGGCTGTATCCGGTTGTTTTTTTGGAAACAGACCCTTTTCCCATCCCTGAAAAAAGATGGATCCATACAGAGGAGAGAGGAGACTGAAATATGCCCTTGGTTCGCATTGAAATTTTAAAAGGGAAGGACCTGGTTTATAAAAAGACCCTGCTGGATGCGGTTCACACCGCGCTGATCAAGGCCATTCAGATTGAAGACGAGGATCGCTTTCAGCGCTTATATGAAGTGGAAGAAGACCTGTTTGAAAAAAGCGGGAGCAAAACGGACCGATTCACCCTCATCGAGATTACCATGTTTCAGGGCCGCACAAAAGAGCAGAAAGCAAGGATTTATGAAGAAATAACCCGTGAGCTGCACGCAAAACTGGGAATACCGCCCACGGATGTGTTTATCGTGATTCACGATCCCCCCGATGAAAACTGGGGATTTGCCGGAAGACAGAGAACGTGACGATTTGCGCAGGCTCTGAAAAAAACGGATGTGCGGGAAAACCCGGCACGAAAACCTCAGAGTGCTTATCAAACCGAAAGGTTTAAGGAGGATATACAGAAAATGAAATTAGGTATCGTGGGTCTGCCCAATGTGGGAAAAAGTACCCTTTTTAACGCCATTACCAATGCCGGCGCCCAGTCGGCCAACTATCCCTTCTGCACCATCGAGCCCAACGTGGGAATTGTGGCGGTGCCGGACAAGCGCCTGAATAAGCTGCGCGATATGTATCAGCCCAACAAGTTCACCCCCGCTACCATCGAGTTCGTGGATATCGCCGGGCTGGTGCGCGGCGCCTCGAAAGGGGAGGGACTGGGCAATAAATTCCTATCGAATATCCGCGAAGTGGACGCCATTGTACATGTGGTGCGCTGCTTTGAAAATGACGATATCATCCATGTAGAGGGCAGTATTGATCCGGCCCGGGACATCGAGACCATTGATCTGGAGCTGATCCTGTCGGATATGGAAATTCTGGACCGCCGCATTGACAAAACCCAGAAAATGCTGAAGGCCGATAAAAAATATCAGGAGGAGCTGGATTTCTATAAGCGCGTGCGCCAGGCGCTGGATGCCGGCCACAGTGCCCGCAGTGTTACCTGCACCCCGGAAGAGGCTGCATGGCTATCATCGGTATCGCTGCTGACCAACAAGCCCATTCTGTTTGCCGCCAATATGAGCGAAGAGGATTTTTCCGGGGATATCGAACAGAACCCCTTCCTTGGGCAGGTGGAAGCCATTGCCAAAAAAGAAAATGCCGGGGTTCTGCCTATTTGCGCCCAGATCGAGGCCGATATCGCCGGAATGGATCCGGAGGAAAAAGCCCTGTTCCTCAGTGATATGGGGCTGCAGGAATCGGGTCTTGACCGCCTGATCAACGCCTGCTACAGTCTGCTGGGGCTGATTTCCTATCTGACGGCCGGTAAAGACGAGTGCCGCGCCTGGACCATCACCCGCGGTACCAAGGCGCCTCAGGCTGCCGGAAAAATCCACAGCGATTTCGAACGCGGCTTTATCCGCGCAGATGTCATCTCATTCGAGGACCTGATGGCCTGCGGAACCATGACCGCCGCAAAGGAAAAAGGACTAGTCCGCAGCGAGGGGAAGGAATACGTGATGCAGGACGGCGATATCGTCCACTTCCTGTTTAATGTGTAAATTTCATTTTCTCTCTTCAAAAGGAGGCGATCAAGACAATGCCCCAGGAAATCCGCATTCTTCCCATTCGTGAGCTGAAAGGGAATGATGTTTCCCGGCACAATCCGTATGCCTATACCAAATACCCGGTATGCGGCTTTGACCCGGAATTAGGGGATGCCATACCCCAGTGCCAAATATCGGTTTACGATATTCCTCCCCTTTGCAGCAACTACCCCTACCATTATCACGAAAACTCGACCGAAATTTTTTATATTCTGGAGGGGCGCGGCGTTTTGGAAACCTCCACCGGGAACCATCCGGTAACCGCCGGGGATTTTATCGTGATCCCCCCCGGGGAAAAGGGTGCCCATCTTCTCCGCAACGCCTCGTTCTCGGTTACGCTGCGCTATCTCGATTTTGATGCCGTGGCCCGCACGGACGAGGTCTACTATCCGCGCTCGGCAAAAAAGGGGATTATCTACCGCGACGGCCGCCCCAATGAATTTCTTCGCGACGGCAAACCCGTGGATTACTACGACGGAGAATAATCACCGGTTAAAAATGACGGAAAAGAAGGAAACCTCTTTTCCGCCGTTTTTTTTTGCATATTTTCGGCCTGCCGGTACACGATAGAGATATCAATATCCGGATAAGGGGAGAGGATTCTTTTGGAGTGGAAAGACAGCGAAACACTGAAAAACCTGATGCATGCATTTGCCGGAGAAAGCCAGGCGAGAAACAAATATACTTTTTATGCACAAAAAGCCCGGCAGGAGGGACTGGAGGTTCTGGCAGCCGTATGGGAGGACACCGCCCGCAATGAACAGGCCCATGCCAAGGCCTGGTTTAACTTGATGCACGGCAGCGGCATTCCTGACAGCCTGCAGAATCTGCGGGATTCAGCCGAAGGGGAGGATTTCGAGTGCCGCAAAATGTACCCCGCTTTTGCCGAAACCGCCCAGAAGGAAGGTTTCTCCGGCGTAGCCGCCCGGATGCAGGCAGTGGCCGCCATCGAAGGACGCCACCGCGATCGTTTTCTTGACCTGCACGAGCGTTTCTCAGAGGACCGCCTGTTCCGCGGCAGCGATCAGACGCTGTGGATCTGCCGCAACTGCGGGTTTATCCTGCAGACAGCCACTCCGCCGGAGAAATGCCCGGTCTGCCTGCACCCGAAGGGCTGGTTCGAGCCGGCGGCTTCCTATCGCTTTTAAGAGCAATTCCCTTTCCCCTTAGGAAAAGGGAACAAAAAAGCACCTGCTGTACCTTTTTTGGCTTCAGCAGGTGCTTTTTTAGAAAGATAAGTTAGGGAGGATCTCCTCTTATTCTTTATAGGCGTCCTCTTCCATCTGGGCGGCGCTATCGACCATCTTATTCACCGAGGTTTCCGTCACATAGCCGGAGACATCCCCGTTCACGGCTACCAGATAGCGGCGGGTGCCCGATTTGTAGAATTCGATGACATCATCTTCGTACATCGTATCGTAATAATGATACGTCAGGGTGATGTCCGGCGTTTTGCCCTCGATCATGGAGGAGTCAAAATCAGCATCCGACAGCATCTGTTCCCCGATCAGCAGCTGATAGAACTTCTGGAACGTTTTGTAGGTCAGTTTCTGCCCATCCGTGCCCTTTACGGCATAATCGTATACTGTACTGTTCTCGGTGCTGCTCTCCTCGTTTACCGTGCGGCTGAGGGTGAACGCGTACTTCTGGCTCCCTACATCAAACGTGAGCTGTTGCACATCGTTGATCGTAATCAGCATGACAAACTTTTCGCGCAGAGAGATGGGGGTGGCTTCCACCCACTTGGAGACCCCGTTATCGGAAACAGCGTACACCACATTTCCGCCGTCGAGCATCACATACCGGTTGCCATCCTCATCCTTTCCTCCGGCCAGCAGTTTATATGTACTGTCCTTGTACGTATAGATCACGCTGGCTACCGGATTCAGCAGCCCATATTTCTCCAGATCCTCGTCCGTGGGGGAGAGCCCCACCACACTTCTGGCCGTGACACTGACCAAATCCTCCTGCAGGGCGGTCACCGTGTCATCGTTGGCGCTGCAGGTAAAGGGCTTCCTCATACTGAAGGTGGAGATGTAACCCTTACGCTCCTGAGGAACAATGATCATTTCGCCGTTTTCATTGACAATCTGAATATTCGAGAAGACAACGGTTTCGTCCTCACTGGTATCAATGGATACAATCTTCGTAGTACAGAAATCCATCCGTCTCTTCTTCAGATACTCACTGCTGTCCCCCACATAGATTTTTCCATCTACCAGCAGGTAGTACCCGCTGCCCGTGGCGGATGAATCACCGATTGCGTAGGAGAACGGCGCGGTTCCGTCACTGAAGGTAGTGGTCATCTGAACCACCGGGTCTTCCAACCCAAATTCATCCAGATTGTAGTCCGCCGCATCGCCGATCAGCTTCTGCGCCGTTACAGTATAGCCGTACTTAGCCGCCGAATTCACCGCCGTAGCAAGAACCGGGTATACATTCGGATCCAGTCCTTCGATTTCAAAGGAAGAATTCTCTTCATCCTCCTCTTCGGAGGCATCCTGCTCCATATACCGAATGGTAAACGAATCCGACTGGTTCACAACGTCAATGTGATCGACATCGCTGGCCTGTTTATTCAGCAGCGAGATCGTCTCCTCTTCCTCCGAGGATTCGGAGGAAGAGATGCCGCTCTCCTGTTCCTCAGCCTGCTCGGCCGTGGGAATCAGGGTCAAAATCAAAACCGAAGCCCCCATCACGACCAAAACCAGCAGGGTAATCAGCAGGTTTTTCTTCGCTTTGGTCAGCGGCTTTTTATTCTTCTTACTCATAGGATTACAGGTGCCTCCTCTTCAGCCAAATCACAACACCCACAATCAGCAGAGCAACCGGCAGGCCAATGGTGAAAACCCAGAAGCCCAGGAATGTACTCATCGCCGTGGTGGCAGTAATATCCATCACATTGGTTTCGACCTTCGCTGTGGTAACCTTGTTGTCACCCACCGTATAATCAGTCAGATACAGGAACAGGTCGTTGATATAGGTATTGTTGCTGAAGGTGGAGGCATCCAGGAAGTCGGATACCAGCATGGACGTGCTGCCCGATACTACCACCGAGCGCTTCAGGTTGTTCTTGTCGGCATCCTGAATCCACTTCTGGCCCATCACCATGGTGTAGTACTGCTGGGTGGTTCCATCCGAAACCCACTCGTTGCTCTCTTCATCAATATACATCTTGCTGGCTGTGTCGTAGGTACCCAACAGGGGATAGCTGACAATTCCGTTGGAGGAATCATACGCCGAGCGGATATTGCAGCTGGCCGGAGTCAGCAGCAGGTCGTAACTGTTGGTGGTGCTGAATGTAATCGGATCGTCATCGCCGCCCTGCAGGTAATTGGACAGCACATAGTTCTTCGAAGAGCTGATCTGATGGCTCTCGTCGGTCTCCTGCAGCATGCTGCCGTAATCCACAACAATGCCCCATTCCTGGCAGAACGTATTCAGGTTGACCAGTTCGGTCTGGGTGGGGTGACAGGTGATAAAGATCGCACGGGAGAGGGAAACGGTCTTATCCTCGAGATACGCATCGAATTTTTCCAGTTCATCCTGGGTATAGTCCGTGTTGGGAGCAGCCAGCACCAGCAGCTGAGCGTTCTCCGGCACATCTTCGGTCAGGGAATTGAATTCCACTACTTCAAAGCCGTTTTCTTCCAGCAGGGTGTACACCGACCTGATGTTTTTGCTCTCCGAGGACAGCATCTCCTGATGGCCGGTCTCAAATGCGGCAATCGGTACGGTCTCCAGCGTTACCTGGTTGATCGCATTGGTCAGGGCCGAATCCACCATGCTGTAGTACGTATAATTACCGTATGTGGAATCCTGCTCAATGGAGAACAGGTCCGTCACCGTCAGTACACGGTGACGGCGGCTGGATTCAATCAGGACCATACCGGTATCCAGATTGTCCTCGCTGTACTTGCTCAAAAAACCGGGATTCGAATCGGGGTCGATAAACTGTACGGAAATGTGGCTGTTCTCAGCCGCAAATTTCTGAGACAGATACCCTACCTGGCTATATTTCATGCCATAGGAGGAGTAAAGGACATCGCCCATCACATCGTCTTCCGATCCGATGATGTAAATGCTCACATCCTCCTTGACGGAATCGGCCACTTTCTTGGCATCCTCCGACAGCGAATTCACCTGGTCGGCCGTCAGGTCAAAACTGAGGGCTGGGATCCGATCTACCAACATGCCGAACAGCACGTTGACCAAAATGACCACTGCCACGAATACACAGGAGAACACCGTGGCCAGGCCGCTGTGCTTAAACTTCGAGCTGGTCAGCGTCTTGCGCAGTTTTCCCTTTTCCTTTTTCCAGGCTTTCTCCGCTTTTGCCGCCTTTTCCTCGGCCTTTTTCTCCGCCGCCTTCTGCGCTCTGCGTTCGGCTCTGTCGGGAGTATCGTCCTGCGCGACCAGATCCAGCTCTTTTTCTTTCATCTGGTTCTTGCCATCTTTATTCATGAGTGTTTTATCCTCCCTTTACCGATATCTTCTGCTTTCGATCTTCCGGGTCGTGAAGAAAACGAAAATCGCCATCACACTGATGAAATACACGACGCTGGAAAGGTTGAACTGCCCCTGTGTAAAGGGACTGTAGCGGCTTTCAAAGGAAATCCATTTAACGACATCGGCGATCCACGTGCCGCTGAACGAGCTGCTGATCTGGCCGATGATTACCAGAAGAATCGATACCGCAAATGTACCGATTGCCGCGATAATCTGGCTAACCGTCAGGCTGGAGATGAACACACCGATGGAAATCATCGCGCCGCCGTACAGCAGCGACCCCACATAGTTGCCCAGAATCTCGCTCCAATTGGGAGCGCCAAAAAAGGAGATGACTACGCAGGGAATCAGCGTGCCTGTCAGAGCAATGAAATACACAAAGAAGGCCGCCAGAAATTTTCCAATGACAATGCCCATCACGCTGACCGGCGCCGTGAGCAGAGCCTGGTCGGTTTTGTTCTTCTGATCATCCGAAATCGTGCGCATGGTCAGGATCGGGATCACCATCATGCAGTACGAGAACATGTAACTGTATACATAGGTGATATTGGCCGAGCTGCCGCTGAGCATGACAATGTAATACCAGTATCCAAACAGCGCCAATAAAACGGCAATGCACACATAACCAATAGGGGAAGTGAAGTACGAACGGATTTCCCGTTTCAGTACAGCTCTCATTCTTCCTCTCCTCCTTCCTCTTCAACCGCTTCCAGGGCTGTTTTGCGGACCTCTTCCTGATCCGCTTCTTCTGAATTCACGCCCTTGAGCAAACTGCGGCGCTCCTGCTCGGTAAAGTGCCCGTCACCGCTGGTCAGCCGCAGGAAGACCTCCTCCAGCGTCAGATCCGTATTGCGCGATGCCATCAGCGGCCAACCCTTACGAGTCAGTAGCGCAAACAGGTCGCGGCGGATATCCTGATCCAGGCCCGCCTCGACCGTATACTCAAAGACACCGGGCTCTTTTTCGCCCATCGAGGTAACATCCACCACTTTGTCCAGTGCGCGGATGGCGTGTAACACTTCGTTTTCCGGACCGGCAATGCGGCACACAATGCGGTGATCCGTCGAGAGATCATGGGCCAGCCGGTCGGTAGCGCCATCGGCCACCAACTTGCCGCTGTTGATGATGATCACGCGCTCGCACACAGCCTGTACTTCGGACAGAATATGAGAACTGAGAATGATCGTGTGATTGCGGCCCAGGTTTTTGATCAGATTGCGGATTTCGATAATCTGCTTAGGATCCAGGCCGACCGTGGGCTCGTCCAGAATCAGTACCGGCGGATTGCCCAGCAGGGCCTGTGCAATGCCGACACGCTGCCGGTACCCCTTGGACAGGTTGCCGATCAGGCGCTTATACACATTTTGAATCTTCGTCAGGGCACAGATTTCGCGGATGTGCTTCTCTCTGGGCAGTTTCACCTTCTTCAAATCGTACATGAAATCCAGGTACTCCTTGACGGTCATGTCCAGATACAGCGGGGGCAGCTCGGGCAGATACCCGATCAGCCGCCTGGCCTCGTTGGGTTCATCCAGAATATCGTGGCCTGAAATGGTAACCGTACCCTCGGTTGCCGAGAGATACCCGGTCACAATGTTCATCGTCGTTGATTTTCCGGCGCCGTTGGGCCCCAGAAAACCGAGGATCGTTCCATCTTCTACGGTGAAGCTGACATGATCCAAAGCGACGTTATTGCCGTATCGCTTCGTGAGGTTTTTGACCTCTATCATGATATTTCCCTCCTGTTTTGGGTATTGTGTTGAATTTTACACGGTACAATCCTATCACGTTATCGCACCTTTTTCAAGCGATTCCTCCCCTGCAGGAATGCCAGTTTCGTCACAAAAGTCCCCATATTTTTCGAAAAAAAGAGAGACCTCTCCTTTTCCGGGTAACATTTTACCCCCGCAATGTGATGTAAGAGTGAAAAAGAGAGAGAAAATTCAATTTTATTCTGTGAAAAACGGAATTTCCTCCATAAAAATCCACCCCTTGACAAAGCGCGTCATTCCCCTTTACAATGAAAAAAGTTTACGGGGAAGGGGTATTTTCATGCCATTGTTTTTTCCATTTCACGGGATCCGTCCCTGCGCCAAAAAAGGGGACAGCATCCTTTCCTTTTGCCGGGAGTCCTTCCCAGCTCTCACGCCGGAAAAGCTCCCGGAATGGATTCAGGACGGACGTTGCGCCATTGATACTGAGGAGGGCCTTTACCTCTATGAGGAAACACTGCTCTCCGAGGAGATTCTTTTTCCCGGGGATGTTCCCTTTTCAGAGGAGACCGGGAAAGGCTGCAACCCGGGAGAGGAAGAGGAGAAAACCATTCTCGGATTTTTTGCGCTGACCGACCGCCCGGGCAGCGATACACCCTTCGGCGCCCGGATTTTCTTTCCGCCCGATGAAACGGGAGAAACGGTTGCCCGGCTGCGGGCCCTCTCTCACGGGGCCCCCCGGTATGAGGAGACAATCGGCAGCCGCCGGTACCGGCTGTGGCTGATTAACGATCCGGTGATCCTGCCGGTTCTTTGCGGAGACGATATTGCCCCGCCTCCGCCGCCCGGCGCTCCGAAAACCCTTTGTCTGGTGTTCCCAAAGGGCCAGCCGGATTTCCCCCTCTCGCCGCTTTGGGGCATGGTCTTCTTTCAAAACCCGTAAAGAGGGGAGAAAAAGGAGGAGAATTACCCGATGGATGCTGGTTTTATCAATCTCACGGCGGAGAATCTCTCCACCGAGCATCTGTGCTGCATCATCCGCAGCAAAAAGCCCCATCCGGGGGTGGAGAAAAAACGGGAATGGCTTCGTGATCGATTGAAAGAGGGGCATGTGTTCCGAAAACTCGATGCAAAATCCACGGTTTTTATCGAGTATGCTCCCCTTGAAACCGCCTGGGTTCCCATTGAGGGCCGCGATTATCTGTACATCTATTGCTTGTGGGTTTCGGGGGAACACAAGGGAAGAGGATACGGGAAAGCCCTGATGGAATACTGCCTGAACGATGCCAGGGCACAGGGAAAAGCCGGGGTTTGCATGCTGGGGGCCAAGAAACAAAAGGCCTGGCTTTCTGATCAATCCTTCGCCAAGAGGTTCGGCTTTCAAACCGTGGACACCACCGAAAGCAGTTATGATTTGCTGGCTCTGTCTTTTGACGGAACCGTACCCCACTTTACGGAACGCGCCCGAAAGTCAAAGATCGAAGAACCGGGATTCTCCATCTATTACAGTCCCCAATGCCCTTTTATCCTTCAAAATATCGAGAAATTACAGCGGTACTGCGAGGAGAAGGAGAGGAAGGCCTCTTTCCATCCGGTGGATACACGTCAAAAAGCGAAGGAACTGCCCTGTGTTTTTAATAATTACGCGGTTTTTTACAACGGGGAGTTTCAGACCGTAAATCTGCTGGATCCCACCGCTCTCGAACGAATCCGGAGAAATTCAGGCATTTTGATAAATTGACCATCCAAAACCCGAATCCCTCCCCGCATTTTCTTCCATCGACAAAAACACTCTCTGAAAAAATTTCAGAGAGTGTTTTTTCCTATGTGTGGATTTCCCCGGCCCCATCCGGAAAGGGGCTGCGCCCCTTATTCGGAATAAGCAAAGGTAAACGTGGGGTCCAACTGGTACAGCTGGCTGTACAGAGTGGCTGCACGGCTGCGGTAATACACCATTTCCCGGTTCATCTGCTCCAGGATCTCAGTGGTGCCGGCT
>JALENG010000093.1 GCA_022767925.1 Clostridia bacterium
AAGATCGTTTTTGCCAACTGAAAAGACACAAAGAAACAGGCGGGAAAGCATTTTGTGCTTTCCCGCCTGTTGGTATAAGCGATCAGTCAGCAGTCTCTTCCGCAGCCCGCCGGTGCAGATCCTCTGTCAGCCGGAGCAGGGCCGGAACGATATACCCGGGCAGCAGATTTAAATCCCCCGCCGCCCTGCTGGACTGCTATGTGGGGCTGTATGAACACTATAACGAATACACCAGCGCCATATAAGGGGGTATCGGCATGAAGCTGAAAGACAAGAAAATTGAAATCCTGAAACCTGTGACGGTGATTGACAGCGAGGGATTTTCCGAAAAGAGGACTTGAGCCTGTATTGCAGCAGGCGGGCAAGGCAGGGATAGGAAACGGCAGGCGCATTGACACGCCTGCCGCTGCTTTATGTCTCTGACACCTTTGCTTGATATAGCTTCATCAATTCGGCAACACAGGAACTTTCTGTTGTTGTCTTAATGTCAAAACCGTAGGCTTGCATCACGGCGCGGTCATTGTTTTGATGTGCTTTGCGCAGTTCCGGGGGCATGGCAACTTCATCATACAAATCCGCAAGGCAACTATCAGGATATAGGGCGCGTGCATCCAGAATAGCCTGTGCCGTCTGTTCGATTTTCGCTTTTTGCGCAGCCGTAGGAGACGGCCAAACAAAATTATTGTAAACTACATCTTTAGAATAACGATAATCACTTTTTAACCGGCCACAGACCGCCCGCATCCAAGACATATGAACATTAGAAATCATTACGCCAAATTCGTAAATGGAAGCATCCGGCACAATCTGAACGGCATCACTTACAATGGTATTTCCGTCATTAAATCCTATGGGAACATAGCGTCTCCGTTCAGATGAAACACGAGGCACAATAACATAGGGTTTTCCTACAGGTTGAGTAATCTGTGCAAATAACATCGGTGTAGCGGCAAACTTCCTAATTCCGGCGGCAACACTGTTTTCTCTGCTTTCTTTGCATAGCCGCACCCGTTCCATTACAGCTGGACACTCTTTTAATTGTGCTGGTGAAATACCCTGAAGCCACAAACAATAGCGCTTTTTACTGTGAAGATATTCAACAGCGCCAAGCAATGGTTTTATAAATTGTCTTGCTTGTGGTTCTTTTTTGATGAAATCTTCATAATCGTCATTTTCAATGATTAAGTTTCCACCATCCGCAGGCTTATTTCCATAAACCATTTTAGAAACGTTACATAACGGTTTATTTCTGCTTTCAACAATTATGTTGGGAGCATCTACCAAATAAGCGTTGATATTATCCGCTAAAATACGGCGTCCATTTTGGTAGATATATTTTTCTTTCCTGTCAAATGTAGAAAAGCCAATAATGACACAATGCACATGGGCCTTACTGCTTGCTTCACTATCCCAGATAAACGTTCTGTGTGCATAGTTAATTTTGATGTCCAAAAAATTCCACAATCGGGCGACAGTTTCACCTTGTGTTATGGAATTTGTAGATACGAAGCCACATTCAATTTTTGTCTCTTTGATGTAATCAGAAGCTTTTTTATACCAACCCGCAACTAAATCCAGATTTTTGATCCCTGGAAAGACAATTTGCATATCTTCCTTTTGAGCGGCTGACATATATGTAAAACCCACAAACGGCGGATTTCCCATGATATAGGACAGTTTGTATTTTGGCACAACGCTTTCCCAATCCATCCGCAGGGCGTTGCCCTCCACAATGTGGGCGTTGGTTTTCAGCGGCAGAAAGTCCAAGTGCATTAAGACAATGCTTTCCGTCTCTTTCATCATCTGACTTTCAGCTATCCATAGCGCCGTTTTCGCAACAGTCACAGCAAAGTCATTGATCTCTATCCCGTAGAACTGACCAATGGAAACCTGTATCGGCGTATAGCTTGCGTCACCGAAAGAAATCTGTCCCTTTGACAGAATGCTCAAAACCTCATTTTCCAGGCGGCGAAGCGAAAGATACGTTTCCGTGAGGAAATTTCCACTGCCCGCCGCAGGGTCTAAAAACGACAAAGACGCTAATTTCCGCTGGAAATCCCGGAGTTTCCTTTCCTGTGTCCGAGCGACTGCTATTTCCTTGATTTCTGCCAATTCAGCTTTCAAATCATCCAGGAACAGCGGGTCTATCACCTTATGGATATTTTCGATAGAAGTATAGTGCATACCACCGGAGCGGCGCGTTTCCGGATTCAATGTGCTTTCAAACACAGCGCCAAAAATGGTAGGGCTGATTTCCGCCCAGTTGAAATTTTCACTGGCCTTTGTCAAAATCAAGTCCCTGATTTCATCCGTAAAAGGCGGGATTTCAATATCCTCATTCGCAAATAGGCCGCCATTGACATACGGGAATGCCGCCAATGTGGGGTTATCGTCTTTCAAATACGGGTCACGCTGTTCAGGCGGCGTGTCCAGAATACGGAATAATTCGACAACTGCCTTTCGCAGCTGCCGGGTATCAAATTCGGCAAGATAATCATGAAACATTCCGTGACGACCAAATATGCCCGCATCCTCTGCGTAAAGGCAAAAAACCAAGCGGACGCACAAAACATTCAGGCTTTTCATAGCCTGTTCGCTTTCCGGGTCTGCGTATTGCCTTGCAAATGCGTCATAGAGCAGGCCGACAATTTCACCTGCGGCAATGGAGACTTCCATTTCCCGCTTTAGGTGTTCACTGCCTGTATCCACAAGGAATTGCAGGCGGTAATATTCTCTTTCCAAATCTTCAAGCAGTATCTTTTCAGGCTCACCGCCGGGGCGCTCCATATCGTAAACATAAAATTCCGCAAAGTTGCAGGTCACGACCCAGCGCGGATGCTGCGACAGCGGTAACTCTGTTATATAGCGCTTTGCCTGTTGGAACGGCGTTAAAAGCGTACCGTCCGACTGCTTTATAGGCTTGTTCAAATCTTTGCCAAGCCCCTTTTGTTCAATCAATACTTTTGTTGACGGTATAGCGCCGTCAATAAAACTTGTGTGGTCCAGATGCACCTGTTCCTCAAATGTGATAAACTGTTCGGGATGTTCCACCCCATACACGTCCCGAAGCAGGGAGAGCCAAAACGACTGACTTTCCCCCTTTTCATAACCCTTGCCTTTCCAGTAGGCGGCAAACGCCTTTGCAGCTGCTTTCTGTTGTGTGTCTGTCATATAGAAACCTCCCGCAAGGTACAACTCACCGCTTACAATAATAACACAACGGCTGCTATTTCTCAATCGGGACAAGCAAGAATTTTGGACGGGCCGGTTTCTTGCTGTCGCTTATCTCCTGTTATCATGTAGTATCACCTTGCGGATTTAAGCGACAAATAAGCGACAAGACACAATATACAGTTTCAAAATGCCCGGAAAAAACCACAATATATTGAACAATATGCAAAGAATAGCCCTGTATTTGGTGTTAAAATCAAATACAGGGCTGTTTTGATATACTCTTTTTCAGAACAGGCCCCCAATCCCCGAAGGCACATGGAGGTATTTAAATCGCCGTTATCCGATTGAAAGCCGACAACCGGGGAAAAACCCGCCCGCCGGAACAGTTGGCGGGTCAGTGGAATTTCATCGCCCTTGCGGTCATACAGAAGGATAAACAGCATCTGCCGCAAAAGTGACAGGCCGCCCTTTTCCACCAGCCCCTGCCGCAGGGAGGAGAGGGATCCGGAAAAATGCTGGGCAAGCAGGCTCTGCCGCACAGCCAGCGCCAGCCGGTCCTTTTCGATCAGCCGGATATGCTCCAGATTGGGATCAAGGGGAAGAAAACTGAAGTAGAGATCCACGCCGTCCATATGGCTGGCAATATCGGTTACCTGCCGCTTTACCACTGAGATCTCATATTCCGGGTGGACGGCGGTGAAGCCCGCCAGCAGTTCCGGCAGGAAGGGGGGCGCCTCGAATGTGGAGACGGCAAGGGTGAGCTTGTGGCGCTGCCGCTCGCCCAGGGCGGCGATATCCCGCAGCATACCAGTGCGAATCTCCAGAATAGCGCGGGCCCCCTGGGAAAAACGAAGGCCGGCCTCGGTCAGGACAAGCGGGCGTTTCCGCACAAACAGTGTGGTCCCCACCTCCTGCTCCAGCTTTTGGATGCTCTCGCTCAGGGACTACTGGGAGACGAACAGTTTTCGTGCAGCGGCAGAAAAGCTGCCGGCGCGCTCAATCTCCAGAAAATATTCCAGTGCCAAAAAGTTCATACGGGTTCCCCTTTCTTCCGGTTCATAGATTCATTATAGCGGCCTTTTTCGGGAAAATCCATGGCGGATTCCCCGCAGAGAGGGGTTCTGCCCGATTTGGTTCCCCACTATATATGGCAGAGCAGGCCGGATAAAGGGGGAGAACCGAATGAAAAACCATTTTTGCCGATGGAAAAAAATGCGCGGAAAATGGGCCGCGGGGCTTTTGCTGCTACTCTGGCTGGTGGGCGGGATCAGCGTGGGTCTTTTTGTGGAAAAGAGCGAGCCGGACTCTCTCAAAGAGAGCGCGCTGGCGGCCGCACAATGGAGGCTGACCGAGGACTATCTCTCCCGGGTGGACCGCCTGCGGCAGGGGGCCGGGGAGATTCCCTGCCGGTATGAAGGGGAGCGCACCGCAGAGAGGGAGGCTATCCTCTGGGTGCTGATTCGGGGGGGACGGGAGGATTTCAATGAGGAAGTTTCCTTTTCGGAAGAGGAACAGCAGCAGATGTGCGAGATCTACCGGAAGATGACGCCCCTTACGATCCAATGTCAGATTACGGGGGGAAAGACAACCGCGGTGATCCGGGTTCTGCCCAAAGGGGCCCTGCAGCTGGCACAGGAGGAGGGATGGCCCCAGGAGCAGACCGCCCGCCTGGAAAAAGCCCTGCAGCAGGAGGATTTTTGGCAGCAGTGGGAGCGGAAAGCTGCCGGCAGCCATCCGCTGGTGCAGGCGGCCGCCTCCCAATTGGGCCAGACAGGGGGTGAGCC
>JALENG010000106.1 GCA_022767925.1 Clostridia bacterium
GACGGACGACAGCCGCGGGGGCGTGGAAAAATTTCTGCGGCGCAACCCCCACACCTGTTTTGTGGCCGAGGCGGATCGGAGAATTGCCGGCGTGATTTTATCGGGGCACGACGGAAGACGGGGTTATATTTACCACACAGCCGTGCGGCCCGAGTACCGCCGGCAGGGGATTGCCCGGGCGCTGGTGGAGCACGCCATGCAGGCACTGGAAAAAGAGGGCATCCAGAAAACAGCGCTGGTGGTATTTGCAAGAAACGAGGCGGGAAACGCCTTCTGGGAGAAGTTGGGCTTTACCGGGCGGGACGACTTGGTTTACCGCAATAAGAATATCCACCCCTTAACGCGGCTGGATACCTAACCGGTGAGCAAAGCACAGAAAAAAGAAAGGGAGAGAAAAATATGAGTGAATATCTTCAGCGGGCCAAAGAGCTGCGGGCCATCGTAACCCCGCACTATAACTGTGCGCAGGCGGTGCTGCTGCCGTTTGCTGAAAAGGCCGGGCTCCATGAGGAAACGGCGATGCGCCTGGCGGCGAATTTCGGTGCGGGGATGCGCCGGGCGGCCGCATGCGGAGCGGTGACCGGCGGCCTGATGGTGCTGGGACTGTTCGGGGTGGACGATGTGGCCACCGTGGGGGATTTCCACCGCCGGTTTAAGGAGAACCACCGGGGATATCTGGACTGCGCCGATCTGCTGAGGCTGGGCAAAGAGCTGGGCCAGGAGAAAAAGGCCCACTGCGACGCCATGGTATTCGAGAGCGTACAGCTGGCCGAAGCGATTCTGCGGGAAAAGGGAAAACTGTGAAAAGGAGAGAATGATCCCATGGAAAAAATGAGGCTGTCCATTGAGGAGAGCCGGCAGGTATATGAAAAGCACCTGTGCGTAGATTTCCCCGCCGACGAGGTGAAACCGTTTTCCACCATTCAGCGGGGAATGGAGAGCGGCGCCTATACCGTATATGGATTTTATGAAGCGGGGGCATTGATGGGGTATGCCTTTCTGTTCCGGCAGGGGCACTGGATTCTGCTCGATTACTTTGCCGTGTGCGCGGGAAAACGGGGCAGCGGCATCGGCGGCCGGATTTTTGCACAACTGCGGCAGGCGCTGCGTCCCGAGGAGGTACTGCTGATCGAAGCGGAGAAGCCCCGGGAGGATCTGGCGGACCCGCAGGACCTGCGCCGCCGGCGCATCGCCTTTTACGAGAGGAACGGCGCCCGGCAGAGCGGAATGCTGGGCTGGGCGTTCGGAGTATGCTACCGGTTGCTGTACTGCGGGGAACCGCAGACCGACAGCCAGGTGGAAGAGGGAATGCGCGCCGTGTACGGGGCACTGCTGACACCCGCCTCTTACCGGGCGAATATCCGGTTTGCAAGGGGATGACGGAATGAAGAAGGGAATTCTCTGCACGGTTTTATCCGCCCTTCTGTTCGGGTTTACACCGGTACTTGCCTCGTACACCTATGAAATGGGCAGCACCCCCGAAACCCTAACCTTTTACCGCAATGCGATGGCTATCCCCATGGCGCTGGTAATTCTGCTGGTGCGGCGCATCCCGCTGAAGGTATCGGGTGTGGTGCTGCGGGACATGCTGCTCGTCGGCATTCTGGGCCGGGGAGTCACCACCCTAATGCTGTACAGCTCGTATTCCTTCGTGGGGATCGGCACGGCCACCACACTGCACTTTATGTACCCGGTTTTTACGGCCCTGATCGGCCGGGTATTCTTCCGGGAAAAGCTGGGTTTTCAAAAAATAGCGGCACTGGTTCTCTCCACCGGTGGGGTAATGTGCTTTCTCGATCCCTCCCAGAGCGCACAGGCGACGGGAATTTTTTTGGCCCTGTTCTCCGGCATGGTCTATGCCGGGTACCTCTCCGGCATGGAAAGGCGAGGCCTGTCCCAAATGGACCCGTTTGTGGTGTCGTTCTATATGGCGGTGGGCGTTTCGCTGGGTATGCTGCTGTATGGAGTGCCCACGGGGACCCTCGTGTTTGCGCTGCCCCCCGCGACCCTGGGGCTGACGGCAGTGATTTCGCTGTGCACATCGCTTTTGGCGGTCAGCCTGCTGCAAATGGGCATCCGCCACCTCAGCGCCTGCCCGGCGGCCATTCTCTCTCTGTTCGAGCCGGTCAGCTGCTCGATCGCTGGAGCCTGGTTGCTGCAGGAGGAATTCGCGCTGTCCAAGTGGATCGGTACGGCGCTGATTTTATTGGCAGTGGTACTGCTGTTTGCCCCTGCTCCCCGGCAGCTGCAACGGAAAAAAGCGGCCTGAACAGATAAAAACCTGTCCGTCACCAAAAGGCGAGGGACAGGTTTTTCTTACCCGGAAAATGGTGGGGCCATTCATCCGGCTGTCAGCCGGGGCGATAGACCGGTGCAGCGGATTTCGTCCAGCTCCCCGGCGGTTAGACAGCCGCTCTCCCACAGGCGCAGATATTCACCGGATACATCGGAATCAAAGGGCAGAATATCATCACTGCCGATAGTCACCGGCACACCCGCCCGGAACAGCACTGCAATGGGGTGATGGGCCAGATCCGGAACCCGTCCCAACATCCGGTTGCTGGTAGGAGTGATATGCAGGCGGATGTTCTTCTCCCGCAGAAAGTCCATCACGGCGGAATCCCGGGCGGCGGCAATGCCGTGCTGAATTTCGTGCAGATGCAGCTTTTCCGCGCCCTCCTTCACATCCTGCGCCGTTCCCCATTCGCCCAGGTGCGCTTTTAAAATCAGCCCTTCCGCCTCGGCACGGCGGTACAGCGGGATAAAGTGATCGATGGGCTGAGCCAGTTCGTCGCCGTACAGGTCGATCGAGTAAAAGGCCGGATGTCCCCAGAAGGGGCGCAGCCACTCCTCCAGCGCTTCAATGGGGCAGTGGCGGGACAGTCCAATCTGCAGGCGCAGCTCGGTGTGGGGCGCATAGCGGGCGCGGGCCTGCTCAAATGCATCCGTAAGGGCACCCACGTCACCGCCGAAAAATTCATTCAGTCCCCACACGTCCTCTCCGATTTCCAGCACTGTCACCCCGTCGGCAGCGGCCTGTACAAAGGTGGCGTCAATCAGCAGCCTCCGTCCGGCGGGGGAATCAAACCGCGCGCCGATAAAGCGGCGGCTCCAGTCGTCCATTTCCGCCATCGAGGCGAGGGGATGGTCCAGGGGGAGAATGTCTGCTCCGGTCTGTTCTTTGAGAAAAGAGCGGCTGCCGCCCAGCACAAAATGGTTGTGCAGGTCTGCTTTGGGGATCATGCGCAGGCCCGCCCGGTCGTGATTCCTCAGGCACTCCTGAAAGCGGTGAGAAAATGTATCCATAAGTCTATCCTCCGTATCTCCTCTGAACCCCATCGGATCCGGCCCATTGGAGAGAGTATTTCCAGGCTTATTTTCGTACAGAAATCCACAGAACCCCTCCGATTCTTCACAGGGACCCGGAAAAGTGTGGAAAATCGTTATTTCAGTAGATTGATCGCCAAAATGGCGCCTCCCAGTACCGTTAACACAAGACCGGTGGCGCGGTTCAGCACGGCGGCACTGGCCCGGTTGGCGAATTTGGCCGCGATTCTGGCCCACAGCAGGGTGAACACTACGCACAGCCCCAGACACAGCAGATCAGGCATGCCCCCGATAGCAAAATGGCTGGCCGCACCGGTCAGTGCGGTGAAGGTCATAATGAACACACTGGTTCCCACTGCGGTTTTCAGTTCGTATCCCAGCACACTGGTCAGCACCAGCAGCAGCATCATGCCGCCCCCGGCGCCCACAAATCCACAGATCAATCCGACCACCGTGCCGCAGACAACGGACTGCACCAGGCGCTTTTTGGGGGACACACACTGCATGGCTTCTTTGGTGGTCATGACCGGCTTTGCGATAAATTTGATCCCCAGCAAAAGGGTCATGCACACCGAAAAACTGCCCATGGTAGTATTGGGGACCAGGCTGGCGAGATAGCTGCCGGCCATAGTGAACACCAGTACCGTAATCATCATGACCAGGCCGTTTTTTACATCCAGATTTTTGTTTTTTCCATAGGTCCAGGCGCTGACGGCGCTGGCCAGCACGTCACTGGCCAAAGCGATGCCCACCGCCTCGTAAGCGGGCATACCGAGAACTACGATCAGCATGGGGCTGATCACGGCGGCGGCGCTCATTCCCGCAAAGCCCGTACCCAGTCCGGCCCCCATCCCGGCAAAAAAACAGGTGATGATTTTCGTTACGAATTCCATTCCTCGTTTTCCTCCAATCCTTCCCGTGCGTTTTGGCATATTCTCCGGTACAGCTGCTGGCAGAGCTCGCCCTCCTGCGCGGAGAAGCCCGAAAACAACCTGCGGCCGAATGTCTCCTGCGCCGAGAGGCCGTCCTCCACGACAGGAAGGGCCTGGGGGGTTATACACAAATGGATTTCCTTGTGGTTTCCTTCCCGGAAGCCGGCCGCCAGCAGTCCTTTTTCCTGCAGAGCTTTTACGGCCCCCGAGACATGCGACTTTGTGAGCCGGCGCATCTTAATGATCTGGGCGGCCGTGTCAAATGGCGGATTGTTCTTCAGGAAAAGAAGAATATCCAGCTCCATTTGGGTCAGCCCATATTTTTCACACACCGGTTTGGCGCAGCAGGCGTAAAAAGAGGTTATGATTTTCTGTGTTTCCCAGAAATACAAAAGAGACCGCTTCCTTTTTGTTCTATTTAGAACTATTATAGGCAGCAAAGCCCCTGCTGTCAACCGGAAATTGTCCCCGTGGTTGTCCCTATAGGCAGAGAGTGCCGCCCGATGAGAAAAACGGCTCTGGGGAAATATCGCGTGCATCGCATAGAGAACAGCCCTCTCCCCACGGAGAGATCCGATGGGGAGAGGGCCGTTTTGCTTTTGGGTTTTCCGTTTTCATCCCTGCGTTTCGTGCAGCAAACTGTACACGTAGGTGTCCTGCCACAGGGGGTTCCCATTTTCATCCTTTTTGAAAAAGACATTTTTTCTGAAAAGGGCCTCCCTTTCAAAATGCAGGCTTTCCAGCAGACCCCAGGAACACACATTTCTGGGATCGCACTCGGCAAATATCCGGTGAACGCCGGAAGAAAAGCTCTCTTTGACCACAGCGGAGATGGCTTCGGTTGCATATCCGTGCCGCTGGAAATTTTTATTTACGATGTACCCCAGTTCCTTTGCCTGAAAATCCCGGTTTCCAAAGTACACATTGCCAATGACCTTCCCGGTGCTTTTCAGCTGGATGGCGATGAACTCATCATTGTGAATCCGGTATGCCAGGTGCTCCCTCCCGTTTTCGTAGGTAATGCCGGGGTATGCCTCGAAGTCGTCGTCCTTTCTCTGGGACAGGAATTCGTAGACATCGTCATAATCGCTCTCTTCAAAATTTCGCAGGATCAGCCGGTCTGTTTCGATTGTTTTCATCACAGTCTCCCCTTACTTGTTTCTTTTGTTTTTATCAGTAGGCCCTCTGCACCGGCGGATGCAGAACAGGCCGTGGGACTGAACTTCTTGCATATGGGTAGAAAAGTGGGATCTTTAGCCTTCCCATCATCCGTTTTCTCTGATTTCAAACGTATTCTTCAATTTTTCAATCAACCCCAGATCAGTGGACAGCCAATCGACACGATATAATTCATCTTTGCCAAGCCATCTTGCAGCTTTTGCTTCCTGGAGAATAGTTTCTCCCTCTGCCACGACGCACCAGCAGCAATCCATCGACAAATGAAAAGTCGGATATATTTTTCATCTTGCTTCCTCCAGCAAAATCTTCGTATAATTTTCAGCCTCTTTGGGATATTTGTATCCCTTCATTTCTGCCGTCTGACTTGCCAACCTGGCAAATAAATTTTGCGTAGCTAATAAGGCAGACACCATATCTTCTCTATCGTAATGCGCAAAGCATTTTTCTAAATCCGAAAGAATTTCCATCTCTGCCCACCGATCCAGAAATCTTCCGTCATGCCATACATCAACATGGTATTTTGACACCGAATACATCTCAATCATTTTCAGCAGATATTTTTTTAAATAAGCGTCAATACACATTTTCGCAGTCCACAATTCACCACGAAAAATCTTTTTGGATGCCCATATGGTATGGAAGAAAAAATCGTTTACCATATTATTAAATTCCGGTTCCGATAAATCTGTGGGCTTCAGTTCATGAGAAATATTCTCTTCTAACAGTGCTGAATATTCTTCTGCATCATACATTATCTCATATCCTCGGTTCATAACCCAGCTTGCGACGCCTTCCCTTATTGCCTTTTCAAACTGATCCGGTGTAAATACAATCATATCAACATCGAGAGAACCGTCATACAACATTCTTCTTTCTTTTCCACCACCAAGTGTTGGTTCAACAAAAGATATTTTCACACTCCCAAGTTTTTCCGGACAATCTCCAAATAACCATTCTTCCGGCTTTTCCGTTGCAATTACAACGTCCAAATCAGAATATTCATCTGCTTTATCCGTATCTCTGGCTGAAGAACCTATCAAAACAATTGCCTTAATATCTTTATCTTCCTTAGCCAAGGCAAGCAGTTTCTCCTTAATATTCATAAATCTATCCATTTACGTCCTTCTCCTTTTAAGGCTCAATAATACTTTTGCGAAAAAGTATATCTCCCGTTCCAAAAAACCTATTCCTTGGGGTAAAGTTCCGGTTATATCATCACTCTGCGGAAACAGAAACACACACCTTTTTCTTCCAAAATTGCAGAAACCTTTGATTTATTGGGCTTTTCTTGACAGAAAGCAGATTGTCTCCACATGCCGGGTGCGGGGGAAGAGGTCCACCGGGGTGATGGAGACAGGGTGGTAAGAAAGCTGCGCAAAAACGGCCAGATCCCGGGCCAGAGTGGCCGGATCGCAGCTGATATATACCAGGCGCTGGGGGGCCATTTCGGCGGCGGTACGGCACAGCGTTTCCCCGCAGCCTTTGCGGGGCGGGTCCAAAATGATGACATCGGGAGATAACCCCCGCTTTTGCAGCAGCGCGGCAGCTTTTGGGGCGTCCATGCACAGGAATTCCGCATTCTGAATGCCGTTGCGTGCGGCGTTCTGCCGGGCGTTCTCCACGGCCTGGGGCACAATCTCCACGCCGATTACCTGCCGCACGCGGTTGGCCATGGAGAGCCCAATGGTTCCGGCGCCGCAGTACAAATCCAGCAGGGTTTCCTCCCCGGTCAGCGCGGCCAGTTCGGCCGCCTTTTGGTACAGACGCTCGGTCTGCTCCCGGTTGACCTGATAAAACGCGAGGGGTGACAGTGAGAAGGTCAATCCGCACAGAGTATCGGTCAACTCGCCGGTACCGTACAGCGTGCGGCACTCGGGTCCCAGAATCACGTTGGTCTGCTCCCGGTTGATGTTCAGCACAATGCTTTGAATGCTGGGCTCCTGTTCGGTCAAAGCCCGGCACAGCCCCGCTTCATCGCACAGCCGGCCGGCGTTGGCGACCACGCAAACCATCACTTGCCCCGTTGAGCCCGCGTAACGCAGGTATAAGTGCCGCAGCACTCCCCGGTGCGTGGTTTCATCGTAAACCGGGTTGCCGCTCTCTTCCACCCAGGATAGGAACCGGGTGGCAATGCGGTCAAACACATCGGGCTGCAGAAGACAGCTTTCACAGGGGATGATCCGGTGGCTGCGTGGGGCATAAAAGCCCAGCACCGGCTTACCACTGCGGTCCAGACCGATGGGAAATTCCGCTTTGTTCCGGTAGCGCAGGGGCGTGGGCGCAGGTAGGATCGGCTGCATAGGAGGATCGGACAGACCTCCGATGCGCGTCATACAGTCGCGCACCTTCTCCCATTTGGCCTGGCATTCGGCCGAATAATCAATATGGCGGAACACGCATCCCCCACACGGCGGATAGTGGGGGCAGTCCACCGGAATGCGGTCGGGGGAAGGGGAGAGGATCTCCTCCAGTCGTCCGAAAGCGTAGTGAGAAGCGGGCTTTACGATCCGTACCCGCAGCCGGTCTCCCACCGCCGCTCCGGGTACGAAAATAGCCAACCCGTCGGGCCGGTCATTCAGCCTCCCGATCCCGCTTCCCTCCGAGGTGTAGCCGGTAATGGTTATGTCAATCTGGTCGTTTTTTTGAACAGCCTTGGTAACGCTCATGGTTTTTCCACCTTTTCCGGTTTTCTCCCGGCGGGCGCCCCATTTTTTACGAAAGAGTCTGCCGGAAGTTGATTTTTTTATTATATCATGAAACCGGAAAAAAGAACAGGAAAACAAAATATGGATAATTATCTCATTTATAAAGAAAATATTTTCCTGTTTTCCGGTGAAGAAAAGGGGACAGGTGAAAACCGAAAAAGAAAAAAGAAAGAATTTAGAAAGAAAAGAGGGAAAAAGTCACAAATCAATACCTGGATTTTTACTCGAAATCACAATTTTCAGATCATTTTTCGTCAGAATAGGCAAATAGTAAGCCCAAATTTCGTCGTTCAGCCGAATTTGATGCGGCAGAATTCATAAAAAGGAAAAACGGCAGGGCGGCAGGATTAGGTAAATAAGAGATTGTTGTAAAAATGTTGAATTGACTGTTGACTTTTCCAAAGAGCCGTCCTATAATGAAGCCAGTGAAAGGGAAAACGAAAAAACAGAAAATCCCTTCCGAAAAACCTGATTATAAGACCCGCGGTTTTCTGAACCGCACCTTTTTCAATACAACTCCTCCCCAAAAAAGCAAAGACCCGGCACTGCCGGGTCTTTGCTTTTTCTGCGAAACGGGATAGAAATGGTCAGCGGGGGAGAACACCGTTGACCACATTCTGTGGCTGGCCGGAAAACCAACCGGTGATATTGGCGGCGGCCCGCTCAATCACGCGCTGGCGGGCAATGCGGGAGGCCCAGGCGATGTGCGGCGTGACAAGGCAGTGGGGGGCTGTGAGCAGCGGCTCGTCCGGACAGGGGGGCTCCTGCGGCAGAACATCGACGGCGGCCCCCGCCAGGTGTCCACTGGAGAGCGCGTCAGCCAGTGCACGGCTGTCCACCACACCGCCGCGGGAGACGTTGATCACCCGGGCGCCGGGCTTCATGCGGGCGATCCTCTGTGCGTTGAGAAAATGGTGGGTTTCCTCCGTCAGCGGACAGTGCAGAGTCAGAATATCACTCTCGCGCAGAAGGGTGTCTTCACTTACCCACCGGCAGCCCTCGGGGGCCGGTTTGTGGGTGCGGCTGCACAACAGCACACGCATCCCGAAGGAAAGGGCCAGCCGGGCCACCCGGCTGCCGATCTCGCCATAGCCGAAAATTCCCAGCGTCAGGCCGGCCAGCTCTAAAAACGGCAGGGAAAAGTAGGTCGCCTCGCGGCTCTGCTCATAGTCGCCGCTGCGCACCAGGCGGCTGTGCTCCCCGATGTGATTGGCAAGTTCCAAAATCAGGGCAAACGTGAACTGGGACACGGCTTCGGTGCAGTAAGAGGGGACATTGCACACCGGAATTCCCCGGGCAGCGGTTGCCTGCAGGTCAATCTGGTTGTAGCCGGTGGCCAGTGTGGTGATCATTTTCAGGTCCGGAAGCTGCTGCAGCAGCACTTCGTCCACCCGGATGCGGTTGAGCACCAGTACGTCATGGTGGAGAAGCCGGGGGACGATGTCACAGGGGGCGGATTCGTCGTAAATGGAGGTAGAGCCCAGGGAGGTGATGGGCTCCCAGGAAACGTCACCGGGATTGGCCTCGTAACCGTCAAGAATGCAGATGCGCATGGGGAAAGTCTCCTTTATACATGATCGTTTTCTCTGTAAGCGGCAATGGGGTATTGCTTCGAATCCGGGTTTCGGCACATCGCTCCGGCCCATGGCGGCCATCCGATTTAAGCCGGAGGCAGGCTGTATTCCCCGCTCCTTTTCAGGATTTCTTCATAGGTGGATCGCTTTTCCGGTGTTCCCTGCCGTCGGTGACTTTACGCTGAAGATGGGGTGTGAATCACCATAGATGAGGATACGGTCCGCCGGTGGGATTCCCCTATGGAAATTTTAGAAAAGCTGCTTTTTCATGTCAGCGGCTCAGCTATGGACATGGAATGGGGACCAATTGTTCGGCCAAAACAGAGTGGGAAAGGTCCATTTTCTCACTCTGGCGGAGGGCTTGTGGTCCCATTATACCACACCGGGGACGCTTGTGCATCCGCTTTCTGAAAAGGCAGGAGTACTTTTCCTCGTTCCCCGTCTTCTACTGTCTTGAAATTTTTGAAAAAGGAGAGAAAAAGGCTCCTTCCCCCTGATCGGTGCCGCTGTTTTTCGGGCAAAAGAAAGTTTATCCCAAAAGAGAACCGGGTTTTACGAGAAAATAGGCCTGTTTTCTTGATTTTTATGGTGGCTTATGGCAAAATAAAAAATGTACAGCCATAAAATTTTCCGGGAATTTTTTGCGGAAAGATACCGGGAGTTTTGCACCCCGGATGTGCGAGAAAAGGAGGAGAAGGTGCCGAATATGCGCAAAGTTTGTATTTTGGCGGAGGATGTCTCTGCTGTGGACACCTGTACCGTCAGGCTTTTGCAGAAAAGCGGGTTTGAGGTCAGCGAGATTCCGGGCAACCGCGCGCTGCCGCAGGAGGATGTGTATGATTTTATCAAGGACGCCGATGCCGTGATCGCCGGCGCTGAGCAGTACAGTGCGGATCTGCTGAAAAAACTGCCCAAGCTGAAGGTGATTGCCCGGCGGGGGGTGGGATTTGACAACGTGGATTTGGCGGCTGCCGAACAGTGCGGCATCCGCGTGACCCGCACTGTGGGCGCCGTGGAGGAGGCCGTGGCCGAGCTGACCATGGCGTTTGTCCTCAATTTTGCCCGTCTTCTGCCCCAGCAGGATGCGGCGATGAAACAGGGAAAGTGGCAGCGGATGCTGGCCATGGGCCTGAGCGGAAAAACCATCGGCCTGATTGGTTTTGGCGGAATCGGGCAGGAAGTGGCCCGCCGGGCCGGGGCATTCGGTATGCGGGTCCTTTACTATTCCCGCCGCCGCCGCATGACCGAGGAGAAAATGTTGGGTGCCGAATACGTAGAGCTGGAGCAGCTGCTGCGGGAGAGCGACTTTGTTTCTCTGCACTGCCCGCTGACCGAGCAGACTTTCCATCTGATCGGGGAAGAGGAACTGGCAAAAATGAAAGCGAGTGCGGTGCTGATCAATACGGCCCGCGGACCGGTGTGCGACGAGACGGTGCTGGCCAAAGCGCTGCAGCAGGGTAAAATCCGCGGCGCAGCGGTGGATGTGTTCCCCTGTGAGCCGGAGACGGACAGTCCGTTGTTGGCGTGCGAAAACGTGATGCTCACTCCCCATGTTGCCACCTTTACCCGCGATGCGTTTGTGAAGATGAATAACATGGCCGCGCAGAGCATCATTGACTGGCTGGATATCGAATAAAACACAGCGGTCGGGAGCTTCCCTACGGAATGTGTTTGAATGAAAAATGAGAGGAACGGCTCCCGCTCTTCGGCAGTGCTGCTGGAAGGCGGGGCCTGCTTTTCCCACAGGATGGTGGGAAAAGGAGAGGAGGCACAACTGAATGACGAAAGAGAAAAATTCCGATCAGAAAAGGGTATCCTATCTGCTGCGCCGGTTTATTCCCTATTTTTATCCGTACCGGTGGATTTTGATTATGGACCTGTTCTGTGCGGCGTTTACCACGCTGTGTGAGCTGATCCTGCCGCTGATTGTGCAGTATCTGACGGATATGGGGATGAATGACCTGGAATCCTTAACCGTGCCCATTATCCTGCAGGTGGGGGCTTTCTACCTGCTGCTGCGCATTGTTGACGGCGCGGCCAACTACTTTGTCGCGGATGTGGGGCATGTGATGGGTGCCCGGATTGAGACCGACATGCGCCGTGACCTGTTTGCCCATCTGCAGAAGTTGTCGTTTTCCTATTATGATGATACGAAGGTGGGCCAGATTATGGGCCGCATCACCAGCGACCTGTTCGATGTAACGGAGTTTGCCCATCATTGTCCGGAGGAGTTTTTCATTGCCGGGCTGAAAATCGTGGCTTCGTTCTGCATTCTGTTCCCGATGAACCCCCTGCTGACGCTGATTATTTTCGCGGTGCTGCCGGTGATGCTGACGGTATCGGTTTATTTCAATCGGAAAATGCGCATTCAGTTCAAGCGCTCCCGTGTGCAGGTGGGTGAGATCAACGCCCAGGTTGAGGACAGCCTGCTGGGGGTACGGGTGGTCAAATCCTTCGCCAACGAGGCGATCGAGAACAAAAAGTTTGAGGAGGGCAACGGAAAATTCCTGGAAATCAAGAAGTTTTCCTATCGGTACATGGCCGGATTCCACACCTCAACCAGAATGTTCAATGGGTTGATGTACATTATCGGTGTGGTAGTGGGCGCTCTGTTTATGAAAAACGGTACGCTGACTGCTCCGCAGCTGGTGACCTATCTGCTGTATATCTCTACGCTGTTGACTTCGATCAGCCGGATTGTGGAATTTATGGAGCAGTTCCAGCGCGGTATGACCGGAATCGAGCGGTTTATCGAGATTATGGATGCCCCCATTGATATCAAGGATGAGGAGAACGCCAGGGAGCTAAGGGATGTAAAGGGCGATATCCGCTTTGAGAATGTGAGCTTCCACTATAATGAAGAGGGGAAAGAAGTCCTGCAGCACATCGACCTGCATGTGCATCCCGGCGACAACGTGGCGCTGGTGGGCCCCTCCGGCGGGGGGAAGACCACACTGTGCAACCTGATTCCCCGCTTTTACGATGTGACCGGAGGCCGTGTACTGGTGGACGGGCAGGATGTGAAGAAACTGACCCTGCGCTCTCTGCGCACCCAGATTGGTATGGTGCAGCAGGATGTGTATCTGTTCAGCGGCACCGTGTTCGACAATATCGTATACGGAAAGCCTGGCGCTTCGTATGAAGAGGTGGTGCAGGCCGCCAAACAGGCAGGTGCCCATGAATTTATCTCGCAGCTCTCCGATGGATATGACACCTATGTGGGCGAGCGCGGCCTGAAGCTGTCCGGCGGACAGAAACAGCGCATCAGCATTGCCCGTGCGTTTCTGAAGAATCCGCCCATCATGATTCTGGACGAGGCCACGTCCGCCCTGGATAACGAGAGCGAGCGTGTGGTTCAGCACTCGCTGGAAAAGCTGGCCAAAGGGCGCACCACCTTTACCATTGCGCACCGGCTGACCACCATCCGCAATGCCAGCGTGATCCTGGTTCTGACCAAAGAGGGCATCGCTGAAAAGGGCACCCACAAGGAGCTGATGGCGAAAAAGGGAATTTATTATCATCTGTATAACGATTCGGCCGCCCTGACCGAATTGAAAAAAGAGGCATAAGAACAGACGGAGAGGAGAACGGTACCATGACAACGGTTACACTGGGAAGAACCGGCATTACGGTGAACAAAAACGGTTTTGGCTGTCTGCCCATTCAGCGGATCGGAAAAGAGGAGGCGGCTTTCCTGCTGCGCAAAGCGTATCGGAACGGTATCCGCTTTTTTGATACGGCCCGCGTCTATACGGACAGTGAGGAAAAGGTGGGGTACGCCCTGAAGGATGTGCGCAGCGAGATTATCCTGGCCAGCAAAACCCCCAGCAAAACGCCGGAGGGCTTCTGGAAGGATCTGGAGACAAGCCTTTCCCTGCTGCAAACGGATTATCTCGACATCTTTCAGTTCCACAATCCTCATTTCTGCCCCAAACCCGGGGACGGAACCGGCTTGTACGAGTGCATGGCAGAGGCGAAAAAACAGGGGAAAATCCGCTTTATCGGCATTACCAATCACCGTCTTCCCCTGGCCATCGAAGCTGTAGAGAGCGGCCTGTATGATACCCTGCAGTTCCCGTTCAGCTATCTGGCCAGCGAAAAGGACAAGCAGCTGGTGAACCTGTGCCGGGAAAAGAATGTGGGCTTTATCTGCATGAAGGGACTGTCCGGTGGCCTGATCACCCGGTCGGATGCCGCTTACGCCTTTTTGAATGAATTTGACAACGCCCTGCCCATCTGGGGTATTCAGCGGGAGAGCGAACTGGACGAATTTTTGAGCTACCAGGAAAACCCGCCCGTGATGGATGAGGAAATGACCGCGCTGATTGCCCATGATAAGCAGGAGCTGGCCGGTGAATTCTGCCGCGGCTGCGGGTACTGCCTGCCCTGCGCGGCGGGGATCGATATTCCCACTGCCGCCCGCATGAGCCTGCTGCTGCGCCGCTCGCCCAGCGCCGCCCATCTGACCCCCCAGGCACAGGAGAAGATGTTCCGCATTGAAAACTGTGTGCACTGTGGGCACTGCACCAGCCACTGCCCCTATGGGCTGGATACCCCCAGCCTGCTGCTGCGCAACCTGGCGGATTACAAGACATTTTTAAAGTGAGCCAAAACCGGGGGGCCGCACAAAAAGCGGCCTCCCTTTTTTGAGAAAAGGAGACGTATGAAAAGCATCGAAAAACCCATTCCCCCGTCGCTTGTCCGGCTGGTGGAGCCGCTGCTGCAGTGGTACAAAACCGAGGGGCGGGTGCTGCCCTGGCGGGAAAAGAAGGACCCCTACTGCATTTGGGTATCGGAAATCATGCTACAGCAGACGCGCATCGAGACGGTAAAACCCTATTTTGCCCGGTTTTTATCGGCCCTGCCTGATGTGCAGGCCCTGGCTATGGCCCCGGAGGACAAGCTGCTAAAGCTGTGGCAGGGGCTGGGATATTACAGCCGGGTGCGCAATATGCAGAAAGCCGCCCGACAGATTATGGCCGGGGGCGGGGAATTCCCCCATACGGCGCAGGAACTGCTGAAACTGCCCGGCATCGGGGAGTATACGGCCGGTGCCATTGCCTCGATTGCCTTTGGGGAGAAGGCCCCGGCGGTGGATGGAAATGTGCTGCGCGTACTGTCCCGGTATCTGAACAGCCCCGAGGATATCCAAAAGCCGGCGGTCCGGCAGCAGTTCTCCTCCTGGCTGCGGCAGATCTATCCCGACGGGCAGGAGGGCGCGTTTACCCAGGCGCTGATGGAACTGGGGGAGGTGGTCTGCCTGCCGGGGGCGGCCCTGCGGTGCGACGGGTGTCCCCTGCGGGAAAACTGTGAGGGGGCCCGCTGCCAAACGGCCGCGGCCCTGCCCAACCGGGCCCCTAAAAAGCCCCAACGGCTACAGCCGCGCACGGTGCTGGTTCTGCGCTGCGGGGAAAAGGCGGCCCTGCGCCGCCGTCCGGAAAAGGGACTGCTGGCCGGGCTGTGGGAACTGCCCGGGGTGGATGGCCACTGTACCAAAGAGGAGGTAAGAGTCCTGTTGTCCCGCTGGGGACTTTCCCCGGTTTCGGTGGAGGAAGCGGGAGAATTTACCCATGTTTTCTCCCATATCCGCTGGCAGATGAAGGGCTACCTCTGCCGGGTGGAACGGGAGGAGGGCGAAGGCCTGCTGTGGGCGGACGATAAAGCGCTGCGGGATAAATGGGCCCTGCCCAGTGCATTTTCGGGCTTTCTCCCCCTGCTGCCGGGAAGTGAAGAGAGGGAAAAAACAGAAAAAAGCCGGGGAAAAGCCGAATGAACAAGGCTGTGCGGTTGCATAATCCCCGGAAAGCGATTATAATAAAATGTCAGCATTTGTAAGTATCAGGATAGATGGAAAGAGTTCCGGGAACAGACCGGCATGCGAACACCAAAGGGGGATTCGGTATGAACCGTAAGGCACAGCGCTTTTTTGAAAATTTGGCCGGGAAGACGGCCGCATTCTGCGGCTATGGCCGCAGCAATAATTTGTCCATTATCCGTATGTTCTGCGAAAACGGGGCCGCCGTCACCGTACGCGATAAGCGCAGCCGCGAACAGCTGGGGGAGGACGCGGACAAAATTGAGGCCTGCGGTGCCCGGCTGATTCTGGGCGAGGAGTACCTCTCTCACCTGACGGAGGATATGATTTTCCGCACCCCGGGGATGAAGTTCGATCTGCCCGAGCTGCAGCAGGCCCGGGAGGGGGGCAGCGCGGTTCTCAGTGAGATGGAGTTGTTTTTCGAATTGTGCCCCTGCCGGATTTACGCCGTAACCGGCAGCGACGGGAAGACCACCACCACCTCGATCCTCAGTGAGCTGTGGAAGGCCGCCGGGAAACGGGTGCATCTGGGCGGCAATATCGGCCGGGCCCTGCTGCCGGATATCGGGGAGATCGGAGAGGACGACGTGGTCGTGGTCGAGCTGTCCAGCTTCCAGCTGATCTCCATGCGGAAAAGTGCCGATGTGGCGGTGGTGACCAATTTGTCGCCCAACCATCTGGATATGCACAAGGATATGCAGGAATATGTGGATGCGAAGAAAAATGTGTTTCTGCACCAAAGCGCCTTTGGCCGGGTGGTACTCAATGCCGATAACGACATTACCCGCTCGTTTGCCCCGCTGGCCCGGGGTGAGGTGCGCTTTTTCAGCCGGAAGGAGAAGAGTGCCCGGGGCGCCTGGGCCGATGAGAACGGGGATATCCGGGTGGGCAATGGCCCGGTGATCCTGAACGAAAAGGAGATTCTGATCCCCGGGCTGCACAACGTGGAGAATTACCTGGCGGCATTCTCGGCGGTAGCCGGTGAGATCGCACCGGAAATCTGCGCCAAAGTGGCCAAATCCTTTACCGGGGTCGAGCATCGCGCCGAGTTGACCCGGGTATACCGGGGGGTGCGGTATTATAATGATTCCATTGCCAGCAGTCCCACGCGCACGGAAAAGGGGATGCTGTCGCTGTTTCCACAGAAGATCATCCTGCTGGCCGGGGGCTATGATAAACACATCCCTTACGACCATCTGGGCGAGGTGATTCCCAAAAAGGTGAAGATCCTGATCCTGATGGGGGCAACGGCCGGCCGTATTGAAGAGGCTGTGAAGAGAGCCTCCGATTACAGCGAGGGAAATCCGGCTATTTACCGGGTGAACGATATGGAGGAAGCGGTGTCACTGGCGTTTTCGCTGGCAAAGGAAGGCGATATCGTATCGCTGTCGCCGGCTTCGGCCAGTTTTGATCTGTACAAGGACTTTGAAGAACGGGGCCGCCACTTTAAAGCGCTGGTGGCAAAGCTGTAAAGCGGAAAAAAGAAAAGGGAAGGGGACGGCGCGGCGCCGTTCCCTTCTTTTGGGAAAACCGCCGGGGGAAAGGAAGAGAGACAATGGAAGAGATCAAGCGGCTGCTGCCCCTTTTGTGCCAGGCGCCGGGGCTGCCGGGCCGGGAGGACCCAGTGCGGCAGGTTCTGCAGCAGGAGTTGCAGGCGCTGGGATGCACCGTACACCACAGCCCCATGGGCAGCCTGTGGACAACCCTGGGGCAGGGAGACGGGCACCTGCTGCTGGATGCGCATATGGATCAGATCGGTCTGCTGGTCACCCGGGTAGAGGCGGACGGCTTTCTGCGCGTGGGAAAAAGCGGCGGAGTGGACCGGCGGGTACTGCCGGGAACCCATGTGACCGTGTACGGGCAGGAGGTTTTGCAGGGGATCGTCTGCTGTCTGCCGCCCCATTTGACCGACGGCGGCGGGGATACGGTGCCGCCAGTGGAGGAAATGGCCGTGGATGTGGGTCTGTCCGGAGAGGAAGCGGCCCGGCTGGTCCATCCGGGGGACAGTGTGACCATCCCGGCGCCGGTGATTCCGCTTTTGCACAACCGGGTGACCGGAGCGGCGCTGGATGACCGGGCGGGCTGCGCGGTGCTGGTGCGGTGCGCCCAGCTGCTGGCGGGAAAAAAACTGCCCCAAAAGGTGACGCTGCTGTTCAGCTCCCGGGAAGAGGTGGGCAGCCAGGGCGCCGAGACGGCGGCTTTTTCCCTGCGGCCCGACCGGTGTATTGCGGTGGATGTGACCTTTGCTTCACAGCCCGGCGTCTCGGAAAAGGAGAGCGGAGAGCTGGGAGCGGGCCCCATGGTGGGGATAGCGCCGGTGCTCAGCCGGCAAATGGCCCGGCAGTTGCTCACTCTGTCGCAGCGGGAGGGAATCCCCGTGCAGACCGAGGTGATGAACGGTCCCACCGGTACCACCGCCGACCGGATTATGACCACCGGCGGCGGGGTGCCATGCTGCCTGTTGTCCATTCCGCAGCGCAGTATGCACACCCCGGGCGAGGTGTGCGACCTGCGGGATATGGAATCTGCCGCCCGGCTTTTGGCAGCGTATGCTCAGGAGGAGTGAGAAAATGGCAGAATATGCATGTTTACGGCGCCTGTGTGAAGCGCGGGGGATTTCCGGGGATGAAAGCGCGGTACGGGCGGTGATTTTGGAGGAAATCCGCCCCTTCTGCGACGAGATCACGATTACGCCCCTGGGGGGAATTCTGGCCCGGAAAAGGGGGAAGAGCCCGGCGGCGCGCCGGGTGATGATCGATGCCCACATGGACGAGGTGGGGCTGATTGTCACCCATATCAGCGAGGAGGGGTTCCTCTCCTTTGGCTGTGTGGGCGGAATCGACCGGCGGGTGCTGCCGGGGTGCCGGGTGTGGATCGGTGAAAAGCCGGTGCCGGGTACCATTCTGGTGCGCCCGGTCCATCTGGTGGAAAAAGAGAACAGCGGCCGTGTGCCGCCGGTAGAGGAAATGGTGATTGATATCGGCGCTGCCAGTCGAGAGGAGGCTTTCCAGGCGGTGCAGCCCGGGGACAGCGTGACCTTTGCTTCCTTTTTCGAAGCGGGCCACGGCGCGATCAAAAGCCGGGCCTTGGATGACCGGGCCGGCTGCGCGGCTCTGATTGAGGTTTTGCGGCAGGAGCTGCCGTTTGATATCACTGCGAGCTTTTCCGTGCAGGAAGAGGTGGGCCTGATGGGCGCGGGCACCGCGGCATTTTTGACCCGGCCGGAGGTGGCCCTGGTATTGGAAGCCACCACGGCGGCGGATATTCCGGGAGTAGACGAGCCGCGCCGGGTGTGCCGTGTGGGGCAGGGGCCGGTGCTGTCCTTTATGGACCGCAATACTGTGTATGATAAGGCCCTGCTCTCCCTGGCGGAGCGCACGGCGCAGCAGGCCGGGATCCCCATCCAGTATAAGCAGGCGGTGGCCGGCGGCAATAATGCGGGCAGTATCCATCGCAGTGCAGGCGGGGTGCGCACCCTGGCGCTGTCCCTTGCCTGCCGGTATCTGCACGCGCCGGTGTCGCTGATCAGCGAAAAGGACTATGGGGACTATATCCGCTTGGCACAGCGGCTGGCCGAAGTACTGCCGGCGGGGGAAGAGGCATGATTCGCCTGCTGGAAGAACGGGATGCGGGCTTGTTGGAGCGATTGTGTCAGGATTCGCCCTTTGGGTGCCGGATTTTGTCGGGCATCCGGGCCTACGGCTGGCGTCGGCCGTTTCTGCGGGTGTGGAGCGACGGCCAGGCCCTTTTCTCCCTGCAGGACGACTGCATGACGCTGTGCGGTACACCGGAGGATCCCCAGGAGACGGCGGCGTTCCTGCATATGGCCGGGGCGGCTGTCTGTACCGGGAAAACGGAAGAGCTGCAGGGGCTGCCCTTTCCCACCGTGGAAACGGGCGTCATTGTGAAAAGAGAAGCGCAGGGGGATTTCGCCCCGCCGCAGCCGCTCCCCCTCCCCCCGGTCCGCCGGTTATACGCGGTGCTGAAAAAAGCGGAGAGTCCCCGGTTTCCGGTGCCGGAATTTGAACCGTTTTATCTCGATGTGAACCACCGGCTGCGCCATCAGGCCGCCGCGGCCGTCTGCCTGCCGGAAGAGGCCTGCGCCCTGGCCGGGGCGGTGTGTGAGCGGGAGATGCTGCTCACAGCCGTGGCGGTCAGTCCCGAAATGCGGCGTCGGGGGCTGGGCAGCCGCTGCGTGCAGCAGCTGCTGCACGCATATCCAGGGCGCACGGTGTGGGCCCTGCGCGGGGAAAACGAAAATCAGGAATTTTATGCCCGACTGGGCTTTGCCACGGCAGGAACGTGGCGGCAATGCCGGGTTTTACAAACGGAAGAAGAGAAGGAGCAAACAGATGAATCATCCCTTTTTTAAACTGGACAGCCGGCTGGTTCGGCTGGGCGAAGAGGCCATGGAGAAAGCCAGAACCACATTTGCCGGGATCGAAGAGATTCAGGAGTACAACCAGCAGAAGATGCTGGCGGCCTTTATCCAGAACGGCGTGAGTGAAAGCCACTTTGTGGGCAGTACCGGATACGGGTACGATGACCGCGGCCGCGAGACGCTGGATGCCGTATTTGCCCAGGCCATGGGGGCCGAGGATGCGCTGGTACGCCACAATTTTGTGTGCGGAACCCACGCGCTGACCGTTGCCCTGTTCGGCGTACTGCGCCCCGGGGATGTGATGCTGAGCGTGACGGGAAAGCCCTATGATACGCTGCAGTCCGTCATCGGACTGACCGGGGACGGAAACGGCACTTTGCAGGAATTCGGCATCGAATACCGGGAGGTGGCCCTGAATGAACAGGGGCGCCCTGACCTGCCCGCTATTCGCGCGGCGGTGAAGCAGGGGGTAAAAATGGTGTACATTCAGCGCTCCCGCGGATACAGCCTGCGCCCGTCTCTGCGCGTGGAGGAAATTGAGGAGATTGCCCGGGTCGCCAAGGAGGTGGATCCCCACTGCATTGTCATGGTGGACAACTGCTACGGCGAATTTGTGCAGGAGGAAGAGCCGACCAGCCGAGGGGCGGATCTGATGGCCGGTTCCCTGATCAAAAACCCCGGCGGCGGCATTGCACCCACGGGCGGCTATATCGCCGGGCGGCGGGATCTGGTACAGAGCTGTGCCTACCGCCTGACCACCCCAGGCCTGGGAAAGGAAGTGGGCTGCACGCTGCACGCGAATCGCGAGCTGTTCATGGGCGCTTTCCATGCACCCCATGTGACCGGCGAAGCGCTGAAGACCGCGGTGTTCGCTTCGGCCCTTTTCAGCCTGCTGGGATATGACGTAACCCCCCGTTTTGACGAGCCGCGGGCGGACATCATCCAGGCGGTGATGCTGC
>JALENG010000058.1 GCA_022767925.1 Clostridia bacterium
ATTCCTTCCACCGAGTGCTGGAACGGCACGGTGGGCGGGCCCATGAAGATTTACCACGAAGTCTGCGGCGCCCAGGTGGAAACGGAAATTCCGATCCTCGACAGTAATACCGATGATCTGTTCTATAAGAAGATCCGCTCGTTCCTCGATGCGGTGCGCGATGGAGGAAAGGCTCCGGTTCCCACCGAGCAGATTATCTATAACCAGGCCATTCTGGACGGCATTCGCCGTTCAGCTGAGGCCGGCCGTGAGGTGACCATCGAGGTCCCTGAGGTATAACAGAGAACCGTTCATGCGGGCCGGAAGTGTTCCGGCCCGTTTTGACTGGAGGGAGGATTTGTTGTGGAAAATGTAAAGGAAAGAATCCACCAGACCATAGACCGCAGCATCGAAAGCGGCTTTTGCGCGGGGGCCAGCCTGCTGGTTCTGAAGAATGGTGAGGAAAAGCTGTATGCGGCCCGGGGATTTGCGGATAAGGAGCAGGGCGTTCCGATTCGGCGCGATACCCTGTTCCGGCTCTACTCCATGAGCAAGCCCATCACCGGGTGCGCCGCGATGATCCTGTTAGAGCGCGGGGTGCTGGATTTGTACGAGCCGGTCAGCAATTATCTGCCCGGTTTTGAAAAATGCCGGGTACGCGGCAAAGACGGAGAAGAGGAACTGGCCCATCCCGTGCGAATCCGGGATCTGCTCAGCATGACCTCCGGGCTGACCTATGGCGATATGGAGAGTGATGCCGGGCGCGGTACCCTGCACCTGTTTTCCGAGATGATCGGCCGTCTGCGCGGGGAAAATCCCATGACAACGGTGGAATTTGCCAACCGCCTGGGCGAGAACGGGCTGTGCTTCCAGCCTGGAAGCCACTGGCGCTACGGTACCTCGGCGGATGTGATGGGTGCCGTTATCGAAAAAGCCAGCGGGATATCCTTTGGGGAGTTTCTGCACCGGGAGCTGTTCGAGCCCCTTGGCATGAAGGATACTGGATTTTTTGTCCCGGAGGAAAAGAAAAGCCGCCTGACCAAGATCTATGAGGAGACTTCCTCGGGGGTGCGGGAGTACCCCACCGATCATCTGGGGATCTGCTACGATATGAACCGAGCTCCGGCCTTTGAGTCCGGCGGGGCCGGGCTTGTTTCCACCTTGGATGATTACGCGCAGTTTGCCCGGATGCTGATGGGCGGCGGCACCCTGAACGGACGCACAATTCTGCAGCCGGCGACGGTCCGGTTCTTTACCGGCGGAGATCTGTCCACAGTGCAGCAGGAGGACTTTACCCACGATTTCGATGGAATGGCCGGTTACACCTATGGGAATTTCATGCGCGTCATGAAAAATCCGGGGCTGGCCTATGCCAATGCGGGACGGGGGGCCTATGGATGGGATGGCTGGCTGGGGCCGTATTTTGCCAATGACCCAGAAAACGGCCTGACCTTTTTGATGATGCTGCAGCGCCGGGATGCCGGTACGGTAAAGCTGACCCGTCAGCTGATCGATATTGTCACGGCAGCGTATGGAAACGGCTGAACTCACAGCCCCGATGAAAAGCGGCGAAACATAAAAAGAAGAGAGGATGTGCGTGATCGCATCCTCTCTTCTTTTGTTTGTCCTGAAAAGGGGAGAGATTCCCCCCGAAATCAGCTTTCTTCCGGCATGATCAAAGCGGGGCGACTGCCTTCAGGTGCGGACCAGCCCTTTGATAAAGCCATCGGTATGATCGGCCATCTCCTCGTTTCCGCGGTCGAATTCCTCCAGCGAATAGATGTGGCGCTCGTCCGCCAGACCGGTAAATTTCCAGATACCTTTGGATAAGAGCATCATGCACCGCTCGCAAAGGCCGGCCTCGTATTCGATGCGCCGTTCGTGGCAGTTGATGGTGGTAATCGCCTTGAAATTCCACAGCTTATAGTCGATGGAGCGGAAAGAATCATTGTGATAACCGCCGATCCCCAGGGTTCCATGGGCACAAACCAGATCTCCTGCCAGCCGAAGGCCCGATTCCGTGCCGGAGAATTCCATCACCCGCCGGAACCCCACGTTGAAAAGGTCGGCATTGGTGCCATCCCGGGTCAGATCGGGTTTTCCCATGGTCTCCCAGTTTAAGAGATAGTAAGGAGGGATGGTATCGGGGGTATAGGTTTCGGTGGCACCGAATTTTCTGGCATTCTCCAGCGCTTCCGGCCTGGGATCAATGGCGACAATATCACCGTACCCCATGGCCTTGAACAGCGAAATGGTTCCCAACCCCATATATCCGCAGCCCACCACAGCGACCGGGTCGCCCAGCATTTCCGGAGGCAGCTTCATTGCCGCGCTCAGCAGGCAGGCAAGGGGCTCAGCCACGGCGTCCTCATCCGCGACATTATCCGGGATATGCACAGTTTTTCCCGGTTCCATCACAATGTACTCCTTAAACGCACCGCCGCCCAAGCCCGTTACGCGGTCGCCAATGTGAAAGCCCTTTACGTTCTTTCCAGTTTTTGCAACCACGCCCATGCTCTCGTGTCCCAGAATATCTCCGGGGGAGGCGGTGGACCAAGGATACCACTCGCTATGACACATTCCACTGTATTTAACCTTTACCAGCAGTTCGTTGTCCCCGATTTCGGGAATCGGGACCTCCACCACTTTACTTTTGCGCGGTCCGGTCATAACCAATTGCTTCATACCGATTCTCCTTTTTTATGTTTTTCAGGCGGTAATGCACATCCCTTTGCCCGGAATGTCCTTCAAAAATTCAGCGGCCTGTTCTGCCTGTTCCAGCTTATCCAGCGTTAAGTACGTCTGACCGCCGTCATAGCGGAGCAGAAGGGCCGGGGCCTGCAGCGTCAGCCCGCAGCAGCCATGGGTCGGAATGGTCTTGTTCCGGATCTCCCAATCGGTAATAGCCGAGAAAGGCAGATAATTCCAGGAGGGAAAGCCGGGAAGGAAAACGGCATCAGAGCTGATACGGTACTGGGAAATCCGCACGGAAGAGCGGAAGGACTGCTCCGGGTCCGGCAGCAGATGGTCCGGTGAGAGCGGACGGCATTTAAAGAGTTTCATAAAAAACCACCTTTCTACAAAAATATCGAAAAAATAGAAATGATCGGACAGAAGCATCCAAATCTTGTCCGGTCAATCAATCGTATCCATATCACAGAAAAAAGATAGGATTTTCTTCAGTATAACATAGGGAGTGTGAAACATCCAGCCATAACTTGCCCAAAAAATTTGCAACTTTCTTGGGGGAAAAATCCATGCTTTTCTCACGAAAGAAGAACGGACCATTCCATTTTGGAATGGCCCGTTTCAAAGGGGCAGAGTTTTTTATTCCGCAACTTCTTCCAGTACGGCTTTGGCGCTGGCGGCCACACTGCCCGGCAGGAAGGGGTTGTGAAGGCCGGCCAGATCCAGCAGCTCAAAATAGCCGCGGCTGCCGCCGGCGCAGCACAGCGTGTAGTAATCCTGCCATGCCTTTTCCCGGTCCTCTTTCATCTTGGTATAGAAATCGAAGGCGCCCATCTGGGCCAGAGCATAATCCACATAATAGAAGGGGTTGAGGAAGATGTGCTGCTTCTGCATCCAGAATCCTCCCTCTTCCAGGAAGGCATTTCCGCCGTAATCACGCCAGGGCATATAGGCTTTCTCAATCTCACGCCACACAGCGCGCCGCTCTTTGGCACTCATTTTCGGGTTTTCAAAGACCCGGTGCTGGAATTCATCCACACTAACCAGATAGGGAATGGAGCACAGCGTTTCGCGCAGATGGCCATAGCGGTATTTTTCGGCATTCTGCCCGAAGAATTTATCCATCCAGGGGTAGGTGAACAGCTCCATACTCATCGAGTGGATCTCGTCAATGCTGAAATTCGACCAGATATATTCATCCAGTGGGAAACGGCGCATGGAGTTATATACCATAAAGGCGTGGCCCGCCTCATGGGTCAGCACATCCACATCCGCGCTGGTGCCGTTAAAGTTGCTGAAAATAAAGGCGGCCTTGTATCCCGGCAGAGCTGTGCAGTATCCGCCCGTGCGCTTACCGGGTTTCGATTCCAGATCGAACAGGTCGTACCGGGTCATGAAATCAAAGAATTCACCGGTTTCCTCCGACAGCTCGTGATACATCTGGCGTGCGGCCTCGATCATCTCCGCCGGGGTGCCGTGGGGTTCCGCATTGCCGTCGGGGAAAAACAGTGGCTCGTCATAATAGCGCAGTTTATCGATTCCCAGGCGTTTGGCCTGTTCCCGGCGCAGCTTGTCGGCGGCCGGGGTGATCACCTCTTTGACCTGCTGCCGGAAGGAAGCGATCATCTCCGGGGTAAATTCCGGCTTCTGCGAGTCAATATACGCCAGCTCGCAGTAACTCTTCATACCCAGTTTTTCCGCCATGCGGCAGCGCACGGCGATCATGCGGTCATAGATGTCATCCAGCCGGTCCGCAATGCTCTCGTACAGCGCGGCCCAGGCCTCGAATGCCTCTTTGCGCTCGGCGCGGTCCACGCTGTGCATATGCTTGAGCAGGCCGTAGAAATTGCAGGTCTCCCCGCGGAAAATGGTCGAGCAGGTGGCGGTCAGCTTGCTGTACTCCGTGCACAGATTGGCTTCTTCCACCCGGTCTTCAATAATGGCGGGGTCCTGAGCCCGGGTTTCAGCCTCCAGCAAGCGGAACAGCTGGGCGCCGAATTCTTTTTCAAATTCCGGGCGGTAGGGGGAGAGCAGCAGTGTCTGGTTCCAGTCCTTCAGCACCGGGATCAGCTTGGGGGTGTTGCCGTCCAGATATTCCATCTCCGCTTCGTAAAAAGCGTCGGTGGTGTTGATAGTGTTGCGCACCTGCGCAATGGTCTCCAGGGTGGAGAGGGAGCGGAACAGTTCCTCTTTTTCCATCAGGCAGGAACGGGCTTCTTCATAGGAGGAAGCCCCCGCGAGTTTTTTGACAAGAGCTTCGGCCTTACTGCCGATGGCGGCGATGTCCGGGCGTTCATAGGGAAGGTCGCGGAATTTTTGCATGGGGAAATTGCCTCCTTCATTTTGTATCCGGAAAAATGGCCAGGCGCACAGGCAGTGGCCGTTCCGGTAGTTAGGATAAACCCATTTTCTCCATTTTACACCCGCGCTCCCGGAAATACAAGGGAGGGACAGCCGGTTGATTGACGGGGTGGGAGATTCCTTTTATAATAAAGAAAAGTACAGCGCAGTTTCGTGGGAAAGGGAACGGGATTCAATGAAATGGGTTCATCTTTCCGATCTTCATATCGGGAAAATTGTCAACGGATACTCCATGCTGGAAGAACAGCGGGACATTTTTGAAAAAATTCTGGAAATCATCGAACAGGAGGCCCCCGATGCGGTGCTGCTGTCCGGGGATATCTATGATAAGGCGGCCCCGTCGGCCGAGGCCATGGCTCTGTTTGACTGGCTGTTGACCGCGCTGGCTGCAGAGGGAAGGGCCGTACTGCTGATCAGCGGGAACCACGATTCCGCCGAGCGGCTGAGCGTGGGTGCGCGCCTGATGCAGAAAAGCCGGGTATATGTGGCGCCGGTTTACCGGGGAGAGCTGGAAACGGTCACTCTGCGGGACACATGGGGCGAGGTGGATTTTGTGCTGCTGCCGTTTGTAAAGCCCGCCATGGTGCGGGCGGTATTCCCAGGGGAGGAGATCGCGGATACCGATCAGGCAGTCCGCACGGCCCTGCAGGGTATTGGGGCCGATCCTTCGCGCCGAAGGGTTCTTCTGTGCCATCAATTTGTACAGGGGGCCGCCTCCTGCGATTCGGAGGAGAAGCACATCGGCGGGTTGGACGCCGTAGGGGGAAGCGCTTTTGATGGATTTGATTATGTGGCACTGGGACACCTGCACAATCCTCAGAAGGTGGGGCAGGAGCGAATCCGCTATTGCGGAACACCGCTGAAGTACTCGTTTTCCGAGGTTCACTCAAAAAAGAGCGTGACGGTGGTCACTTTGCAGGAAAAGGGAAATCTGCAGATTCGCACGGTTCCCCTGCAGCCCCGGCACGATCTGCAGCGGTTCCGCGGCCGCTTTGAGGAATTGCTGAAAATGGGGAGCGAGGATTATGTGCAGCTGACGCTGACGGATGAGACGGAAATTCCCCATGCTTACCACCGTCTGCGGGAGAAGTACCCGCGGATCATGGTTTTGGATTACGACAACACCCGCACCCGCACCCGGGCGGATTTTTCCGGGGCGGAAAAAATGAGGGGAAAAAGCGAGATACAGCTGTTTTCCGAACTGTTCCGCCAGCAAAACGGGCGTGAAATGGACGAAAGGCAGACCCAGTATATGGAAAAGCTCCTGCGGGAATTGAAAGGAGGGGAAGAGGAATGAGACCACTGTCGTTAACATTGTCGGCTTTCGGTCCCTATGCAGGGGTCAGTGAAATTCCCTTTTCCCAGCTGGGAAGCGAGGGGGTTTATCTGATCACCGGGGATACCGGCGCGGGAAAAACTATGATTTTCGACGCGATCGTGTTTGCTCTGTACGGGGAGACCGGCAGTGAGCGCCGGGGCACCACCCTGCGCAGCCTGTATGCCCATCGGGAATCCGAGACCTTTGTGCAGCTTCGCTTTGCCTGCAAGGGGAAGGAGTATGAGATCCGCCGCTCCCCGGATTATGAGCGCCCCAAAAAGCGGGGCGAGGGGACGGTGAAGCAGGCCGCCAGTGTCCTTTTAACTTTTCCGGACAGCCGGCCGCCGGTGACCAATCTGAAGGAAGCTCTGCGGCAGATCGAGGAAATCGTGGGATTGACCCGGGAACAGTTCATGCAGATCGCCATGATTGCCCAGGGGGAGTTCCGACGGCTGCTGCTCGCGAAAACCGGGGACCGCGTGGCGATCCTGCAGAAGATCTTTGGGACTTCCCTCTATCGGGATGTGCAAGACCGGCTGCAGAAGGAGGCGTCCGCCCGGAAAAATGAATATGAGCAGATTCTTCTCAGTATGGCCCAGTATGTAGGGGATATCCAGACTGGTGAGGAAGAGGAAAAAACCTATTACCGGCAGGTGCAGGAGCATTTCCGGCAAAAAAACGAGAATGATCTCCCAGTATTGCTCGAAAAGCTGGGGGTACAGGTTCAGGCAGAGCAACAGGGGGAGCAAGTGCTGGCTGACCGGGAGGAAGAACAGGATGCAGTCAGCCGGAAAGCGGAACAGACCCGCAAGGCAGCCGAGGAACGGGAACGGGAGAAGGCGAGGCTGCACCAGCTTGAAAAGGAGGAAATTGCAGCACGGGATTCCCTGCAGCGGAAAACGGAGGATTTGCGCAGGGAAGAAGCCGGAGAGGAAATCCGCAGGGAATTGGGCGCCAAGCTGGCCGTGCTGGAAAGGGAAGCCCCCCTGTACGAAAAGCTGGAGGAACTGCAGCAGCAGGGAACGGAGGCGGCTGCCCGGCTGAAAGCGGAAAGCAGCCGGCGGGATCACTGGAAGGAGGAAATCCTCCGGTCCCGGGAGACCCAGAAAAAAGAGGAAAAGCGATTGGAGGAGCTGGGAAATCCCCAGGCCGGCTATGCCCAGCTTCAAATGCAGAAGGAACGGGAGGAGCAGCGGAGCAAAAACCGGCGGGAAATTCTGCGGCTGAGGCAGGAAGAACAGCAAAAGCGAGAACAGGCCCGGCAGCAACAGTCCCGGGCGGCCCAGGCGCTGGAGAAAAGCGGACAGGCCCAGCGGGAATTTGAGGAAAAAAACCGTCGGTTTCTCGCGGCACAGGCGGGTTTTTTGGCGGATATGCTGAAGGAAAACCAGCCGTGCCCGGTGTGCGGTTCCCGGCAGCATCCCCATTTGGCGGAAAAACCCCAGGGCGCCCCCACCCGGGAGGAGTGGGAGGAAGTCAAAATCCGGCGAGAGGAGACGGAGCAAGAGGCCTCTCTTCAGGCGGCCGCGTCCGGAGCTGCTCAGGCTGCGTGGAAAGCGGCACAGGAACGGCTGGAGCATGGGCTTTTTCAGCTGTTTGCCGAACCGGTCTCCCCGCAGTGGAAGGAGCTTCTTGACCGGGAGGAACAGCAGGGAAAAGAACGGCTGCTTTCCTGGGAGAAGCAAATGCTCCTTTTGAAAAAAGAAGCGGAAGAAAAGGACCGGCTGCTGGAGACCACCCGAAAGCGGGAGAGCGAAATCACCCAGCGGGAAGAGCAGCTGCGGGAGAGCGAGCGGACCTGCGCGGCGCTGGAAAAGGAAGTGGAGGGCCTGCGCGGGGAATACCGGCGCCGCTGTGCCGAACTGAGTTTTTCCACCCGGAAAAAAGCGGAGGAGCAGAAGAAAGCATGGCAGCAGGAGCGTGAGAAACGGGAGCGGGCTCTGGAAGAAGCGAGAAAAGCCTGTCAGGCGGCGCAGAGCCTTCTGAAAGAGAAACAGGGGGCCATTTGGGAACTGCGCGAACGGCTGAAAAAGGGAAGCGAAAGCGACCTCTCCGCCCTGCGGGAGCAGGAGGAAGCGTGTAAGCGCACCCTGAAAAAACTGCGCCTGGAAAAGCAGGCGATCCATGCGCAATGGGAGCAGAATAGCCGCCTGCTGCAGAATCTGCGGGAAAAGGCCGGGCATCTGCAAAAAGCGGCGGAAGAATCCCGCTTTTTGCAGGAGCTGAAGGATACAGCCTGCGGTTCGGTAAATGGGAAAGCGAAGGTCACCTTCGAAGCCTATGTACAGATGAATTATTTTGATGATATCTTACTGTGCGCCAATGTGCATTTGCGGGAGATGACCCGCGGCCAGTATGAACTGCTGCGCCGGCAGAGCGACAGCAGTTCGGACCGGGGGCTGGAGCTGAATGTTCTGGACCACTGGAACGGTACCCAGCGCGAGGTGAATACGCTTTCGGGCGGAGAATCCTTCCAGGCATCCCTCTCGCTGGCACTGGGGCTGTCGGATGTGGTGCAGAACCGGGCTGGTGGAGTGCAGCTGGATACCATGTTTGTGGACGAGGGCTTCGGTTCTCTGGATCAGGAATCGCTGGAAATGGCCATGGATATCCTCGGTAGTCTGTCGGATGCCCACCGCCAGGTGGGGATTATCTCCCACGTGCGGGAGCTGACCGAGCGGATTGAGAAAAAGATCGTGGTGACAAAACAGGATGTATCCGGCAGCCAGATCCATCTACAGGTTTAAACGAACGGGGGAAATGCGGTGAAATCATTTATCATCGGGATATCCGGGGGATCCGGCAGTGGAAAAACCACCCTGGTTCACCGGCTGCAACAGGATTTTCCGGAAAAAACCGAAGTGCTGTATCTGGATGATTACTATAAAAGCCTGGCGTCGTTGCCAATGGAAGAACGGGCCCGGGTCAATTTTGACCATCCCGATGCGCTGGACGGGGATCTGATCGCCCGTCACCTGTTGGCTTTGCGGCGGGGGGAGTGTGTGGAGAGCCCGGTGTACGATTTTGCCTGCCACGATCGGCAGGCAAAAACCCGGTGGGTTTCTCCGGCACCGGTCATTCTGGTGGAGGGAGTGCTTCTGTTTGCCCTGCCGCAGCTGCAGCCGCTTATGGATTACCGGGTGTTTGTGGATGCCGGAGAAGAAACCCGCCTGCAGCGACGTTTGCGGCGCGATGTACAGGAGCGCGGCCGCACACCGGAGAGTGTGCAGCAGCAGTACCGGAGAACGGTACAGCCCATGTTCCGGCAGTATGTAGAGCCGGGAAAACGGGTGTGCAGCCTGCTGTATCCGGGAGAGGGCGAAAACAGCAGGGAGTATGCCCGGCTGTGTGCGGTAATCCGGGAACATGAGAGGGAAAAAGGGGAATCTTAATAATTCTTAAGTTTTTTGTGCGGCACCGCTTTTGGGAAAGCGGTCTGCTATAATGGGCTGGGAGGTGGCGGTTTTGGCCTATCGCGTTTTAATTGCGGATGATGAACCGGATATTCGGAATCTTGTGTCCATTTTTCTTCAGAAAAACGGCTACACGGTTTTTACAGCCAAAAATGGCAGGGAAGCAGTCGGGGAGCTGCGGCAGAATGGGGAATTCGATCTGGTGATCATGGATATCATGATGCCGGATATGGACGGAATCCGTGCCTGTCGGGAGATCCGCACCTTTAGCACCGTGCCGCTGCTTTTTCTGACGGCGAAAACGCAGGAGGCGGATAAACAGCAGGCCTATGGAATAGGCGGGGATGATTATCTTGGCAAACCGTTTTCACAGAATGAACTGTTGATGAAGGTCTCTTCTCTGATCCGGCGGTATCGGGTTTATCGTGGGAAAGAAGCGAGCAGCAAAAGCGCGGTGGCCGGGATTGAGATTGAAACGGAAACGCATCAGGTGAAGAAAAATGGGGTTCCTGTCAATATGACCGAGAAGGAATATGCGATTTTGCAGTTTTTCCTTTCCCATCGGGGCCAGCCGGTGGATGTGGCCTCGCTATATGAGGGAGTATGGAATGAGAAATACCTGCCCTCCTCCAACAATACGGTCATGGTGCATATTCTGAACCTGCGCAAAAAGCTGGAGGACGATCCCGCTCAGCCGGTATTTTTGCGGACCGTGTGGGGAAAGGGGTATCAGATTGACTAAGAAAGAGCGTTTTTTCTCACTGAAGGCCAGGATGGTGGCGGCTTTGCTGACGGCGTTGATGGTGGGGACGATTCTCTTCCAATTGACCGAGGCCATTATCAACACCTATATTGAGCAGGTCTATCTCAGCGAGGAGGCCTGTGCCCAGCGGGATCACGCCCTGCTGGAGGACTTTGTCCGCTATGTGGATGAAGGACAGGTCAATTCCAAGGATAACGAGGCTCTGAAAACCTGGTGCCGCCGGCAGGAGGATGTCTACCTGACCATTTATCGGGAGAATAATCTGGTCTTTGAGACGGACGGGGATCAGAACAGCGTATGGAAAAACGAGGATCAGACGGATGAAATCAGCGGGGAGTATGCGGATGCCCAGATTCTCGAGAGCGACTTTGATTTCACCATTTATCCGGTACAGTTTTCCGATGGGGTTTTCCCGGTATCTATTATCGATTTTTCTGAGAGTTCGTATTATGAATTGGGTGAATTCCTTTCGTGGACGGTATTTTTCCTGATCATTCTGGTTTTTATGCTGATCTATATCAGCCGTGTTACCGGGCGGATTACAAAGCTCTCCCACCAGGTGGCAGTGATTGGAAGCGGAGATCTTCAGGCGGAGCTGAAGGAGAAGGGACGGGATGAGCTGGGCCTTCTGGCCGGCGATGTGGACAGTATGCGCCATTCTCTGGTGCAGGGAATCGAGAATGAAAAGAAAGTATGGCGCACCAATCAGGAACTGATCACCTCGATTTCCCACGATCTGCGCAACCCGCTGACCTCTTTGATCGGATACACCGAATTGCTCACCGATGAGATCCCGCTGACCGAGGAGGAGAGAAAGCGGTATCTGCTTGTGTGCCGGGATAAAGCCTATCAACTCAAGGGCCTGACGGATGAACTGTTCAGCTATTTCCTGGTTTTCGGGAATACCCGTACCCAGCAGGCTCCGGAGGTTATGGACGCCCGGATTTTGCTGGAACAGCTGCTGGGAGAACAGATTGCACGGCTTCGTTCGGAGGGATTCCAGATCCAGGAAGGTTATTTGCAGGATTCCTGTCAGCTGGAAGTGGATGTAATGCTGCTGAAGCGCATGATTGACAATCTGTTCTCCAACATCGGAAAATACGCCGAAAAAGAAAAGCCGGTACAGGTACAGGTGTGCAAAGAGAAGGCGGGAATCCGGCTTCATTTTGAAAACTATGTCCGTAAGCAGAAAAACCCGGTAGAGAGCACCCGCATCGGGGTGAAAACCTGCCAGAAAATTGCCCAGATCATGGGGGCCTCTTTCTTCTGCGGAGAGGAAAACGGGGTGTATCGGACCGATCTGGTTATCCCGGAAAAGAGCAGTGCGGGGGATAAAAAGAAAAACCGGGAGAAACTATAGCACAAAATTTTCATTCTGTTCAGAAAACCATAAAAAATCGTGGTATACTGAAAAGGGTGAGAGCAATATGCTTTTGCCGGAATCAGAAAGGAGTGAGGATGATGGCCGTTATGACCATTACCAAAGAAAATTTTGAGAAAGAGGTACTGGACAGCCGCGAGCCGGTTCTGCTGGATTTTTGGGCCAGTTGGTGCGGTCCGTGCCGGATGGTTTCGCCGATTGTGGACGAAATTGCCGAGGAGGTCACCGATAAAAAAGTGGGCAAAGTCAACGTGGATGAGCAGCCGGAACTGGCAGAAAGATTCGGCGTGATGAGTATTCCCACGCTGGTTGTGATGAAGAACGGCAAGATTGCCCAGCAGGCCGTGGGTGCCCGGCCCAAGAGCGACATTCTTGCCATGCTGGAGGAATAAGCCCTCGGTTTCCTGTTCCCAACAAAAAATCTCCTGTTGCTCTATATTTGGCAACAGGAGATTTTTTGGGTTAAAATTAGCCGGCTACGGCTTGGGTTGGAAGAATTTTTTACCGTACCGAGAACCGGAAAATGGTGGTAGTTTTCAGCGGATGGCCGGGTTCCACCCAGGAGAAGGGGAACTCGGGGTGATGGACAGAATCCGGGTAGAACTGGGTTTCCAGACAGAACGCGCGGTGTTCATTGTCATTATCTGTGTACAGCTGCATTCCCGGCAGATCGGTAAAGGTTTCCATCACGCGGCCGGACTGCGGATCATAGGCTTCGGCCACTTTGCGAAGTCCTTCGCCGTCCAGCACATAGTTGTGATCGTAGCCGTTCACGCGCCGCATCGAGGGTTCATTTTCCCCGATATCCTGCCCGATGGGCTTGGGGGAGGAGAAGTCCAGTGCGGTGCCGGAGATATCCAGAATTTTTCCGGTGGGAATCAGGCCGTCGTCCACTTCGGTCACCTGATGTGAAGCGATCTGCAGTATGGTATCCAGCACAGGCTCGTTCTTGTCGTCCTTCAGATTAAAGTAGCTGTGGTTGGTCAGATTCACCGGTGTCTTTTTGTCGGAAGAAGCGGTATAAAAAATCGCAAGGGCATTGTCCTTTGTCAGCTTATAGGTGACGGTCACGTTCAGATTGCCCGGATACCCCTCGGTTCCGTCCGGGTCCAGGTGGGAAAAGGTGATGGAGGGCTCCGGTCCATCAGCGGTTTTCTCCGTATCAAACAGGGTGATGGCCAAATGCTTTTTCACGCCCCCATGAATGGTGTTCTCTCCCTCATTTTTCAGCAGATGATAGGTTACCCCATCTATTTCAAACGAGGCACCGCCGATGCGGTTGGCAAACCGCCCCACAAAGGCACCGTGAAAATTGCGGGTCTCCCAGTAGGGCTCCAGGTGGTCAAAGCTGTGCAGGACCGAAGCAAAATGACCGTTTCGGTCCGGTGCCAGGATCGAGACAATCCGGCATCCAAACGGAGTGACGGATACCGAAAATCCCGAAGCGGTCTCCAGGGTATACAGCGGAACGGCACGCCCGTCCGGCGTGGCGCCGAAGGGCCTGACAAAAATACTCATAACAAATTCCTCCCATATGGCAGAATAACAGCCGGCCGAAGGACCATAGGGAATTCCTCTGCCGGATCGACAGGCATAGAAAGGGAGCGGGAAAGGACAACCTCTCCCGCTCGATAAGAATAGGGTGTGTGAATCTTTATTCGCCCAACAGAGCAGCGCCGATAATACCGGCGTCATTGCCCAGCTCAGCCCGGCAAATCTTGGTTTTCAGTTTGGCGTTCATGGCGTACTGTTCGTTATCCACATAGGTGCGTACGGGGGCCAGCAGGGTTTCGCCCTCGTTGCAGATGCCGCCGCCGATGCACAGGATATCGGGCTGGAAGGTATTGATTACATTGACCAGGCCGCATCCGAGGTAGTTGATGAAGTGATCGACTACCTGCTTGCCGGCTTCATCGCCCTTGCGCATGGCATCAAACGCCGTACGGCCGCTGGCCTTGTTGATATCGCCGCCGCACAGTTCCCACATTACACTGTCTTTATTCTGCTCCATGGATTCTTTGGTGGTGATGATCAGGCCGGTCGCAGAAGCATAGCGCTCCCAGCAGCCCTTGCGGCCGCAGTTGCACTGCCGCCCGTCATACACAATGACCATGTGGCCCATCTCACCGGCGGCATAGTTGTTGCCGGCATAGATTTTGCCGTCGATGATAATGCCGCTGCCGATTCCGGTGCCCAGGGTGATGGCAACCGCATTCTGGGCGCCCTTCAGCGCACCGGCCTTGTACTCGCCGTAAGCCGCCGCGTTGGCGTCGTTTTCAATGATCACGTCTTTGCCGCCCATGCGCTCTTTCATCATTTCCACCAGCGGCCAGTTGGAAAAATGCAGGTTGTTGGTGAACTCAATGATACCCGTGCCGCGGTTTACGGTGCCGGGGCAGCCAATGCCCACCCACGGAATATCCTCCAGGGTGATCCCAGCCTTTTCCATGGCCTGCTTGGCCGTAAGTGCCATTGTATCGCAGAATTCATCCATGGTGCAGGGCACAGGGGATTTATTCGAAGCCTTGGCAATAATCTCTTTGTTCTCATTCACGACGCCGACGGCAATATTGGTGCCGCCCACATCAATTCCCAGGTACATCATATGTTTTGTTCTCCTTTGAAAAGGTATTCAGAAAAAGGCACAGCGGCAATTTTCCACATACAGTATAGCGAATTTTTTTAAAAATGTAAACGGATTCGCACAGTTTTTCCGGAAGAATTTTCTGCTTTTTGTAAATTGCGGCATGGGGCGGGAGAAATATGGGGAATCATTTGAATATAAAGGGGGAATATGGTATAATACTTCCAAAATGCCCTTCTGTTTGTGAAGGAGAGGAAAATATGGTGCCTTTTGAAAAACTGCCCCCGGAGTTTCACAACCCGGAAACCCGGGTGTATTATGATGGACTGAAAAAACAGCGCTTTCACCTTTTTGGAAAACGGATGTTTGACATTCTGGTGTCGATGCTGATTCTACTGGCTTTTTCCCCTGTCTTTCTTGTGCTCGCCATTGCGATCAAGGTTGATTCCCGCGGGCCTGTTTTTTACCGCCAGGTGCGGGTGGGGCGGTATGGAGTGCCGTTCCGGATTTTTAAGTTCCGCACCATGGTTCAAAATGCGGACAAGATCGGCCTGTCCCTCACTACGGGCGGCGACAACCGGATTACCCGCATGGGCCGGTTGATCCGCAAATGCCGGCTGGATGAGATTTCGCAGCTTCTCAATGTGCTGTGCGGGGACATGAGCCTGGTGGGCCCGCGGCCGGAAGTGCCGAAATACGTCGAAAAATACGCCCCGGCTTATTTTGCCACCCTGCTGGTGCGTCCCGGTGTGACGGCGGAATCCAGCATTGCGTTTAAGGATGAGGATGAAATTCTGTCCTCCGGCGGAGATCCCGAGATTATTTATGTGGAGAAGATCCTGCCCCCGAAATCCGAGATGAACCTGCAGTATCTGCGGCATATCACGGTGTGGGGGGATATCAGGATCATGTTCCGAACGGTGACAGCCGTGCTGCATGGGTAAGAGAGAAAGAGTTTCGCCTGCGCGTAGCGCTCAAAGAATAAGCCCGAATTACCGGGATTAAAAAGAAAAAGCACCGTCTGTGGAAAAACAGACGGTGCTTTTTGTGTTCTGGAGTCGGTTATCCGCGGCTGAATTCCGACAATTGAAGCCCCTCGTTATGCTCCTGTGCCCAGCGGATGCTCCACTCACCGGCGAACAGCAGCAGCTTTCTGCCGCGCATATCCTCCACCTTTTTGGTGTCGCTGGTCAGGCTCAGCTTTTTCAGGTCCACGTCCTCGTTATCAATCCAGCGGATATACGAGTACGGCAGGGTCTCCATGCGGACCTCTACATTATATTCGTTCTCCAGGCGGTAGCGGAATACGTCAAACTGCAGGGTACCCACCACCCCGACGATCACTTCCTCCATGCCGCCGCCCACCTGGCGGAAAACCTGGATGGCGCCCTCCTGGGCGATCTGGCTGGTGCCCTTGACGAACTGTTTGCGCTTCATGGTATCCTTCTGCTCTACGCGGCAGAAAAACTCCGGTGCGAAAGTGGGAATGCCGTCAAACTGAACCTTCATCCCCGGCGAGCATACCGTATCCCCGATGGAAAACACCCCCGGATCGAACACGCCGATAATGTCGCCCGCATAGGCTTCCTCAATAATCTCGCGGTTTTGGGCCATCATCTGCTGCGGCTGGGACAGCTTCATCTTGCGCCCGCCCTGCACGTGCAGCACTTCCATCCCTTTTTCAAACCGGCCGGAAACAATGCGCATAAAAGCAATCCGGTCACGGTGGGCTTTGTTCATATTGGCCTGAATTTTGAAAACAAACGCTGAAAAGCCGGGATCAAACGGATCCACAACGGTATCTCCGCACTGGCGCGCCAGGGGGGAGGTGGTCAATTGCAGGAAGGACTCCAAAAAGGGCTCGACACCGAAATTGGTCAAAGCCGAGCCGAAGAAAACCGGCGACAGCTTGCCCGATCGCACGGCCTGCACATCAAATTCATCGCCGGCGCCGTCCAACAGTTCGACGTCATCCCGAAGGGTGGAGAGAAGGTTTTCACCCAGCAGGGGCAAAAGCGAATCATCATCCACATTGGATTCGTGGGCGGCCACCTCGTGCTGCCCATTGTTGGCATCAAAAGTGATCAGGCGGTGCTTCTCCCGGTCGTACACCCCCTTGAATTCTTTGCCGCAGCCCACGGGCCAGTTCATGGGATAGGTGCCGATTCCCAGCTCGTTTTCAATCTCCTCCAGCAGCTCGTAGGGATCGCGGGCCTCCCGGTCCATTTTATTGATAAAGGTAAAAATCGGGATATGCCGCATGGTGCATACCTTGAACAGCTTCCGAGTCTGGGCTTCGACACCCTTACCAGCGTCGATAACCATCACCGCCGAGTCAGCGGCCATCAGAGTGCGATAGGTGTCCTCCGAGAAATCCTGGTGGCCGGGGGTATCCAGAATATTGATGCAGTACCCCTCATACTGGAACTGCATCACCGAAGAAGTGACCGAAATACCGCGCTGCTTTTCGATCTCCATCCAGTCTGAAACCGCGTGGCGGGCATTTTTCTTTCCTTTCACGGCGCCGGCCAGATTGATGGCCCCGCCATAGAGCAGGAATTTTTCGGTCAGCGTGGTTTTACCGGCATCCGGGTGCGAAATAATCGCAAACGTGCGTCTTTTTTCAATTTCACGGCGAAGATCTGCCAAGGTGAAATCC